>NZ_JADDYK010000008.1:0-16502 GCF_015163615.1 Vibrio sp. OPT18
TATCAAGATTCTTCTTGAATTGGATGATCGTCGTCGAGCCTCGTCAGAGTTGGATATTTTACTGTCGAGAGACTCGACAGCTAACAAAAAAGCTAAATAAGGAGCACTAAGTGTCTGAGGAATTAAAAACAATAGAGAGCATGATTGAAAAAACTCAAGTTGCTCTTGACCATTGCAAGCCGGTATCCCTGAAAGAATCGGATATCAACAAAGCCGCAAAAGAACGTTCAATTTTACAAGATAAACTCGTTTTACTTGAAAGTGAAAAGCAGAGTGAGATTGCGCGCATTGAAGAAGCAAAAGCGCTTGATGCAAGCCAACGTCGAGAGTTATTACTTCGTAACATCATGTCTAATCATGAGAAATGTAAAGAAAATTACAACGAACTCAACAATAAGATTGAGCAAGCGTTTGAAGATCTTTTCTCGTTAATCCACCAAAGAGATGAGTCTTATACTACTAAATCCTTGGGGATCTCTAGCGCCGAGGCAATGAGTATTCTTAGCTCCGCTGAGCGTAGAAAGCTGATCAATGCAGTGAGCCATACCAAACCAAGTTATGAAAAATATGAAGTTGATATTGGTAGTGCTTGGAGTTTAGCGGTAGAAAAAGCCGTCCCATACGACTCGAGACTATATTCCGCGTTAAAGAAATTCCCTGAACAACCTCAGCGCCCCACTAATCTTAAGCCTTGGTGGCAATGTTTTGTTCCTAATCTCTGCGAAGAAATATTGAATCCACCTGTAGATTTACCTGCAGAAGAAGATGTTGAAGAGTAAATATTTGTCGGCCTTTTAACTAAGGCAAGCGTGTCCTATATACGTAGGCGATACTTCCAAAAGTAGGAGCGGTTAGTCGGCGATTGCGCTTGAAAAACCCCGACTGGTGACAGAGGCCTCCTTTCCTCGTGGTCACCTAATCTTTTCAACGATGATAGGTAATCGATATGAAATGGACAAAGATAACACCTCACTTTCACCCCGAAGAGTTTGAAGGCTTTTATTGGCTCTCAATTATTTCCGATAACCATACTGAACCTCATGTTGTTGCTGCCGTGTCTATAGACGGGCAATGGCTATATACCCACTCGGTTGATGGTGGTGCTGGGCGTGTACCTGTGAAAGGAATCCCAATCGCATTTATTAAGGTGAGTAAACCGTCACCAATTAAGTTTAATCTTCATTAGGCTGGCACTGCGTTACGGTGTGATGGAACTAATGGATGGTAGAGGTTATCCCCCTGCAACCTATCGCTAACTCTTATCTCTTGAAGTGAACGAGACAGAGACGAGATCGAGCTAATGAATAAGAGTGCCATAGCCTTTGTGTGGTAAGGCTTACAAAGAAAATTGCACATCTATCACAGGGGAATAAACAAGCGCGGCGGGGAGTTGTCCTAACGCGCTTGATTAGGTAGCGGGTCGGTTGTGTTACGGCTCGTTAAATCAATAACTTACGATGAAGTTAAGACTAGAGCGCGGAAAAGTCCGGGGACCCTGGGGAAATAGAGTGATACCACGGGTGCGAGGCCCGCGGTATTTGAGAAATTTTCGGATTTCCTATGCACCAACACCACTACAAGCACTGGTGTGCCGAATTCTAGGCTACATAAGGCTTCAGAGGTGTCGATTTGGTGATCTTTTATTGCGGTTCGTGACGGTTTTCTGATTCGTATTTGTGTAAAGAAGGCAAACATGGCCAATCAATTATATAAAACGGCTCATCTCTTTCTTAAGAACGTAACCGAACTTGGAGAGATGTTTGATTTAAACCGCGATACAGTCCGAAAGCGATTAAGAGCTTATCAGGTAAAACCTCACTCAAAAGAAAAAGGCGTGCAGGTTTACGTAGTGAAAGAGGCGGCGGAGGCCATCATCTCAGTGGAACTTAAGGGGGGAGCATGAGAAAGAAAAGTGCCAATCAGTTTGTTTACTCGATCCCCGATCTGGCTCTGATGCTTGGTTTTGATCGTCGCACCGTTGAAACACGATTGTTTACTAACAAGGTAACACCAAGTTCAGAAGATAATGGTGTTCGTCGCTATATTTTGCGAGAAGCGGCAGAAGCGGTATACCGCACTCAATTTTTGAATAAGGGGGCGTGATGTCAGAACAAAGACAGAAGCTAACTATGGTTATGGGGATGGTGGATAACCTGACAGCGCCAATAGCTAAAATGACGGATCAGACGAAAAAAAGCGGTGATTCGATTCAGAAAACCCAACAAAAAATAACAGCTTTGAATAAAGCCGCCGGTGATATTGACCACTTTGACAAACTGCAGAGTTCAAGCAAAAAAACCAGTCAAGAGCTCGAACAGGCAAGAATTAAAGCTCAGATGATGACTCGAGAGTTATCAGCTATGACAGCTCCAACGAAGAAGCAAACCGCCGCAGTTGAAAAACAATGGAAAGAAGTGTCGAAGCTAGAAGATGCGCACCAGAAAGAAAGTGCGCAACTCGAAAAGCTACGAGCTGATCTTTATAAAGCCGGTGTTTCAACAAAGAATTTGGCGCAAGGAACGAAGCGGGTTCAAGATGAAACGCATCGTTATACGCAAAAATTAAAGCAAGAGAGAGCCGCACTTGATCAGGTGGCCAAAACGCAGCAAAAAGTAAACGCCTTAAAATCAAAGAATCGTGATCTTGGTATTTCTGCCGCCGGTGACACTGCGAAAATCACTGCAGCAGGGTTAGCCATGAAAGGCATGGTTTCGACCTATGGTGAAGTGGCCAGTGCTCAAGGTGAATTATCGTCTTTGGGGATCGATGCTACGGGTATCGATAAAATCACTAAGGCTGCTCGAGAGTTTTCTCAGGAATGGAGTGGAACGACACAAGAAGAGTTTATTCGCGCGAGTTATGACATCAAATCGGGCATTGCCAGTTTATCGGATGAAGCCGTTGGGCAGTTTACTAAAATTGCAGCATTGACAGCCGGTGCTACGAAATCAACAACGGAGCAAATGACGGCATTAATGGCATCGGGGTATAACATTTACCGCGATCAGTTTAGTCGTTTTGCCGGAGCGAACATCGAGAACTGGGACAAAATGAGCGCTGCAGAACGAGACAGCCGTTTTGGTGAGTATTTTAGTGCCGGTATTGCTGCGAGTGTTAAATCGTTCAAAACCAACGGCCAAGAAATGCAATCAGCCATTACTAGTTTGGGCTCAACCGCAACTTCTGCAAATGTGCCTTTTGCTGAACAGCTTTCTATTTTGGGGCAACTTCAAGCCACGATGAGCGGCAGTGAAGCAGCAACCAAGTATCGAGCTTTTCTAGGTTCTGCCGCAGGAGCAGGAGAGAAACTAGGTTTGAGCTTTCTTGATGTGAATAATCAACTTCGCTCGATGCCGGATATTTTAAGTGAGTTAAAAGGTCGTTACGGTGAAACGCTTGATGCGGTTGAAAAGCAAGAGCTGAAAAAGGCTTTTGGAACAGATGAAGCTATTGCCATGATTGACTTGATGTACCCAAAACTGGATCAGCTAGAGGGTAACATCACTGCAATGAATTCCAACCTTAACGGTGGCTTGGCCACAACCATGAAAATGGCTGGTGATACACTCACGGGTCCTAATGAATCGTTAACTCGTTTTAATCAACGATTAACCGGCTTGATTATTACTCTTGGCAAAGCGTTAGCCCCTGCCTTTCAATTTGTTGCTGATAAGCTTGGTAACGTCCTAGTGTTTGTCACGAATTTACTTGAACGTTTTCCAATGTTAACGCAAGCCATTGCAAGCATTACTGTTGGTTTTGTTGCGTTAAAGTCTGCAATGTTAATTGCAAAATTAGCACAAATAGGATGGAACCTAGCCATGATCACCGGCATTAATTCAATGGGGATTTTTGCGATGCTTCAAAAAGCTATGGCTGTTAGTGCAAAGGTGTGGTCAGTCGCTCAGTGGGCGCTCAATGCTGCTTTAACCGCTAACCCTATCGGTCTTATTGTGGCAGGTGTTGCAGCTTTAGTAGCTGTTGTCGCGGTCGTTATTAAGTATTGGGAACCTTTGTCTGGATTTTTCTCTGGTTTATGGGAAAGCTTGAAAACAACGTTTTCGATTGGGTGGGAATTTATTAAGTCTATTTTCATGTTTTCACCATTAGGATGGGTTATCCAGGCATGGCAACCATTGACCGACTTCTTTGATGGGATATGGCAAAGCATTACGGGAATGTTTTCTGATGGGATTCAATATATCACTGGCATGCTTTCTCAAGTCTCTGATTGGTGGAGTGGTCTTTTTGGTGGTGATGAGCAGACAGAGAAAACGTTAAAAGTCACTCAAGAGATGACAAAAAACACCGCCGCTATTCCTTCGGTAACTAACCCTACCGCTATAACAGCGCGCTCCACAGCGTTAAGTGATGGTTCTAATGAGACATACCAAGGCGCTAGAAGTAATCCGCCAACTTCAATTGGTCAAGTCGCGGCAAAGTCCAGCTCAAGAACATTTATCGATCAAAGCAGTGTGACTTATGAAATTCATGCTTCACCTGGTATGAGTGCGCGTGACATAGCAGATGAAATAGACCGTCGTTTCGCAGAAAGAGAGCGAATGGCTGAAAGGAAGTCGCGTACATTTGCGTTTGATTCGTGAGGGATATATGGGACGTAAATCAAGAAAAAAGAAAATAGATAGAATGTGGAATGATTGCTTAGAGAAGTCTAAAAAGGCGACAGATGAGCAATTGCATGAAGCGAGTGTGATTTTTGAAAAGCTAAATAATTGTTACCCTATAAAGCGTTCATTGCAATATTCAAAAGCTTTGAATCGTGTTTTTGACGATTATGGAGACTTGATAGGATCATTGGTCATGGTTGAGTTTGCTAAAGATAATGGGTTTATTTAGGACGAAAAGTCCGCTTAACTATTTATTTCATAAGGAAATAAAGAATTAAAGAAAGGAAAGCGTAGAAAATATCACAACATGGCGTTGTTTGATTGATCGAATGAGTCTTGGTGGCTATGATAGACTCTAAAACAAGAAAGGGACCCGCCAAGGTCCCTTTCTGTAGATTCGTTACCCACACGGCGCCAACCGTGAAAGAACTGAAACGTCAAATTCAATTCTATGGGGAACGAGCACTTTAATCAAGTTTTAAGGCTCGAATTATGGAATTGAATGTATTTGTAACCCCTTTATCTACACCCTGTACAGAGAACCAACCTGGTTCTCGACGATATATTCCAAAATTCGATCTTCCTATGGTTGAGCACGCAATCGCTCGCCGTTTAGATGCGATCCTTTCAGCTCACAATTGGAACAAAAACCGCTTTATGCGCAAAATGCGCGTAGAAGGTAAAGTGATTAACCGTCAAAAACTAAAAGATGGCACTTGGAAAACGAAAACCCTTCCTCCTCGTAGAGCCTCGATTCGCTTAGAGCGAGAGCAAACGCTCGATGCCCTTACCCGTGCAATGATTTACCGTGCTGATTACGATCCCGAAGCGCCGTTTTTGTTTGAAGTGAAAGCCAGCGTCGAAGAACTGGCGCGCATGATTGGCCAGCTTCACGAATACGAACCTGGTTATGATGGCGAAAATGGTAAATATCGTCATGGTCGTTTGGCTTGCGATCCGGTACATGGTGCCCTTGAAGATATGGAAGCCGCCGATTTGGTTGTGGTTGTGCGTGAATTTGACAAGGAAAGTAAAACGAACAAGGCCAAGCGTATATTTTTTAAACCGAATCTATTTAAAGGGTTTGGTTTAACGATGGAAGATACGCGCAAGATGCTGAATTCTGCGAGGAAATGGCAAGAGAAAGAAGGGTTAATCAAGTCCGCGAAGAAAAAACGCCAAGCAGAAGTGCTTCGCCAATCCGAGTCTGATCGTATTGCTTCATTGGACCGCCCATCATTACGCAACTTATTAGGCCGCCTTAAGCGTGAGTTTACAGGCGCAAATAAACAAACTAAGCAAGTGATGGATGCGGAACATCGCTTAAAGGAAGCGGTAGAGAAAGCCAGCAAGCCTAAGGATGACCGCTCACCGACGGAGATAAAACTTCGTCAAATCGCAATTTCACAATTACCGCCTTATCAAATCCGTGCGGCCAAGATGAAAGTTAAAGATGAATTAAACCTTGCTAGCGTTCCAGATCTGGGCACTAACAAACAGTTTGATGAGTTGCTTTTGGCCATGCTCGAAACCTACACGTAACCCTGTCACTTTCTGCCATCTGCTTAACTGCAGAGGCTTTCGCACATCTAGATAAAAAGACTGTGTAAAAATACAGTAATTTTATTTCTCTCGATCCCCTTTCTACCCCATCACACCCTCGATCACCGCCGTTAGAGTTAACTTTCATCCTAGGAATAATAAATAACCTCGAAAATTACCCATGAACATACCGCTTCTTTAAAAAGAAGGATAAACCCACGCCATAAAGGCGACGGGTTTTAATCTTTCGCTTCGCTCATAAAAATACCTCCCATTAAATTGTAATTAAGCTACAGCGATTACTTAAGCCATTGTGGGCACAATTTAACGGGCCCCAACAGCCAGCTTTAATCAATCACTCTCAATTCAACTTATCGCAATAGCTGGCTGCGCTGAACATTCCTTTTGTCATCCGACCGTCATCCTTTCGAGTATTACGATTATCTAGTGGAACCAATCCTTAACCTTTCGTATTTAATTTAAACCTATCACCTAGCCTTCTTTCGCTTCGCGAGGTCTAGCAGGAGGGTAAGGCGAGATTTAACGGCGTCCTGTGTAACTAACCGCGCCGATTAAGTATCGTGGTCTATCGAACCGCATCGAGCGGCTTGGTGCTTCGCTTGCACTTCGTGCTTTGCTTATCCCTGCGGGGCTAGTCCGCATTTGAAGGTAAGTTCTGTGGGTGCGCTTCTGGGCGCAAATAAATCAATTAGGTAGCGATATAGAGCATGAGTACGCTCAATTGCTCGTAGAGAGCTTTAAGAGTGTTTCTGTATTCTTTTGTATAGCCTCGTCAATTCTATTGTTGTGATGCTACGTAGGCGATTTGATAAGAGGGACATCCATTTGCTTTGCAGGTTTTACTTAAAAGAAAAATTAGTGACGTGTCACAGTAACACTATTGCTAATTTATGAAGTGATGATACTCTTATTGATACATAATTTGAGTATCAAAAGGTGTATCAATGGCTGTTATTTGTGTATCAAATCAAAAAGGGGGGACTGGTAAAACATCCGTAACCCTAAATCTTATCCACCATTTAAACCCTAAACAAATTATTGATTTGGATGTTCATGGTGGATTGTCAAAGTTAAATCAACTAAGGGGGCAACCTCTAGAGATTAAAGTTACCAAAAAGAAAAGTGAATTACTGGATTGGTTGGATACAAAAGATCTAACGATAGTTGATTGCGGTGGCTTTGATTCAGAGCTTATTAGATATGCGTTAAGTCAGTCTGATTATATTTTAACGCCATCTACTGATGATCCAACAGACCAGTTCGCGTTGGTTGATTTTAACAATGTGATTAAAGAGGTAAGTAATATGGTTGGTGAAAAGCTATGCGCTTACGTTTTGCATAACAAGGTTCACCATAGCCGTAATGATTTTTCTGATATGGATAATCATATCGATCAATTAGATCACTTAAAGCTGTGCCCTGTTCGAATAAATGCTTCTGCATCGATTCCTTCCGCTGCTTTTTCTGGAGAAAGTGTTAAATCTGGTACTGTTGCTGCTCAGTTCAGTTTTTTATCTAAGCATATATTTGAAAAGGTATATTGATACTCTTTTTGAGTATCGTTTTGTGTTGCACTTTGTGTATCATTTGATATTATATTTATGGAGGTTAAATATGGCTAAACGAAGTTTAAACGTAAAAGAAGTGCCACAACCGGCTTTAAAAGAACAGTCGGGTAATGAGGTTTTTAACATGACCTTACGTAATGTGCCATCTAGCGCAAGAGAAACCTTTAGAGAGTTGAAAGCATTAGGGAAAGTTAGTGGAAGTATGAACAGCTACATTGTTAATGCATTTCTTAGACAAGTACAGCAAGACGAAAAGTAAATATAAAAACGCCGCCCATGAGTTTGGCGACCTGGGGCGGCGATAGCAACCAAACAGAGGTAAGTCTATATGAGTCACTTAGTGCAAGATTTTATCAAAGCCCACGAAGAAAACAAAACTATTCATTTAGGTCCATTGTCTGGCGCCGCGTTTAAAGCATTTTTAGAAGAATTGGCATCCGTTCGCCAGGGAGATAAGTAATGAAAACCGAAGATATACTACGAGTTCAAAAGTTAGCGGCTCGAATTAGAACAGTGTCAGTTATTAGCCAGGAAGGTAAAGCCCATGAACTCGGTGAAGACGACCTTTTAGAGTTGCTTGAACTCCAACAAGAGCAAGCGTCAGAAATTGAACGATTAGCTTATAAAGCTTTAAAAAATTTGACGTCCTCTAACAGGTAGTATGGGGAGTGGGTTGCAGTGAATTTCATGGCAACCCACACTTTGTTACCATTAGTTAAAATTTCGATTAAGTTTAGAATGTTATGACAGAAATCATTATTAAAAAAAGACGCAAATTAACTCTTAACAAAGAAGTTGAGAGTAAGCCTGTGGTCGATAAGAAAAAAACAAAAGAAGATCAGGAAAAATTACAAGCAGAAGAAAGTTCACGGATTTATTTTGCGTGTAGAGATTGGATCCTAGAGTCTTGGCCAGAGTTATTCGATAAGAAAAGCATTAAGCCATTATCGATTGGTATCGATGATGAGATTAGAGAGGCTCACCGTTTAGCCGGTGGTTTTGAGACTTTGAAGTTTGGTTCTTACAAACCAGTACGGAAATTTTTAAGCGCTTGGGTTAGACGGAAAAATTACTTAAAAGCTGTAGCGGAAAAGGAATCTCAAAGGTTTAACTTGCTTGGGGAAGCTGTAGAGCCCGTTAGTGACGATGCAAGATCTTACGCGAAGAAGCGGTTAGAAGTAACGAAAAAAACAAAACTTTAAGGCATAAGATTTTCGCTTAGAACTTCTTTAGACGGTGTGTATTTATGGACTTATTGACGAATTTGCAAAAAGAAGAACTGTATGTATTTGAAGATTTAATTGAATCTAAAAGACTTCATGATCGGCTTGTTGCTCTTTTTATGATTAATGTTACAAAGACAAATGGTTTTAATGAACTTCGTCATATAGCTAATTATCATTTGGCTAAAATACCCCATATTGAACAAGTGCTTAAAGCTAATGGAATGGAACAAGAAGCGGAAAGTTTGAGAGTCCTAGCCGCTTTGTTTGAAGTTATGTCGGTTAATGGAGTTTTAACGGATAGAATTACCACTGAACAAAATAGAAAAGCACAAAATGAAAGGCATAACCGAACAAAAAAAGAGTTAATTCCGTTAATGGATAAAATTGTTCATAGTATTGAGCATCCAATATCTGTTGCTCTTGGTGCTGATCTATTTATATCGTCTTACCCTGATATAGAAAGACCGCATTCTTCGTTACAAAAGTTGTTTAAAGAAAGGCGAGATATATTGGGTTACCCTGCACTATCTAGAGGGCGACCTGCTCGTAATAAAGATATCTAAATTATCTTTTCTCGAGCTTCTTTCTCCTTCTTTCGGCTGTAGCTGCCGCATTTCTCTTTCTTTTATCGGCGATAGCCAACTGCTTCTGTAACTCTGCTTTTTCCTGATTCGCAGCAGTGATTGCCTGTTGAGCTTGCCAGCGAATAGTATCAATTTTTTGCTGTAAACTACCCTCTAACTCTTGAGCTTTAGTCTCTCGATATTGAGCTTGTCGTTCGGCTTGTTGGGCGCTATCCATTTGATCTTGAACTTCCGAACGAGCGTATTTCAATGCTCTTTTCTCTGCGGTCGCAATGCGTTCTTTGGCTTGTTTCTGAACTTCTAACAATTTTTGTTTTGCTGTTCTTAATTCTTGGCTAGATAGGCGACCAAAAAGATAAATGCTCATTGGGATAAGTAATACGCAAAGTAAGCCTAAACTTGCTGCGACTGGCCAGATCTGAACAAAGATGTTCCATCCGTCTACTTTGCTATAGAACGGGGCAAACTGAGCGGAGTCTGTCTTACCGTTCCAGAATTGCCAGCCATCTTGTATCTTGTCGGTAGTATGACCTATTTCAACCAGAGATAACCCGCTGACATATTGATGTGTATGATCGCCTAAATACAATAGACCGATGATCAAGGAGATAAATAAGATCCATCTCATCGTAGATATACCTCTGTAATTTCTGGGCGAAAATGCCCCATTTCTTGGCTAACGGTTTCTAATGCAAGCTCTTGGGAAAGCCCTGATCGTTGTAGTTCATGCATTCGCTCTTGGGCATAGCTATGTCGTAGACCGTGCCCCCCTTCAGACCAACCTAGACACCGATTTGCAGCAGCAGAGAATGAATTACTCCAGGGCTGACCTCCTCCTATGGCATAATGATTGATATAGTGAACGCCTCTATCTGTGATGTGTTTCGGTGTTTCATGACGCAGGGACTCTAACTTCTGGCTTAGAACATGAGGTATGAGAACATCACGCACCAAACCACCTTTTCCCTCTACGGTATAAAGTTTTCCGTCTCGACCGCTCCACTTACTCTCTAGGGTGGGACGTTCATCGGGCAAGCGCTCCTCTCTGGGGCGCAATGTCAGTAACTCGTGAGCTCTGAGTCCGCAAGCGTGTGCTAGTTGGGTGGCGATACTGTACTTTTCACTTTGGTGCTGAGATACAAGGTTAGCTTGATCAGGAGTATAAGCTCTTGAATTTAGGGCCTGAGCTTTCTCTGACTTTATCACCGGTAGGGTAGTGGCGTTTTCGAGGTGGCCTGTGACGTGTTGCATCATGCATTGTACAGCTTGACGTTCCATGTCGAGAGCTTTCTGTCCCACCTGCTCTCCGCGCTGCTCTAAGTAAAGGATTGCTTGAGTTGGGGTTAAGCCTCTAAGTCCGCCATCGATGCGCTGCTCTTTAGCATATTCAGCAACACGAGTTAGAGCCTGCTCATAGTTACGAACCGTACCTACTGACGCAAGAGATTGTCCCTGGATGGTCTTCATTACACTAGCTGCTTGTTTGGCAGGGCTGGCAAATTTACCCATCTTGCTGATCCAGCCATCGAGCGACTGTAGAGTGAACGACTTTGATACGTTTTTTTCTGAGCCAGCGTTGAAGCTCTGCGACACTGCAACCTTCACGACGTAAGGAAAGAAGTTCCCCTTTGTATTGGTCTAATCTGGATTTTCTACGGTTATACGATCGTTTTCGTATTATGCGGGTTTGTTGCTTGAGTGCTTCCGCTTCTTGGTGTGCATCAAACACAAAACCACCTCCACTGTGTTGTAAGAACTACTGACTCTTATCAAGTTCAGCGACAACTGAATGCCTATTCGCCACTGTTTAAGCTTTAACGTTGCTTAGGTCTGACCGCTCTCACCTGTATTACGAACCATTATTTTGACTAGAAGGGTTAACTCTAGAGCCTTATAACGTAGGGCTAAGCGTTTCAATTTCGCATTGAAAAGGCGTTATCGTAACGTGATAAGTTCGACTCTTTTTGCTGTGGAGTGTCAGTTATCCAAATGTGGATCTCTGCTTTAACTGGCAGGTTCCAGATACTCAAGTTTTGATCTTGAGTCTCGGTTTTTATGAGAAACCGGCATGCCCTTTTGGGAAAAACTCTAACGACTTTAAGGCGGTCGATAAACGCTCACTTTCATTGAAATGTTATCAATTGATGATTTAGTCATCAATATGTTTATTAAAATGTGCGTGAAAGTGTGTTAAGCCATAACCCCCGCTATGTAACGACGATTTTAAGAGTCGTACATAGCGGGGGCTATGCTCCCGAAATTGGCGAAATGAGAGGTTGATTACTCGACTCTCTTAGCGCTTCTCAGCGCGGGAGAGTGAGCAACCTCTCGTTGAGTGAATTTTATGCGCGTTATTGGTGGTAGATTTTAAAAGTAGTTTGAAGTTTGTAATGAGAGTGCTAATATAAACTTATCATATATGATAAGTTTTAAGGGGTAAGAATGACTTGGAAAGTGGATTTTCATGATGGTGTAGAGGATGAAATATTATCTATGCCACCAAAAATCCAAGCTCGTATGATTAAGCTTTTAGAATTAATTGAAATGCATGGTGCAAATCTTGGCCCTCCACATACTGAATCGATGGGTGATGGACTTTTTGAAGTAAGAGCCAAGGCGAAAGAAGGAATAGGGAGGGGGTTGTTTTGTTACTTAAAAGGGCAGCATGTTTATGTGTTGCGTGCCTTTGTTAAGAAGTCAAATAAAACACCCAAGAACGAAATTAATATCGCTCGAGATAGAATGAAAGAGGTGAAATGATGAGTTTATCAACGCTAAAAGAAAAAGCATTTGAAAATGTAGATGTGAAAGGAGCATATGACGAACTTGGTGATGAGTTTGAACTGATTAGCACTCTACTGACGATGAGAGAAAAGTCTGGGCTCACTCAAGATGAGGTTGCAGAGAAGATGGGGACGAGAGCGCCTAATATTTCTCGTTTAGAGTCTGGACGGGCTAATCCTAGCTTAAGAACGTTAGTTAGCTATGCCCACGCGTGTGGTTTTAAGTTGGATCTTGGCTTCAAAACTGCGTAGAGCCCAGTAAGGGACCTTTTTTGGAACAATTATAAATTTTGGTGAATACCAGAGACTAAAAATGAAAAATGAAGAATTATTAAAGAAGGTTCCTTACTCACAAGAAGCCGAACAATCTGTCTTGGGTGGTTTGTTGCTAGATAATAGTAGGTGGGATGACGTGTCCGATAAAGTGTCGGGAGCTGATTTCTATTTACGTTACCACCGCGTGATTTTTGATGCGTCTAGGAAGTTATTAGAAGCGGGTCAACCTTTGGACCTTATCACGCTTTCTGAGTTGCTAGAAAAGCAGGAAAAGCTAGAAGACGTCGGCGGATTTGCTTACTTGGCAGATTTAGCCAAGAACACACCAAGCGCCGCGAATATTACCGCTTATTCTGAAATCGTGAGAGAGAAAGCCGTATTAAGAAACGTTATATCCGTCGGTAATGAAATCGTTTCTTCTGCTTATGACTCGAAAGAGGTTTCATCAACTGAGTTGATCGATTCAATTGAAAGCAAGGTGTTGGCAATTTCGAACCAACATTCTGTTAGCGTCGATAGTATGCAGAGCTTAGGCAATGTGCTCGAAAAGACGTTAGGACGAATGGAAGAATTACTTCACACGGCCCAGGACGGTGTAACCGGCTTATCAACTGGCTTCACTGATCTAAACAAGAAAACGGCAGGGCTACAAAATTCTGATCTGATTATCGTCGCCGCCCGTCCATCGATGGGAAAAACAACCTTTGCAATGAACTTGTGTGAAAACGCGGCAATGGAGAACGATAAGCCTGTATTGATTTTTTCTCTTGAAATGCCGTCTGAACAGTTAATGATGAGAATGCTTTCTTCTTTGTCTCGTGTTGATTTGACCAAAATTAGAACGAGCCAGCTTGATGATGAAGATTGGGCGAAAATATCGGGCGCAAGTGGCATGTTAATGGAGCGAGATAATATTTTCATTGACGATAGATCAGGGATTACCCCAACAGAACTAAGAGTTAAAGCGCGCCGCATGTCCCGCGAACATGGCGGCCTATCGATGATAATGGTCGATTATCTTCAATTGATGCAAGTACCAGGCTTGCAGGGTAACAGAACGTTAGAGATTGCCGAGATAAGCCGTTCATTAAAAGCTTTGGCGAAAGAACTCAATGTGCCCGTTGTGGCGTTATCCCAGTTAAATCGAACGTTGGAGAGCCGCCCCGATAAGCGTCCTATCAATTCAGACTTGAGAGAGTCGGGATCGATTGAGCAAGATGCAGATCTTATTATGTTTATTTATCGCGATGAGGTTTATCACGAAGATAGTAAAGATAAAGGAACGGCTGAAATAATCATCGGTAAGCAAAGAAATGGTCCGATCGGTAATGTAAGGCTGACATTCCAAGGCCAGTATTCCCGATTCGATAACTTTGCCGGACCGTCATACGACGAATATTAAATCCTCTTGTCGGCTGTCAGAGGCCAATTAACAACAGATAGTAAGGCTAGTATATGAGCATGACATTTGAACAATCTATGTTAAACGAATACATCGAACAGTTAGTGAAGCAATTCCCACAATACAGCAAGATTGAGCAACAAAAGATTTTAGAATCTGTGCGTTCTCTTGTTGTTGAGCCCAAGACGATCGCGAAAGCTCGACCGTTAGAAGATGTGCTTGCGGATCTTCGCGAGGCTATAGAAGACGGTGGCCGCGCCGAAATGTTTTTCACTGCAGCGTTCAGTAATTGGTATCGACGCACTGAAACACCGCGCGTAGCGCACTTGCATGATTACATTAACCTGGACCTTAAGAACCGCCATCTGTTTATGGAAATGATGAGCTTGCGCGATTCTGGGCGTTTTGATGATGAGGCGTTATATCAATTTGAACAATACTGTTTAGATAAAATGGGCGTGAACGCATAAGGAATCATAATGGCGTATGTTTGTAATAACGGTGCTTGCCGTCCTTGCCAGCATATAGAGAGCGTTGTTAAGTGTCCTGATTGTGGTAAACGTTTAATTCTGGCCCCTGGTAAAGCTTGGGTGTTTTGTCCTGACTGGTATCTATGCGAATTTGAAATGACGCCGCAAAAATTTATTGAAACTTACCAGGCGATCCCAGAGCTTGACGATAAATAGCAAAAAACTGATCTTTTGGCGGTTTCGATGTGAATCGGCCGCCAAATACCCCCACTTATTTTCCTGCCTAAAAATACGTCTTTTTGTAACAAATTTACAACCAGTAAAAATCACCGGTTAAAGAAACAAAACTTAAATTTTTTCGTGCTTGTACTGTTTTTCGTGTTCAAGTTATCAAAAAAGTGGCCAAACTTGGCTATTTACCATAATGACCATTTGACGCACCAAAAAATGAAGTTACGTAATTATGTTTAATCAGAGTGCAGCTCAGACACAATCTCTTTTGCTGACAGCATGGTTGTCATAAAGCCGGTTTGGATCCCCCAAGCTTGTTTTCGTGCACCTTCTTCACCATATTTATGGACCAACTTTTCAATGAACATTTCATACCATGAGTGAGTGCGATAAGTGACATCGTCATTATCAACCTTTTCAATTGTGATCGCGGAAGGTTTATTTTTCATAGCATTAAAACTAACACCAAGTTCATTTTCCATCGTGTCGAAATAAAGTTCGCAGTCCTCTGGTGATTCATTCAAGTCGTTAATTAAAATATCTAGGATGGTTTCTTTAGTGAGTAAGGATTGATATCGCTTGAGCTCTTTGACCTCTAACCGTTGCTGTTCTTCGACCTGGTTGATCTTCTTAAGAGCAGACTTTTTCTTAGCTGTTCTCTTCTGTACTTTTTTATGACGTTTACTCATGGTGGCCTCACTTACTGGGTTGAATTGTTAATATTTTCTTGTAGGCGACTTAAAAAGAAAGGTTAAGTACTCTCTTCTTTTTTGATATAGGGTTATTTCATTATGAACGTTAGTATCGATGTTTCATCCGTGTTTCGAGTTTGGGTTAACGCAAGAAGGACTCGTTTCTATTCAATACTTGTGGCTTTACTTTTTGCCTTCTGTCTTTGGTTGATTGTGTGAGTTTTAATCTTGCCCTTCAACCTCTTAGGGGTAATATATTACAGGTTTCATATAATTAATTTAGAGGAATTATGACAGATAAAAATAGTGAGAATACGGAACTTCCAACATTAGAAAGCTCAAGTGATGACTTTCTAAGAATGCTGATAAAAATCGTGAATGAAGGGTGCGTTAACTTTGGTGTCACTTTGAACGTAAAGGGCACCGTCGTAAGTGGTACGTTGATCAATGCAAAGGTGTACTTTGATAAGTTTGGTGAGATGTTCGCAAAAGGCTTGAGTCGAGAAAATCCTAATCAAGACTTAATGGAAACATTCTCTCTATATGCAGAATCCCCTTCGGTGTCTGATTTTATCCACCTAGATAATGCAAGAATTCACCAAACCTTTAATTCGGAGCCTATGCCTCCATCGAAACAAGCAGGGGTTCTTTGGAGAGGGCGATTGTCTGAAATCGATGGGTTTATCCTCGGAGAACTGACCTCTTCGTAAAGAGCGCCAACCCCAAATGCGATGTAACGTGATAAATGCCACCTTCGGGTGGTTTTTTTATGCCTCAGCTCCCCTGTGCGAAAAAGAAAATACTTATTTCCGTATCGTTGTATTTAACGGTTTTTTTTTATTGCATCCTTACTTTAAATCAAGTTTCAAAGAGGTTCGGTATGGATTTACAACAAGGGCGCGGGCTTTACCCCTCAAAGGAGGAGCGCCGCTTCTATATTCGAAAGCTTAGAGCTCAAGCTGATGCGGGAGACCCTTTAAGTATCAAGATTCTTCTTGAATTGGATGATCGTCGTCGAGCCTCGTCAGAGTTGGATATTTTACTGTCGAGAGACTCGACAGCTAACAAAAAAGCTAAAT
>NZ_JADDYK010000074.1:0-214 GCF_015163615.1 Vibrio sp. OPT18
AACTCAAATGAATTGACGGGGGCCCGCACAAGCGGTGGAGCATGTGGTTTAATTCGATGCAACGCGAAGAACCTTACCTACTCTTGACATCCAGAGAATCCAGCGGAGACGCAGGAGTGCCTTCGGGAGCTCTGAGACAGGTGCTGCATGGCTGTCGTCAGCTCGTGTTGTGAAATGTTGGGTTAAGTCCCGCAACGAGCGCAACCCTTATCCT
>NZ_JADDYK010000075.1:0-43516 GCF_015163615.1 Vibrio sp. OPT18
CTTTTTCGCTTTACCCATGTCACCACCGTTCTAACTATCACAAAGGTTCAGATCACGGGACTTGGAAAAGGTTCAACTGATTTAGGCAACAACGCCATTAGAAGGCATAAATTGAGTTAGGCATTAGCGATCAAAAAAGAAGTGCAATCATGTTTGCTATCAATAAGTTAGCATATTTTTAGAGTACACTTCTTTTTGCTCATTAATCTGAATATAAGTACATTATTTAATTAATACTCTCAATTGGGCGGTATCAGCTACCAAGTGATCACTCTGGTTGGCATGTTTGAAGCGACTGCGGGTTCGGATTTAGGCTTTAAGCACAACGGTATTTATGCGGAAGCGGCATGGCGTTTACCTATTCGTCGTAATAGCTGGGCGATTACCCCATCTATTGGTTACGCCTACAACAGCGAGCGTTTGAACAATCATTTATATGGTGTGAGTTCAGCTGAAGCGGCAAGAACTAACTTAGATGAATTCGATGCAGACTGGGATGGTCAGTACTTTATTGGTTTAGGTGGCTATTTACATGTAACCCCGAATGTTCGAGTGACCGGTGGCGTTCGTTATACCAACCTTGAAGGTGATATAGAGAATAGCCCAATACTTGAAAGTGGTATCAACATGGCCGCGAACGTCGGTGTGGCTTACGTTTTCTAGTTGCTTCGGTTTTTCTCTTTGTGTGCGAACATTAAAAAAAGGGTTACTCATGATGAGAAACCCTTTTTATTTATGCGAAGTACAGGCCGATTATTATAATAATCAACGCAAGGAGAGGCATTGGATGGTTAGATTTAGCACTCATCAGCTTAATCCATTCACCACCAAGCTCTTCACCTAGTGGTTTAAAAACCTTTCTGCTTCATATCTTAGAAAGTGAAACCAGCTTGTAGACCTAGAGTGGCATCACTGCCTAGGTTCATGCTGCCTGAGCTGAAGTCGTACCAATCGAAACCGACACGCGCCATAAATTTCGAGTTACCAAACATTGGTTGCGCTGACTTAAATTCAGCACCGATGCCGTAAATTGCGCCCCACTTGCTATCTGAATACTTGTGAGTGTCTGATTCGTCTGCATTAGCCCATGTTGATTTAGAATTAAAGTTTGAGTAAGCAAGACCAACCTTACCGTAGATAGCAAAAGAGTCATCGAAGCTATATTTATACATTGGCGCTAGAGACATTTTGAAGTGTTGGTAATCGCCCTTGTACTTAGTTAGGTCGCCGTTTACGTCTGAAATAACATCGCTGCTGTCTGAGTCGATGTAATTCATCGTTGATTCTAGATAAAAGTTTGTATCAAGAATTTGTGAACCAACAGTGAATTGTGCGCCTGTGTCGTCTTCGTTAATGCCAACGCCGCCAAGTACGTACATTTCGTTAGCTGCGAAAGCTGAAGTAGACATGATAGCTAGTGATGCAAGGATGAATTTTCTCATTTTGTTTATCGCTCTGGTTAATAAATTTCGGGGAGAATTCTAGCTATCTTATTTAAAATAAAAAACACCGTTCAAAATCGAGCGGTGGTTTTTAATTTGTATTAAAGGTTTCGAAGTGGAATTAACAAAGATGAATGACCTAATTGCTTGTAAATACTAGGTTTGTGTTCGTTGGTTAATGGGCGATATCAGAGAGATTAATTGGAAATGGTTCAATATTTAATATCTTATCTTTATGATTCATTCGCGTTTTCTGTATCTGAAGTACACTTTTTATCCACATCGCTTCATAAGCCCCGTTTTCTGTTTGTGTGTGAACATTAAAAAAAGGGTTACTCATCATGAGTAACCCTTTTTCTTGAAACTTTTAAAAAAGTTATCGCTGATCTATTAACGTATTAAGCGCTAAAGATTTGAGATAGCTCTGTCGCACATAGGTGGTACTGACGAGGACAGTTGCGCCATGTTGTTAGCATGCGACGGTACTTCTCTAGCATTGGCATTTGGCTATTGAAGTGGTGATCTGCTTTGTCGAATTGAGGGTAAAGACCTTCAGAATCAACAAGGAAACGCACGTAATGTACGATCTGCGCTTCAGAAGCGATATCAAAACCTAAGAACTGCAGGCGACGTTGGTCTACTTCAGCACGTTCTTGTTCTGCAAGCATTTTGTTCGATTCTTGCATTGCATGGTACATCTCCATGATGTCGATAATTTCGCGACATTCTGCTTCAGTCAAACAACCAAACTCTTTGTTAAGCTCACGCATTTGGAGTTCGTAACCACGTTCTACAATCGTTTGTAGACGTTGGTATTTAGCGGAGTTCTCAGGATCCATTTGAGACATTAGGTAGTATTGATTTGATAGAATTAGACGCTGAGCATTGGTCATTTCCATGGGAGGAGCCTCACTAAAAAACTAAATGTTGTATTCTTTTGTTGCAGTAAGAGTAACAGCATTCCTACGAGTGGAAACATGATCTCAACACGGATTTAATATGATTTTTTGAATTGATAAACAAAAGTTGTAAAGAAAAGTGAAAGGATTGTTTGGCTCGAAAAGAAAACGCCCCAATCGAAATTGAGGCGTTTGAAAACACTATGAACGTAAGTCTAGATTAGTATTTTACGTTTGAATGGTACTGGCTTAGAACAGCAACAATCTCGTCCATTTTCTCTTTGCTTGGCGGGTTTGTACCTTCAAGAGGGTAATCAAAACCAAGCGCTTCCCACTTATGTGCACCAAGTTTATGGTATGGAAGCAGTTCTACTTTCTCGATGTTATCCATGTCTTTGATGAATTCACCTAGCAGATGAGCATCTTCAGGCGTGTCCGTGTAGCCAGGGACAATCACATAACGAATCCAGGTTTTCTTACCAATTTTGTGCAAGTAGCGCGCAAAATCCAGAGTGCGTCTGTTTGATACACCAATGAAATCGTGGTGAATCTCATCTCGCATGTGCTTAAGATCGAGCATCACTAGATCAGAGGCTTCTAGTACTTCGTCAACCACTTCAGTGTGCTTACGAATGTAGCCATTAGTATCAAGACAAGTGTGGATGCCTTCAGCTTGAGCTGCGCGGAAAAAGTCACGAACAAACTCAGGTTGTAGCATCGCTTCACCACCAGAACAAGTGATACCACCGCCTGATGCTTTCATGAAATGACGGTATGATTTTGCTTCGTTGATGATCTCTTCGACCGTTACTTCCTTTCCGTCATGAAGATCCCATGTATCACGGTTATGACAGTACATACAACGCATTAAGCAGCCTTGAAGAAACACAATAAAGCGGATACCAGGGCCATCGACAGTACCACAAGATTCGAATGAGTGAATGCGACCAGTTGTAGACATGAGCTATTCTCGTAGAGGAATTTATACCGTTTATTTTATTACAAAAACGGTACATAAAATAGGGTCAAATGGTAACGAGACCTTTAAAAATAAAGGCAATCACCTGTGAAGATGATTGCCTTTATTAAACTTGAAAAGTAAAGGACGAAAGCCCTTACTAGTGGCTAGAAGAAAGCAAACATTGTGATACCGCCAGTGGTGTACACTGCCTCTTTCGCTTCTTCGTAATCCGGTGTTTTTGCTGTTAGCGCAAAAGAGGCACCAACGTATTGGTTATACCAAGCGACACCCAATACAGCTGTTGCTTGAATGTTCTCTAAAGTGACATCGTATTGTTCTGGATTCGGCCAATTATCTTCGATTTCAGAACGATCGCCTTCGATAGTTAGGTCGTTGAATCGGTAACGACCTTCAAGGCCTGCATAGGTAAACCAACCAGCGTTTGACGCACCGATCATGCCAGGTTTGAATGGGTTTTCTGTGGTGATGTTAGCTGCACCAAAGTTACCGCCCAAATCCGTACCCCAACGGAACATAAAACCAGTCGAGATATCACTTCTAAAGTTACCGACGTTGATTTCTGAAACGTTAGAGATTTCGTAGTCAGTATTCGCAATAGCTTGATTACGCATTAAGTTGAAATGGCTTAGGTAACCAACGCTTCCCGCCCACTCATCATCGACTTGGTATTCCCAACCCATAGGCTCATCCGATTTAGTGATCGAGTGAACTAGCTTTTGAGCGTCTTCTGAAAGTGCGCGTTCGCCCGTGGTACCAAACGTGATATTAAAACGCTGGGCTTGCTGTGGGTTTAAGCTGATGTAATTGAATTCAGTGTGTAGGTAGCCTGCGTATGGGCGATCATTAGCCGATGGCGTTTCTAACTCAATGTCAGAAGGCGTATACATCTTGTGGCCAATGGTGATTTCCCACTTATCTAGAGAGCTTGCGCCCCAGTAAGAAAGGCTCAGTGGTTTTACCCAGTTATATGGCGTAATACTTGATGATGTGTAACCCAGAAATAAGCCGTTGGTATAGTCTTGGTCGACACCAAAAATACCATCATTATCTAAAGCAAAAGTCAGCGTAGAACGCTCAGAGGCTAAAGATGAGAAAGAGAGAAGAATCAGGGGTAAACAACGCAGGTATTTCATGGAGCAGTTACTCTTAAATTATGAACCGCGATATTACCGTAATTTGACAGAATTTGTGGAAAAAAAGTGAATGGCAGGGTGCTTTTTTGCTCAACCTAACATTTCGCGGGATAGGTGAGTGTAGTGCGATTTATTTCAGATATAAAAAAGCCCCGCACATTGGCGAGGCTAATGTTATTTACTGTCTATTGAGCGTGAGCTTATAGAGACTCAGTAAATGTACGTGCGATTACGTCAGCTTGTTGCTCTGCAGTTAGAGAGTTAAAGCGAACAGCGTAACCAGATACACGGATTGTTAGCTGAGGGTATTTCTCAGGGTGCTTAACTGCGTCTTCAAGAGTTTCGCGGTTAAGAACGTTAACGTTAAGGTGTTGACCACCTTCAATGCCAGCTTCGTGGTGGAAGTAACCATCCATTAGGCCTGCAAGGTTAGCACGTTGACTGTCTTGTTCTTTACCTAGTGCGTTTGGCACGATAGAGAACGTGTAAGAGATACCATCTTGTGCGTCAGCAAACGGTAGTTTACCTACAGACGTTAGTGAAGCTACAGCGCCTTTCTCATCACGACCGTGCATTGGGTTTGCACCAGGAGCGAAAGGAGCGCCAGCACGACGACCGTCTGGAGTGTTACCTGTTTTCTTACCGTAAACCACGTTAGACGTGATAGTAAGAACTGACTGTGTAGGGATAGAGTTACGGTAAGTCTTAAGCTTACGGATCTTGTTCATGAACGTAGAAACTAGTTCACAAGCAATATCATCTACACGAGAGTCGTTGTTACCGTATTTAGGGTAATCGCCTTCGATTTCGAAGTCAGTTGCGATGCCATCTTCGTCGCGGATTGGTTTAACAGTCGCGAACTTGATTGCAGATAGTGAGTCAGCTGCAACAGATAGACCAGCAATACCACAAGCCATAGTACGACGAACGTCACGGTCATGAAGAGCCATTAGAGACGCTTCGTAGCTGTACTTGTCGTGCATGTAGTGAATGCTGTTTAGTGCAGTCACGTATTGCTTAGCTAGCCAGTCCATGAAGTGATCTAGACGGTCCATTACTTTATCGTAATCAAGAACAGCGTCAGTCATTGGCACTTCTTTAGGACCAACTTGCATCTTAAGTTTTTCGTCCACACCGCCGTTGATTGCGTAAAGCATTGTTTTCGCAAGGTTAGCACGAGCACCGAAGAACTGCATTTGCTTACCAACGATCATTGGAGATACACAACAAGCGATAGCGTAATCATCAGACTCAAGGTCAGGACGCATTAGGTCATCATTTTCGTACTGGATAGAAGAAGTATCGATAGATACCTTCGCACAGAAACGTTTGAAGCCGTCAGGTAGTTGCTCAGACCAAAGAACAGTGATGTTTGGCTCTGGAGAAGGACCCATAGTGTATAGAGAGTTTAGGAAACGGAAGTTCGAACGCGTTACTAGCGTACGACCGTCGATACCCATACCACCCATAGACTCTGTTGCCCAGATTGGGTCGCCAGAGAATAGCTCATCGTACTCAGGAGTACGTAGGAAACGAACCATACGCAGCTTCATTACGAAGTGGTCGATCATTTCTTGTGCTTGGTCTTCTGTGATTTTGCCAGCAGCGATATCACGCTCGATGTAGATGTCTAGGAAAGTCGAAGTACGACCTAGAGACATTGCAGCACCGTTTTGAGATTTAACAGCAGCTAGGTAGCCGAAGTAAGTCCACTGGATAGCTTCTTGAGCTGTTTGAGCTGGCTCAGAGATATCGAAACCGTATTTCTCAGCCATTTGCTTGATTTGACCTAGAGCACGATGTTGCTCAGAGATCTCTTCACGCAATTGCATTGTTGCAGAAAGATCTTCGCCGTTCTCGAAACGCTCTTGTAGAGAAGCGAATTGAGCAGCTTTATCTTTCATTAGGAAATCAATACCGTAAAGTGCAACACGACGGTAGTCACCAATGATACGACCACGGCCGTAAGCATCAGGAAGACCAGTCAGAACACCAGACTTACGACATTTTAGGATATCAGGAGTGTAGATATCGAAAACGCCAGCATTGTGTGTTTTGCGGTATTCTGAGTAGATTTTTGAAACCATTGGGTCAAGAGTTTCACCGTATGCTTTACAAGAACCTTCAACCATACGTACACCACCGTTAGGGATGATTGCACGTTTTAGTGGCTTCTCAGTTTGTAGACCAACGATAGTCTCAAGATCTTTCTCAATGTAACCTGCATCGTGAGCAGTAATGGTAGAGATAACAGAAGTATCGAAATCTACAGGTGCTTTAGTTGCGTTTTCCTGTTTGATACCTTCCATTACCGAAGACCAAAGCTTGTTAGTTGCTTCAGTACCCTCAGAAACTAGGAAAGACTCGTCGCCTTCATACGGCGTGTAGTTCTTTTGAATGAAATCACGAACGTTTACTTCGCTTTGCCACTCACCTGCAGCAAAATCTTCCCAAGCTTTAGCAAATTGCTCTGCCATGACATACCTACCTTTTTAGTAGAAAAAATACGTACATTAACACTGTTGAGCCAGCGCCCCTCGTAAGGGTAGTACACTCTTATTAATAACAATATATATGAGCACATAAGCGTCATATGGTTATATATATTGTCACTACCTTTTATATGTTGTCTTTACTCTATGTATTCAAGACTACGCTAAAAAATTTCTGCAAACCTTAAACTAAATCAATAAATGCCAAAAAAAGTTGAAAAAATTTGAGTGACAGGGGTTGCCACCCAAACTTTTTTTTAATCCTAATACTACTTTTGTGTAGTAAGGACCATTATAGCCAAGCTTTTAGGCCATATTGACTTTCTAGCATACCAACTGCAAGCATTGCTACTAGACAGATAACTAAAACGCCAACTGGGATAACAATCTTATCTACAAATGATAGACGCTTCGCACGCTCTTTATCACCAATTAGACCGTTATTATCTAGAAGCATAGTCAGTGCCCATGCTAATACTGGGTTAACAACCGCTGAACCGAAGATACAGATACCAGCCGCTTGAGAATCTTTAGAATCCTTAACCATTTGCATACCCGCTTCAAGTAGAGGCAGAGATACACCTACAAGTAGCGCAACACGCATCACTGGTGGCCATACTGCTACGTCCATTGGGAAACCAAGAATCGCAACAATAATACATAGAGAACCAAGCAAGATTGCGCCGCCAGGAATTGGACGTTTCGCGATTGCTGCTGGGATCATGTACGTACCCCAAGAAGATGTGATGTTACCACCACCAACCGCTGTACCCACCATCTGACGAACAGAACACATAGTCATTGTGTCATCTACGTCCATTAGTACTTTTTCAGAACGTTTAGGGTAGTTAAGTTCTTGGAAGATACGGTGACCTAGGAAGTCAGGTGACCACATTGCTACAGCAAGGATTGCAAATGGTAGAGATGCAATGAAGTGTTCAACGTTTGGCAAGCCAAGCATCCAACCTTCAGAAGTAGAACCCCACCAGTAAACTGGGTTTAGGTTTGGAATGCCCATTTCAGTTTCGAATACGATGTCGAAGCCAGCACCTAATACTAACGCAATAGCAAGGCCTGTGAATGCACACACCGGGATAGCTAACCAACGCTTGTTCACTTTTGCTAGGAAAGCGTAGATAGCAATAGTAATAGCAAGAACGATTAAACCAACGTAACCCATGCTGCCCGCTTCAACAGTAGAAGATTGAAGACCAACCGCCCATTCTTGAATCGAGTTGATTTGGCTCATGGTACCCGTTAGGCCTAAGAAGATAAGCAAGCCACCCGCAGTACCTTCCGAAGTAAGGTTAACCAGCTTGGAGCCGCCTTTTAGGAAACTTAGGATTAGACCGAAGACACCGATAAGGATTGCCAATGCAAGAGGGTGAGCACCAGCGAGAGCGATGGTACCAATAAGAGGAATCATTGGGCCGTGGTTACCGGCAAGGTTTGCTTTAGGGTTAAAGAAACCAGAAGCAAGGATACAGAACAGCAGTGCAGGGATAAGCATTTCTACACGAGCGACTTCAATCGCAAACTCTTTACCAAGGTTTACGTGATCCCAAGCTTGAGTTAGGCCATCAGCCCAAGACATCATTACTGCAGAGTACATCGCGATGATACCAATGGTACCAGCAAGTGCAGGAACAAGGTCTTCAAGTTCAAAGCGGAAGTCACGACCTGGAAGGTTTAGACCGAAGCGGCGAGGCTTCATGATTTGCAGCTCGTGATCTAGATAATCTGAGCGGCTCTCAAATTCAGAAGCAGGGCGGTGTAGCTCTTTATAGCTTTTCTCTTCTACTTCAGAGTTCGCATTGTTCACAACGTCTGACATAGATTCCTCATATTTTATGTTAGTAATTCTAAAATTGAATTCTATAAGTTCGCGTAATTGCGTTATTTCTTAGTTATAACTCATTAACATTATGTTGCACGAATTTGATGTGCTTTATGCAGCTAAGTTAAAAGAAATGTTTGGCATTTTTAATGCCTTATTCTTTGCTGAGGAGTCTAACAAGCTTACCCTTTAGGGTGATTGATCTTGATCACTTTATGAGTTTATGTGAAAGAAAGCTACAAAACGCAGCGGTTCATTAACTTCCCATTGATAAATAGTGTAATTTATTTTCACAAGTCGACCTAAATGTCGTTTTGTCGCAATTTTCACCCTTTATAACTACGGGTGTTAACGATTGGCTTATTTCTTGCTTTATTTTCGTCAGATATTTAATTTTTGGCGAGCTGTTGCCACAAACAGGACGGAAATCGATGAAAAAAACACAAATGTTGCCACTAGCGGCAATGATCTCAGGACTACTGGTTGGTTGTGGCGGCGGAAGCGGCGGCGGTGGTGGAGGAGCTCCCGCAGACAATGTAACGCTAGAGTTCATACAGATGTACACATCTCCGTCAGTACAAAGTAGTTGTACTTTATTCAAAGTTGATGACATTAATAGTCCTACACAGTACACGTATGCCAAAGTTGCTCAAGACTTAGTGGTATATATCCATGACGCTGAAGGAAGCGTAACAGATACTTTGAGTCCTAATTCATCGGGCAAACTCACCATCAACAAAAACACGATGGATGACGAAGGTTTTGTTACAGTTTTAGATTCACCTGGCGAAACTGATTACTTTTACAAAGCACTATCCATTCAAAAAGAAGCTTTGGAAAGTCAACTGATTAAAGTGGGAAGAAACCAAGGTAATGTAAGTTGTTATACGGGTAGTCAAGCCAGAAATACGGTTAGCGGCGATGTAATCGTGTCTACTATAAATGCGCAGGCAGATAGTTACCAATATCTCTCGACTTTAGGAGATGACTCAATCACTCCGTCAAATTCGGTAACCGTCACCGCTTATGATAATGAGCCAGTT
The DNA here is from genome assembly GCF_015163615.1 of Vibrio sp. OPT18. Taxonomy (NCBI): domain Bacteria; kingdom Pseudomonadati; phylum Pseudomonadota; class Gammaproteobacteria; order Vibrionales; family Vibrionaceae; genus Vibrio; species Vibrio sp. OPT18. Next base: position 9,829 of record NZ_JADDYK010000075.1, read on the forward strand.
TTAGTTAAAGGTTACTTCTCGGGTGGTTTAAATGGGTACAGTTTTGTCGATTCGATAGGCGCTTCATCATCTATTGCTGAGTTAGAAGGCTTAGATACATCATTTAATTGGTCAAACCAGTTATCGACTCAGTTATCTTCATTAACTATCAACGTAGATCAAGATGGTTATAACTATGAGTGGTTTAAGCCAGACACAGCATCTGTCGAAGCATTCGAAATATCATCTCTTATTTCGCAACGTTCATTCATTGCAACGGGCACGTTGTCTTTGAATTGGGAATTCCACATTTCAGGAACTTTTTCGGATACTTTGGATGTGAATACATCAGATAGTTTGACTATCTTAGATGTATCTCCAAATGTGTCTCAATCGGGAACAACAGATATCATTGAAATTACAGGTGTGAGCTCAGCAGAGAGACTAGTTGCCAGAGGGAAATATACGCAAAGTTCAACAAGTCCAATAAAGACACTAGAACACATTGTAGTTTCTGAGTTGAACAATGGGCGAATTATAATTCCTGAACTTGGCTTAGCTGATTTAGCTCCTCAGTCTCCGGATTCATTATCAGTAACCGTATTTGAGACGGGTATCCTTGAGGATTCAGTAGTTCAAAGTTTAGTTAGTCAATATGAAGATGTTGATACTGTAGCTTCGGTAATAGCACCAGCAGATAGAACGAAGCACACTTATAATGTAACAGTTTCAGAGTATATGTCGGTGACAAGGTAATCGATGATACTTAGTTAACAAAAATAAAACATAAAAGCCCCGTCAATCGGGGTTTTTTTATAGTCCCTATTCATGCAATTGAGAGGAAAACGCTACCTTTTGCATAATAAGTCAGACTGAATCGCTATTTATTCTCAAATGACAGGTTAATAATTTGTTGCATGTTGCTCCGTTGGGTGCTAGTTTGTATCGCATGAAAAGGTCGGAGTACCTTGCATTTTCACAAACTTGGGAGAGAAAGCGCATGAAAGATGTACCAGCGCTGGACATAAAGGATCTACACAAAACGTTTGGTCAAAATGAAGTTTTAAAGGGAATTTCACTTTCTGCGCATAAAGGCGATGTAGTATCGATTATCGGATCTTCAGGGTCGGGTAAAAGTACTTTTCTTAGATGTATCAACCTTTTAGAGACACCTACCGCAGGCGAGATTTGGGTTAATGGCGAATTAATTCAAATGAAAAACAACCGCCAAGGTGTTTCTGTTCCTGCCAATGAAAAACAAGTACAGCGAATCCGTTCTCGTCTGGCAATGGTTTTTCAGGGTTTCAATCTGTGGTCTCACCTGACCGTTCTCGAAAATGTTATCGAAGCGCCTGTTCATGTCTTAGGCGTACCTAAAGCACAAGCGATTGAAAATGCAGAGCTACTACTGAAGAAAGTCGGCCTGTATGAGCGTAAAGATTACTATCCGGGTCATTTGTCTGGCGGCCAACAACAACGTGCGGCAATTGCGCGAGCGCTAGCGGTTGACCCTGAAGTTATGCTGTTTGATGAACCAACATCGGCATTAGACCCTGAGTTAGTCGGCGAAGTGCTTGGTGTAATGCGCGATCTAGCAGAAGAGGGCAGAACCATGCTCGTGGTAACGCACGAAATGGCTTTCGCACGCGACGTATCTAACCATGTGATGTTCTTGCATCAGGGTCTAGTGGAAGAACAGGGCGATCCAGCTAAACTGTTTACGGAACCTGAATCTGAGCGTTTACAACAATTTATCTCATCTATTTACTAATCAGAATTGAAATGCCGTTGCCAAGGTAAACAGCGACGGTGTGAACAATAAAACACAACAAGTAAGTTAATCAGTAACAACAAACACAATATTAAAACTAGCAAAACATAAAAACCTAAATCACAGGAGTAGGGATATGAAAAAGTGGTTATTAGTCGCGGCACTTGCTGCAACTGCTGCAACGGGCGTAGCTCAAGCAAAAGAATGGAAAACAGTACGTTTCGGTATTGAAGGTGCTTACCCTCCATTTAGCTGGACAGAAGCTGACGGTTCACTGAAAGGCTTCGATGTCGATATGGCTAACGCGCTTTGTACTGAAATGCAGGTGCAGTGTAAGATCGTTGCACAAGATTGGGATGGTATTATTCCTTCTCTACTTGCTCGTAAATATGATGCGATCATCGCGGCAATGTCTATCACGGAAGAGCGTAAGAAAAAGATCGACTTCACTGGTAAATACGCACTTATCCCAAACAATTTCATCGCTAAGAAAGGTGCAGGCCTTAACTTTGATGATCTAAGTGGTAAAAAGATTGCCGTTCAACGTGCAACAACGCACGATAAGTACCTAACAGACAACTACGGTGACACAGTAGAAATCGTTCGTTACGGTTCATTCGATGAAGCTTACCTTGATCTAGCTAACGGTCGTGTTGCTGCTGTACTGGGCGATGCATCTGCTCTAGAAGAAGGCGTGCTGAACAAAGCTGGTGGTGAAGACTACGAGTTTGTTGGTCCATCACTAACAGATCCTAAGTGGTTCGGTGAAGGTTTTGGTATTGCTCTACGTAAGCAAGACAAAGATCTGACTAAGCAATTAGATGCTGCAATCCTTTCACTACGTGAAAAAGGCATCTACCAAGAGATCGCTGCTAAATACTTCAACTACGACGTATACGGCGAGTAATCTCTAGCATCACTTCTTAAGGGAGAGGTTCTCCTTTCCCTGTCTTACCAACTTTTTCGCAGTTCTGTTGGAATTCATTATGTTTGATTTACAAGGATATGAAGCGTCGATCCTGAAAGGGGCGGTGCTCACAATCGAAGTTGCCTTGCTGTCGCTAATTTTAGCTATGGTTCTTGGTATGCTAGGTGCCTTAGCAAAACTAGCGCCTTATCGCTGGGCTCGTGCTATCGCAACCCTCTACACAACCGTTATTCGAGGCATTCCTGATCTCGTCTTGATGATGCTGATTTTCTTTGGTGGACAAATCCTTTTAAACAACAGTTTGTATTCCATCAATGAGTGGCTCAATGAGTGGTTCACATCAAGTGATCCTAACCACGAATGGACCGCTTACTTACCAGATTATATTGATGTCAGTCCATTTGTTGCTGGTGTCTTAACCATTGGATTCATCTTTGGCGCTTACATGGCTGAAACCTTCCGTGGTGCGATCATGGCGGTTGATAGCGGTGAAATGGAAGCAGCAAAGGCCTATGGCATGGGACCTGTTCTAGCGTTCCGTCGTATTCTATTACCGCAAATGATTCGTCACGCACTACCGGGTTTTGGTAACAACTGGTTGGTTTTACTTAAAACTACCGCGTTGGTTTCCATTATTGGCTTAGAAGATATGGTACGTGTTAGCGCACTGGCGGCGGGTTCAACCAAAATGCCATTTACCTTCTATATGACAGTGGCGATTATCTTCTTATTCTTCACCAGTGTTTCGACGGGCTTACTTAAGCTGGTTGAACGTAAATTCAGTATCCACGCGAGGTAGTTATGGACTTTTCATTGATAATTGAAAGCCTACCGATTTACCTTGGTGGTTTATGGACAACGGCTTGGATGGTTTGTGTCGCTTTGATTATTGGCTTATTCGTCGCCATACCATTAGCGATCGCTCGTAATAGCCCCAATATGCTGATTAACGCTCCGGCTTGGTCATTCATCTATTTCTTCCGTGGTACGCCGTTATTGGTGCAGTTGTATCTGATTTACTACGGTATGGACCAGTTCTTCCCAGTAAAAGACACGCTTTGGGAAAACGCTTGGTTCTGTGCTCTAGTAGCATTCATTCTTAACACATCAGCATATACAGCAGAGATCATTCGCGGTGCCATTAACGGCTTACCTAAAGGTGAAGTTGAAGCAGCAAAAGCGTACGGCATGAGCACACCAAAGACTTACCGCCGCATCATTTTGCCAAGTGCTCTACGTCGTGCACTGCCGGCTTACAGTAACGAAGTTATCTTCATGCTTCACGGCTCTGCGGTAGCTGGTATCGTAACCATTATGGATCTAACGGGTGCTGCCCGTTTGGTTAACTCACGTTACTACGCACCATTTGAATCGTTCCTAACAGCAGGCCTGTTCTACATGGGATTAACGTTTATCATCATTGCGATTTTCAAATTCGCAGAGAAACGTTTCTTAGCTTACTTAAGACCACTTAGCTAATCATACGTTACAAATCATAGTTAAAAAAACGGCGCTTCTATAGCGCCGTTTTTAATAGCATTAAATAAGTCGTGTGCTTTTGAATTCCACGAACTTTCGAGAAGCTACATCCCAACGAAATAGTTATCTTGCTTCAAATTAAACTCACGCATTCATGAGATTGATTGCTTTAGGTTTGGCGATAGATAGACTCATCGAAATTTTGTTGTTGTATGGAATAATGATGAAAAAGAGTTACTTACTGTCGAATTTGGTTGTTTGTGTTATCGCGTTATCACTTTTAGGATGTGGAGGTGGTAGTGGCGGTGAAAGTGCCCAAACTGGTTCTGGAGGTTCTGGAGGTTCTGGAGGTTCTGGAGGTTCTGGAGGTTCTGGAGGTTCTGGAGGTTCTGGAGGTTCTGGAGGTTCTGGAGGGGAAGGTAATGAAGGCGGCGGAAGTGGCGAGCCTGGTATCACTCCGGTTCCACAAACTGCTGTTCAAAAGGCGTTGTCCACAGGTGACGCTTCTTATGTAGCAGACTCCAATGAATTCATTGATGCAAGCCAAGCGTTAGTTACTGAATACAACTCGAACTACAACCACATTAAGCAAGCTCTATCACAAAACTCTGATGGTGAGCCTTTACGCAATCTTCATTGGGATCCAACACACGATACGGCAATTATCTTACCAACTTATGGTTTTAACGATGTCATCTTGCAAACCAATAAAGCGATGCAAGATGGGTATTCCGACCAAGAGCTTGTTATTGGTATCGCGGGTTATACGTCAGATAACAGTCGCTATGCAGCATTGGCAAGTAACCCGTTTCGAACTAAGCAACGCTTTCCAGATTCTGTCAACGAAGAGATGTATATTTGGCTAGAAAACTTGGTTAAGTGGGCTGCTGATAATGATTCACCACAAAATGTCGTATTAGCTCAGCTCGATCAATCGCATTATTTTCCTGACGACCAAGCTACGCGCAACTGGTTGACTAGCAATATCAATCCTTCAATGGTTATTAATGCCGACAATACTTGTGATGGCGGTAAGTTGAGTCAATGCATTGAAAACAATAACCCTGATTTACTGGTTTTGTCTCAAAAGCTGAATGATGGTGATGACATTGAAGATGTGATTACGGGTTTACGCTTGGCGTTCAATAAAAATATACCAGTGTTATATCTACACCTTGATGGCGGCATGACGGACTTAGGTAACGCGCTATTTTCAGAAATGCACATGACTTACGTTGGCGACAACTATTGGCGTAAGCTCGGTTTATCGAACTGGGATTCTACACAGCTGATAGATCGAATGCCGGATAATATTGTTCAACAACAAGCTCTTTTTCAGCGACTGAAAGACAACAGTTTTACCGTCGATCTGAATTCGTGTGAGGATAAATCTTGTCCTGACGATTCCAACATGAATGAAGAGTTCTATGCCGCTGCGAACAGTATTCGTTCACACCTAACGACTCTTGATAGCAAAAAAATTGATCTGTTTGCAACCGATGATTATGAATATGAAAAGCTGTTGCTGCTACTTGCTGATCATTATCGTCAAGACGTTCAGTACCCAATGGGTAAGGGCGTGACAGAGAGAATTGATTTTCTTCGTTCTTATTACAGTGATTACGCGACCTACAACAGTCGCGTGTATAACGCGGCGCAACCAAGTCTAGGTAACTTTAGTACCAAGAGTTTTGAAAACGTACCGCTCGTCACCAAAACAATTGCCTTTGAGTCCAAGAGACACTTTCGATCAGCTGGAGTGTACGCATTGCCAGGTGAGACGATTAAGGTGACTCGTTTGGACAGTAATGAGGTGGCGACATCGATAGCATTTAATACCCTACGTAGTGGCGCGACTCACGAATTTTCGGGCGATGATGGCTATGCTAGGCCGAAGTTTTTGACCTCAGTAACCTATCCAGTGAAAACAGGAGAGACGATTTATCTGACTTCTGCTTATGGCGGAACATTACAGGTTCATTTTGATACCAATGATATTGATGTTGAACTGCGTTTTGAGAATGTTGCTCAACACCCTGTTTGGCGAAGTGAAGCCGACAACGACAGTTTTGTTGCCCAGCTTGAAGAAGGAAAGTTTGATTGGGCCGAGTTGGTTACACCTGGGTTCGAAGTCCATTCTAAACTAGACAAGATGAAAGAGTCTATCAATGCCTCAGATTGGGCGCAGCCGCATGATATCGCACTCGCCACTGAGCGTTATGTACATAACTTTCCTCATGCGCTTGCAGGTTTTAGAGGTCCTGGGATTGATGAAATTACTGAAGTACATCAATACGGTGAGGCAAAGGGCTGGGAAATTGCGACCATTGATATCGTGAAGCACATGAATGCCGATCAAGCGAACTGTGGTTACGGCTGTTCAGGAAATCCTTACGATGCTTACTGGTCTTTTCACCCATTAGGGCATGGTGATCTTCACGAATTAGGGCATGGCTTAGAGCGTGGTCGATTTAGGTTTAGCGGTTGGGATGGGCACTCTACAACGAACTACTATTCGTATTTTAGTAAATCAAAATATTATAAAGACACAGGAAAAATATCGTCTTGCCAAGGCTTAGATTTTAAAGGGCAGTATGAAGTTTTGCAGCAGAGCCGAACTCAACCTGACCCAAATGCTTTTATGGCAGCTCAGAATCAAACGGGTTGGAGTTGGGGAGCACGCATCTACATTCAAATGATGATGTTAGCTCAAGAGCAAGGCGTATTAGATTATGGCTGGCATATGTTAGGACGATTACACTTGATTGAACGTGAGTTTAATCGTTTGAAGTCGAGTGATGACTTGTGGGCCGCACATAGGCAAACCATTGGCTTTGACAGCTATACAAGAGATGATGCAAATCAGATCACGAACGACGATTGGCTGTTGGTTGCGCTGAGTTATGTCAACGAGCGCGATATGCGGAATTATTTAGATATGTGGGGCTTTAGTTTTACGGACAAAGCCAAACAACAAGTCGTGACACTGAATTTGCCACCAATGCCACTAACGTACTTCGCGAGCTCAAACCAAGGTTATTGTGTCGATGAGTTTGCCACAGCACCTATTAGTGTTGACGGGACAACCCCTTGGCCAACCAACTAATCTAAAAATAAATAGGGAGCATGAGCTCCCTGTTTTCTATTTAAACGTCGACCAAATTGGAGCGTGGTCTGACGGTTTTTCAATGCCGCGTAGCTCGTAGTCGATGCCAGCTTCAGTACACTTATCAGCAAGTTTCTGAGTTGCTAGGACTACATCAATACGCAGGCCACGGTTGTCTACGAAGCCTTTTGAGCGGTAATCGAACCACGAGTATTGATCATTCACTTCAGGGTGCAGCAAGCGGAAGCTGTCTACAAAGCCCCAGTCCATCAATGTTTTCAACCATTCGCGCTCTTCTGGTTGGAAAGAACATTTACCAGTTTTTAACCAACGTTTCGCATTAGGTTCACCAATGCCGATGTCTGCGTCGATAGGGCTGATATTAATGTCGCCCATCACAATCACTTGCTCATCTTTGTTGTGATAGTCGTTTAGGTAAGTCATTAAGTCTTTGTAGAACTGGCGTTTGTACGGGTATTTTGTTTCATGCTTGATGTTATCCCCTTGAGGGAAGTAGCCATTTAACACGGTAACCTTTTCACCATTTTCATCTTCAAACGTCGCCATGATCATGCGTTTTTGATGATCTTCATTATCTGTTGGGAAACCCTTCTGCACAGAGATAGGCTCTTGCTTACACAACATCGCCACACCGTAGTGTGCTTTTTGGCCGTGAAAGTAAACCTTGTAGCCCATTGCTTCAACATCAGCAATTGGGAAGGCTTCATCGTGCACTTTTATCTCTTGCAGACCAATCACGTCGGGTTGGTGTTTGTCGATAATAGCTTGCAGTTGGTGAAGGCGGGCTCTAAGGCCGTTGATGTTGAAGCTAATTACTTTCATTTGTTTTTATACCTCTCGTAAACCTTTGTCACTGCTTGTCTTTAAAGGTTTTTGATTTGGTGGATTTCATGGTTCATCGTATTTAACCATGCTTAATAATTTCTGTCGCCACTTTGTAGAGACAAAATGGCGACATTAAATGATGTGAATACTTACAGTTACGCAGAATCTATTGAGTCTTTAGTAAATCCAAAAAGAATGCGTATTCGAGTGCGTCTTCTTTTAGTCGTTTAAATCGACCAGAAGCGCCACCGTGACCAGCTTCCATATCTGTTTTGAATAGCAACACGTTGTTGTCTGTTTTCATCTCCCGTAACTTTGCGACCCATTTCATTGGCTCAAAGTATTGCACCTGTGAGTCATGCAGGCCCGTCGTTACCAACATGTTCGGGTAGTTTTGAACCTTAATGTTGTCGTATGGTGAGTACCCCAGCATGTAATCGTAGTAGGTTTTATCGTTTGGGTTGCCCCATTCGTCATACTCGTTGGTGGTTAGAGGAATCGATTCATCGAGCATGGTTGTCACAATGTCTACAAACGGAACATGTGCACCAATGCCACGGTACAGTTCTGGTGCTTGGTTGATGATTGCTCCCATTAATAGACCGCCAGCAGAGCCACCAACGGCGAACACTTTATCCTTAGCGCCATAGCCTTCTTCAACAAGCTCTTTGGTTACATCAATAAAGTCGTTGAACGTGTTTTGTTTGGTCAGTTTCTTGCCATCTTCATACCAAGGGCGACCAAGCATTTCTGAACCGCGGACATGTGCGATGGCATAAACAAAACCTCTATCTAGTAGGCTTAGGCGAGTTGAGCTGAAGGTCGGTTCGATGGTAGAGCCGTAAGACCCATAGCCGTATTGGTAGATTGGGTTAGTGCCGTCTTTCTTAAATAAGTCTTTACGATAAACCAAAGACACAGGAACTTGCTTACCATCGCGGGCCGTAACCATGATTCGCTCTGATTGGTAGTTATCCGCTTCGAAATCACCTAATACGGGTGTTTGCTTCATGAGCTCGGATTCACCTGTACTTAGGTCAAAATCATAGTAAGTACCTGGCGTGGTTAAGCTGCTGTAATAGATACGAACTTTTGAGTTATCTAATTCATAGTTACTCGTTAGGTAAGCGGCAAATGCGGTGTCGTTAAATTCAAGTGGGAACTCGTTGCCTGTTGAAAGTTGGCGAACTTTCACTGTAGACAAGCCATCCGCGCGTTGCTCGTAGACAAGATGGTCATCAAACAACTCGAAATCAACAAGCTGAGTATTATCGTCCGCTGGGATGACATCGACCCATTTTGAGCGGTCATGCATCTCTTCGGCGGTGACTTTCATTAAACGGAAGTTGACCGCTTGGTAGTTGGTGTAGATGTAATACCAATCACCTAGCTTAGCGATGCTGTACTCTATGCCTGTCTCTTTTGGGTAGAAAGCCTCAGCTGTAGCCTTTGGGTTGTTGGCATCTATGACTGAAACACCGCTGGTTTCTGTGCTCGAGTGCCAAATGTAGACCTGTTCACCATCTTTGCTTTTACTCAAAGAGGTGTAGTAAGCGCTATCGGTTTCTTCGTAGATTAACTCATCGCTTGCCTGAGCGGTGCCTAAAACGTGGCGATAAACTTGATAACCCAGCAATGTTTGTGGATCTTTCTTGATGTAGTAGAAGGCTTGGTTGTCGTTTTGCCACGCGATTGCACTTGAAGCGCCTTCAATTTCATCTTTTAGGTATTCACCTGTTGTGAGGTCTTTGATCTTGATGGTGTAAATTCGGCGGCTTAGCGTATCTTCGCCATAGGCCAACAAATTTTCGTCTGGGCTGATCGTTAAGCCACCAATACTGAAGAATTCATGCTCTTTTGCTAGCTCGTTAACATCTAAGATGACTTGCTTGTCTGTGCCTAAAAAGTTTTTTTCACGCAGGTGAACTGGGTATTCGTTGTCACCTGTGACCTTATTCGAGTAGTAGTAACTGCCTTTGCGAACCGGTACCGAATTGTCGTCTTTGGCGATCCGGCCTTTGATCTCTTCAAATAATTGTTTTTGTGCTGCTTCTGTATGTTTCAGCACTGTATCTGCGTACTGATTCTCTTGCTCAAGTTGTTGCAAGATCTCTGGATCTTGGCGTGCATCATCGTGCATCCAATAGTAATCATCGATTCGGGTGTCACCATGAATCGTCATTGCGTGAGGGACTTTCTTAGCAACGGGTGCTTGGGTTTGCTGAGCGACGAGTTGTGATTGAGAGTAGTGGTTCATGGTTGAGATTCCTTGATTGCTGCATCCGGCGACAAGCGCTATTGATACGGCTAATGTGGTTAAAGCGATACGCATCTTTATATCCTTAGTCTGTACCTTACTCGTTTTAATGCCAGCATCCTTGGTTGTGAGAGTTCAGGTACGTTGGTGTTCTTCCAGTGATATTATTTATAATTGGATTCTGGATATGCACCTTCATCGTAAGTGTCTGTTATTGTTTTCAAAAAATCAAAGCAATGTTAAATGAAATTACTGATACGTGAGAGTGTAAGGAATAATGTGCAACAAAAAAGGGACACACTTTTCAGTATGTCCCTTTTCATTATTGAGCAGGATTCGAGCTTTACGTTAAATAGCCAATGGCATTTCGTTTGAGTGGTCTGGTTTACGATTAACCCAACGTAAACCAAGCATAGCGATGAATGACATTGCAATCATCAAGCAACCTAGTGGCAGTTGGTCTTGAGCTGGGAAGAACGATGCCAATAGTGTTGCGATGCCAGCACCTAGGTTCTGCATACCGCCTAAAATCGCACCTCCAGTACCTGCGTGGTACGGGAATGGCGAAAGCGCCCCTGTTGTTGCTGCTGGGAATAATATGCCAGCGCCCAAGAAGTAAATGGTTGCACCGCCAATTAAGGTTAATGCTGTTGTTTGACCAAACAGACCCGGTATCAATACCACTGTTGAGCCTACCAAGATAGCTATTAGACCAACATTCAGTGCGCGGCGCTCAGAGCGACGTTGTGCGATGTAACTAGATAAGCCAGCACCGACTAAGTAACCCGGAATAGGCAAGACAAACAACAAGCTTACTGTCGTTGCCGGTAAGCCAAGCACGCCACCAAGCAACACACCTGCCGCTGCTTCAAATACGGCTACGCCAGCAAATGTTGCGACCAATACCAATAAGAAACCTTGGAAACGTTTATCAGACAGAACGAACTTGTAGCTGTTGGCAACCGATTCATGCTTGCGTCGTTCTTTCGGCAGTGTTTCCATCATGCTCGTCATCATAGTGATCACAACAGCAATACCAAACAGCGCAAGGAATAAGTAGCTAGAACGCCAACCGAAAACTTCGGTTAGGTAACCACCCAGTACAGGAGCCATCAATGGTGAGAAAATCACACACATGCTAATCAAGCTGTTTGCACGGTGCAGTTCTGCGCCTTCAAAACAGTCGCGAGTCAATGTACGAGACATCGCACCACCACAACCGATGCCCAAACCTTGGATAAAGCTACCCGCTAAGAACCATTCATATTCGTGAGCGAACAATGCTACCAAAGTACCGATGATGTAGATGATCAAACCAATCACGATGATCGGTTTACGACCTAGGCGATCAGAAAGTGGACCGTAGACAAATTGCGAAAGACCATAAGGGATCAAGTAACACGCCATCACCGCTTGCAGTGAAGATGCCGAAACTAAGAACTCACCTGCCATATGACCGATAGAAGGCACGTACATCGTTTGAGTCATTTGACCTACGGCAGTCAGAATAGCGATTAAAAAGGTAAGTTTCGCTAATGGAAACGAGGCGGACATTTGCGTATCTCTCCAAAAATTAAGACGTAAAAAGCCTTAGCGCTCCATTAAGGAGAGCCAAATGAATAAAGTGATCAGGGAATCTAGGCGCGAGATATTAGAGCTTGATTGCAGGCTTAGCAATCAAAAAGTGTGAAGTTGAGCAAGATAAAAATCTATAACTTGGATTATAAAAACTAATCCGAAATCGCGGTATTTTAAAGAGGGAGAGGGTGGAGTGGGCTTCCTTTAAATATCGATGTTTTGGCTATATCCACAGCGCTAAAACCTAAGCAACATAGCCAATGATTATATGAGTACATCATTTGAAATCACAGAAAAAAGGAAGAAAACACGCTCTATTAACATTTGTGTAAACTTTCGTTTTATATGTAAGCAATTTGTGCTGTAATTATCCGCTAAGCTATTCGTCTAACTCATTTACATTGTGTACAGCAATTCGTTGTCGATGTGATAGTTATGGTTATGGAAGTCTTTTGGCTTAAATAAGGATATTAAATGCGCTCTCTATCGGTACAGTGGAAAATAACCCTCTTAGCAGGTTGTTGTTTAATCATTACGTCACTGTCTCTTATTGGTTTCTCGATCTACAACGCAACGAGCAATCAACAAGTCATCAAATCTCAAAGTTCAGAATCAGTTATCAATAAAACTCAGCAGTTGTTGGCGTCTGTTTCTCAGCTTAATGCTCAAGAAACTCAACGTTATGTAGACGAAGCTATTTACCGCGCAGAGATGCTTGCGGCCAGTGCTCAGTTTCTAAAGAACAATGCAGACGAAAACTTTACGCCAAGTGAAGAGCTTCGTACCGCCTTGGATGAAATGGTTCGTCGCTCGGTTTTAAACTTCGACTCTATTCAAGGAGCGTATCTAGTTTTCAAGCCTGACTTGCTCGATAGTGAAGATGCGAATTATGTCGATGCTGATTATGTTGGTTCTAACGAAAAAGGTCGTTTTGCTCCTTACTGGAAGGTGGCAGATAACGGTGAAAATGTTCTAGCGAACGTTCTTTCAGAATCTATCTTGAATGATGACAGCAATAGCGAACGTTTTTACTGTCCTTTGTCTACAGGGCAAACGTGTATTAGTACGCCTAGAGTGGTTAACAGCGGTGGTGTAGCACTACTTACGTCCTCTATTTCGGTACCCATCTTAGTCGACGATGTCGCGATTGGTTTTCTTGGTATAGATTTAAGACTTGATGGTTTAACCAGTGTGATTACGCAATCTGACCAGAGCTTGTTTAACGGTGCGGGTAAAGCTTATGTGGTTAGTCTCGATGGTTCGGTCATCGCTTCTGATGATTCAAGTATTGCAGTCGGTTCAACCTTCCAAAGTGGCAATACAAACAGTGATTTAATGACCGACTTTATCTTTGGTGGTGAAGTGACAACGCAATGGAGCGAGAACGGTGAGTGGTTACTTGCCTTTGCGCCTGTTGTTGCGGCTAACCAAACTTGGGGTGTGTTGTTTGAGATCCCAAGAGAGAGCGTTGTCGCTGATGCCAACAAATTGGATTCCATCATTAGTACTAAGCTAAGTGAAGGCATCAAGACGGAAGTAATTGTAGGTACCGTATTCATTTTGTTCGGTTTAGCCATTATCGCATTTGCTTCACTTTCAATTGTTAAGCCTATTCGACAAGTGGTCGAGCGACTTAATGATATTGCTTCTGGTGAAGGTGATTTGACGCAGCGTTTAGAAGTGAAATCTCAAGACGAAATAGGTCAGTTGTCTAAAGGATTCAACTTATTCTTAGACAAGCTACAACACACGATCAAAGAAGTGATTCACACCACCGAGCAAGTGGCGAGTACGACAAGCCAGGCTAAAGCATCGGCATCAAGCACTCGAGAAAGCAGTGAATCTCAATTTAAAGAAGTGGATCTTGTGGCGACAGCGGCCGAAGAGATGACTCAAACAGCGGGCTTAGTGGTACAAAATGCAGAAGTGGCGGTTGATGCTGCTTGTGAAGCGAATAGCTCTGCTCAACAAGGTCAACAAGTTATCGAGCTTTCAGCCGGTGAAATGAGAAAGCTGGTGGAACGTATGTCGAGCGCTGTTCCTATTGTTGAAGAATTGGCAAAAAATAACGGAAACATCACCGAGATCTTAAGTGTTATTGAAGGGATCTCTGAGCAAACTAACTTACTGGCATTGAACGCGGCGATTGAAGCGGCTCGTGCTGGCGAACAAGGTCGTGGCTTTGCTGTTGTTGCCGATGAGGTAAGAAACCTCGCAAGTCGCACACAGTCATCGGTTGGTGAGATCAGAGCGGTGATCGATAAGGTTCATGCTGGAACTCAAGATGTCGTTGAAGCGATACAAGAAGGTAATATACTTGCAAACGACACAGCACTACACGTTCAGAAAGCAGTTGAAGATCTGGGTTCGATCTTTACTTCTATTGAGGCGATCAGTGATATGAACAGTCAGATCGTTCGAGCAGCCGAAGAGCAACAGTCGGTCTCCGGTGAAGTAAATCAAAGCGTGGTTAATATTCGCGATTTGAGTGCGAAGATCTTGGAGCAAGCAGCGGCTTCTGAGCAAGTGGGTAATGAAATTGACCAGCTGTCTCAACAACAACAGAAATTGGTCAATCAGTTCAAGGTATAGTTGTTCAAGGTATAAGCATTAATCCTTAACCAATTCTTGAATAGAAAAAGGGACAAATGAAGATTTCATTTGTCCCTTTTTTAATTGTTTCTCTAGAAGCTGGTCAATAACCAGCGGCTGACGCTGCTTACTCTTCGATAAACCAGTAGCCTTTGTTGACCAATTCAGTCACGACAGTTATGCCCGAAGGAGATAGGGCAGTAGCCGAGGTAATCATGGTCTCATCGCAAAGTATGTTGAGTAACGAAGAATCCGCTTCATCAACCTTAACCACTTCGCCATTGATGTAAGCCGTGTTGCTTTCATTTTCGTGGTAGAGCGCTTTTAAGCCTGATACTCGGTGAATCTCACCTTCAGACTCTAAGTGTTGAGCGATCTCTTCTTGAGTCCAGAGTGGCTCTGGAGCAACGATATCAAGCTGGTGGCGTGATTGGCTTAGCAGACAACCCATGAATTCACTGATGGTTTCAGGTTGCTCTAGTGCAGATTTCAACATGTCTGTGAGATTGCTTAAATCCGATGAACGAATTTTTCCGTAGCCTTCTTGCGTTTTGAATTCTGGATCGTGCAGGTGTACGTCACCCATATCATGAGCAAGCACAAAATCGGCAAAGTTGCTGATCAGCTCTTGTTCTTTAGGGGAGCGGTAGCCAATAGAGTAGCTCATTGACGGTTCTAACGTGTTCCCTTCATGTGGGAAACCCGGTGGGATATAAAGGATATCGCCCGTCTCTAAAGTTTCATCAATGATTGGGTCAAAACCTTCAATTTGACGAAGTGCAGAAGCTTGAACAGTCTCTTTGTATTGGCCAACATCTTTAGCGCCAACCTTCCATTGACGTTTGCCTTGACCTTGAATGATGAAGACATCGTATTGATCAATATGTGGGCCTACGCCGCCTTCTGGTGCTGAGTAGCAGATCATGAGATCGTCGAATAACCAGTTTGGTAACGCTTGGAACGCCTCAGTCAGATGATTTGCGCCTTGGTGCCAGTGGTTCGCTGCTTGAACGATTAACTGCCAATGAGTTTCGGTTAATTCGCCAAATTTTTCTTCAGAGAATGGACCGTGTTCTGCAGTCCACTGATTGTCGAGGTTAGAGACAAAGCGAGAATCCACTTCTTCTTCCATCGATAAACCAGCAAGTTCTTCCGGCGAAATTGGGTCGACGAAGTTTTGGAAGCCACCCTTTAAGATGGTTGGTTTTTTATGCCAGTAGTTTTCAAGAAACTCGGGCATAGAAAAGCTAAGTTGGTACATGTGAATCCTGTATATTTTTATGCTAGATGCTAGATGCTAGATGCTAGATGCTAGATGCTAGATGCTAGTTTGGCTTGTAAATCTTGCTGGACAATTTTGATTGCTTCTAACGCGACTTTTGGATCGATTTCGTTGCTTTCGAGCAGATAGATCAGGTCGACAGCTAACTTAACTTCTTCTGGTGCGTTATCCAGTGGTGATGGTGTGTTATCAGTGTTCATTTCGCTTAGGGTTCTCTAAGTTAATTAGTCTCTCAATATTTTTCATTGAGTCTTCACAGCGTTCTAATCGCTCTTTTGCTAACTGCCAAGCCTCTTCCGCTTTTTTCTTACTGTGGCGAGGCGCAGAATCAAACGCTAACTTTCGTACTCGTACTAAATCGACCAATCGCTTTTGCCAGTCTTGGTGCTGAGCGAGTTCGTTGTATAGGTCGTTAAGGGTTTTCCCTGACTTACTTTTTCGGTCCAAGCGTAAATCGTGGTTGGCTAACTCTCTTTGGATTGCTGCAATCTGATTGGTCAGCTTTTCTGTCAGGTAGTTGGCTCTGGATGCGGTCAGTTGATTTGTGGTTTGTTCACGTACAATGGTGCGGTACGTTGCCTGAGTTTCAAGTGCATAGGGAAGCAAAACAGAGGCGCCACATTTAAATAAGGCTCGGTCAAACAAGGCTTGATGATAAGCCCCTCGAGATTTATCAACCTGCGAGCAATGGCCAATCAAGGTATCAATGACACTTTTTAGCTTTGAAAATTGATTCATTTCACTTCCCGGTGGCTACTGCCTATAAGTTCACAAACCAAGCTTCATATGCCAGTTTAATTGCAAGTACGCTTACTACGGTAACAAACACAGGTCGTATAAATGTAGCACCGAAACGAATAGCAGAGTGAGCACCAACAAACGCTCCGGCCATTAAACAAAGACCCATGGTTAAACCTAGAACCCAATCAATATGACCAAGAATCGCGAAGGTCACCAAAGAGGTAAAGTTACTGGTAAAGTTCATGGCTTTGGATAGACCAGAGGCAAGTAAGATGTTTAAGCGATAAAGCGCCATAGAGCTTACCGTCCAAAACGCGCCAGTTCCTGGGCCAGCAACCCCATCATAAAAGCCAAGAATGAATCCTTGGTACTTTTGTTTTCTCTTAAGCACAGGGCAAGGCTTAGGAGACACATTATGGCTCACATCTGGAGTCTTATGAAAAATGGTATAGACCGCAGCGGCAAGAATGACTAACGGCAATACCTTCTCTAACCACTCTGTGCTAATAGCATCAACAGTGAGTGTGCCGATTGTCGCACCGATTAAAGTAGATATGAATGCATTGACCCAACACTCAGGCTTGAACAGCTTTTTACGGTAGTAAGTGAATGCAGCTGTAGATGAAGCGAAGGTTGCTGCAAGCTTGTTAGTTCCCAATGCGATGTGTGGCGGTAAACCAAGTGACAGTAAAGCTGGAACGGTTAACATCCCTCCGCCACCTGCGACAGCATCAATAAAGCCTGCTGCAAATGCAACCAGAGCAAGTATGACCAACATGGTTGGCTCAATCATTTCCATAAGTAGCTAGTGTTCTCGTTATCGGCTGATAGGGCAGCCACATGAAAAATCGATGGATTAGTCATGTTGGGTTGTGAATGCAAGGGCCTAGCGATGAAGGCCCATAACTACCTCGAGGGCAGGGGATATTAGTATTTTATTGTTCTTTTAAAAGGCGGTAGTGAATCGAGTAGGGACTTTCCGTATCGCTTCGTTACTATGCGTCTATCAAGGATCGTGACTTTACCAGAATCTCTTTCCTTACGCAGTAGTCTACCCACAGATTGGATAAGCTTTTTACTCGCATCTGGAACAGTAATCTGCATAAAAGGGTTACCACCGCGTGATTCAATATATTCTGAATGTGCTTGCTCTACAGGAGAGGTAGGAACACCAAAAGGAATCTTGGTAATCACGAGGTTTTCAAGAAGCTCACCCGGTAGATCAAGACCCTCAGAAAAGCTTCCAGTTCCAAAAAGAACGCTAGTTTTACCTTGGTCTATTAGCTTTTTATGTTTTTTTAGGATTTCAGTTCGTGAAGTATCACCTTGAACCTGCAATGCCCACGACTTTTTAACGAAATCTGTTGCTAAAGCCTCTGCAACTTTGTTCATTTGCCAGTAAGAAGAGAATAGAACGAGATTGGCTTTTTTGTCTTCTATTACCTTAGGCAAAATTTCAATAAGATATTCGGTAAACTGAGGTGCTTGTGGTTCGTACTTCATTGCCGGAACGATCAACTCAGCTTGATTCTGGTAATCAAACGGTGAAGCCAAAGCCAAAAACTGTACGCCATCTTCTGCTTTTTGGCTGATACCTGCTTGATGACAGAAAAAGCTGAAAGAGTTGAGCGCCCTCATGGTCGCAGATACTAATACGGCACCCACACAGCGGCTCCAGATCTGCTGGTCCAGTTGCCAACCCACCTCCAGTGGCGAAACATTAACAACGAAGTCGCCTTCACTTTCTTTATTCAGTTCGAGCCAACGAGCCAAAGGGGCGCCTTTTTCTCTCTTCGGTTCAGCCATTAAGCGCCAAACTTGAGCAAGGTTCTCTGTTCTTTGTATATAGAAGCCAATTTCTGCAAGTGCAGGCTCTGCAAGTTTTGCTGAAAGCTCACCGTCTTTAACTCGTTCTGCAATTAGGTCTGCAATCTTCGCAACGGCTTGGCTCGCCTTTTGCGTGAGCTGCTTGAGATCTTTAGATTCATTCTCAAGCCACTCTGGTAAGTCGCCATGTTCGAAGCGATACAAGCCGTCTTCAAAGTGGTTAGCGTCAAACTGTTTGCTCATTTGAGTCAGGGTCGGGATCAGCTGTTGCACTGAGTCTTGCAGTTCATTTCTAAATCGATGAACACGCTTTTCGTCGGCGAGACCTGAAAGCTTAGTGATGGATTGATTTAAACGCTCCAACCATGACGCCGCGCCTTTTAAGCTCGCAGCCGCAGAAGAGTGATCTCTGGCTACATGCGGTAAATGGTGAGCTTCATCGAATATATAGATGCTATTTTCTGGTTCAGGGAGTATCACACCGCCGCCTAAGTCAGCATCAGCCATCACTAAACTGTGATTGGCGATAATCACGTCTGCTTTATCTAACTCTGAGCGCGCTTTCTGGAAAGGACAGTCTCTATGCGTGGGCATACTGTTGTTACAGCTGTGCTTATCACTGACAATCATCTGCCAAATCATATTGTCGATTGGTTTTGGCCACGAATCACGGTCACCATCCCATTTACCTTGGGTTAGGCTGCGGTACATGGTTTGAAGTTGGTCGATATCCTTCTTCTCTGGCTTAGATTCGAACATGGCCATTTGTCCGCCATCAACCCCGCAGGCAGCGGCTAGCTTTTCGGAACAACAATAACGCTGTCTGCCCTTCGCTAATATGAAAGAAAACTCTCGATCAGTCAGTCTTCTATATAGAGGGAGGTCTTTATTGACGAGCTGTTCTTGTAGCGCAACCGTCGCTGTCGATATGACTATTTTTCGATTATTGAGCACAGCGACAGGAATAGTAGCCATTAAGTAAGCCAGTGATTTCCCGATCCCTGTCCCAGCTTCTGCAACAATCATGCGATTACTTTTGTGGTATTGACCACAAAGTGTCTTCGCTATTTCTGCAACAAGGTAATTTTGAGCACGTCGAGGTACAAAGTTGTCCAACTGATCTTGGAGGTTTTGATAACTGGTGCGAATAGATTTTTGAATTTTAGTAGTTAGCATACTGTGACCTACGTAACGGAGCGAGGATAGTAGCACATATCACTAGTCGGTACATTTACGGTGAAATAGCTTGCTTTTGAATCAAAGGTAGATCTTGTTCACAAAAAAAAACTGAACCATCAGGAACTTAACTATTTTATTTATGTTGCGAAATATAAATATTAAAAAAGACTGGCTTGTAGGTGTTAAATCCTGAAGTGTGGCGTTGTTGTGAGTTGTTTGTGGTGTTAAATGCTGTTTTGTTCTTTTTTGGATTATTATATTTCCTGATAAAACTAAGGATAAGCTGCTCGTAAAACAATGAAAAAAAATGTAAGTGTTTGATTTTGATTGATTTGTGTTTTTTTTAGGTTTGTTTTTAGTTTATTTGACACGCAGGATAATCTTTTGCAATCTAGACCTCGAAATTTAGTGACGGTGATTAACCAACAAAGAGTGGTAATGACCAGTCATAAAAATAAAAGGGAACCGGGCAAGGATCTCCCATTCTTAGAAAAGGCAGTGGATTTATTATGAAAAAGACTCTATTAGCGCTAGCTATCGCAGCTACAGCAACTTCTGTAAACGCAGCAGAAATTTACTCTAACGACGATACTAAAGTTGGCTTAAAAGGCGAGGTAGATATCTACCTGACTCAATCTGAAGTTGACAATGTTTCTGGTGTTGGTTCTGAGAAGAGCGACGCTGACGTTTCTACTTGGGCTAAAATCCAACTAGATGCTGAGCAGAAGCTAAACGACCAATTCACAGCGTTCGCATCTTTTGAGATTGAATCTTCTGGTAGCGCTGCGAAGTTTGATGACGTTTTAGTTGGTTTCAAAACTGACACTTGGGGTATGGCTTTCGGTGAAACTGGCGACCTAGCAGAATCTGCTGACGCTATCCAGAAAGACGATATCACAAACGAAGGTAACTACATGGGTTCTACTGGTGGTCACCACGCAGAATCTACTGGCCACGGTGTTGTATTCAAAGGTCAATTCGTTGAAGGTTTCACAATCGTAGCTGACATCAACACTGAGTCTACAGATGGCGTTGATAACACTTACGGTATCTCTGCTGACTACGCATTCAGCAACTTCTCTATCGGTGCTTCTTACATCACTGGTGAGCGTGCGAAAGATGCATCAGACAACGATGCTACAGACGTAGATTACTCTCTTGCTGGTGTTTCTGCTTCTGCTGAATTCGGCGGTCTATACCTAGCTGCGACTTACGCTCAGTACGAAGGTAACACTGGTTACGGTTACTGGGATCTAGCTTCTGGTTTTGGTAACGGTGAAACTATGGGTGTTGCAGCAGCTTACCAGCTAGACGCAGTTCGTCTATACACTACTTACGCAGTAGCGACTACTGATGAGCATGTAAGCAACACTGGCGTTGTAACTAAAATTTCTGACGTTGATTCTACTAACCTAGTAGTTGGTGCTGATTACGCATTCCGTAACAACATCCTATTCTTCGCAGAATACCAAACTGCTGATTTCGAAACAGATACAAAAACTCTTGACGCTGATGGCGTAACTGCTGGTGTTTACTACACATTCTAATTTGTAGTTAACTATGCTATATAAAAGCCAGCACTATGCTGGCTTTTTTACATTTATCGATAAGGAATTGTACATGAACAAGTGGTATTTGAGTTTTATCTGTCTGTTCTCTGCACCATATGCAACGGCTGGAATCGAGCTGGGTTCTGGAATTACGTTGAACACTCTCAATGGTGAGCAGATAAAAAGCATAAAAGATGCAGTGTTAACATCAGGTGAAAATCAGCTTGTGGTGGACTATACCGGTTATCTGAGTGATAAAGGTAAGAGAGAATTCATCAGCACAGTCCCTTATATCATGGTTATCGATGCTCCTGAAGGGGCTGATGTAGATATTGACCTTAAGAGTAGAAAGTTTGGTAACGTTGAAAAAAATGTCGATAAAGAACAACCCATTTTTAAAGTTGCTGTAAATGGTGATGATGTAGAAGTTGAGCAAGAAGTCTTGCCTCCAGCTCAAGGCGCACTGCCTTATAGCGATATCCCTCAGTTGGTAAAAGACTACAATCAAGAGAGAGGCTTAGTTTTTGATTCAGGAAAGATTCGTTCGTTGAAAGAAGAACTAGCCGCGGTTCAAACTGGTGCTGTGGTTGGTGCGACTGTTGTTACTGATAGCACGGTTCAAGAGTCTGAAAATACCCTTCAACTTAAGCTATGGTATTCAAGAGCAAATGAAGAAGAGCGTAAAGCATTCCAAAAATGGTTAATTGACCAGAAGTAAGACCTAAAATTTTTTAAAGCGAGGTGTTCTTGTATATGACAGGTACCTCGCTTTTTCATTTCTACTATGTTGACTAGATTTCTTTCCACTCACCAGGCTGAAGTTGCCCTACATTCATGTTGCCCATTGAATAGCGAATAAGACGCAGGGTAGGGAAGCCGATATTAGCTGTCATTCGCCTTACCTGACGGTTACGTCCTTCAATGATTGTAATAGCCAACCATGTTGTCGGTATCGCGGCTCTGAAGCGGACTGGAGGATTTCTATCCCACACTTCAGGTTCTTGCATCACTTCTACTTTTGCAGGTAGTGTCATGCCGTCTTTTAGTTCGACACCTTTTCTCAATTTATCTAAATCTTCCTCAGAAGGTGCGCCTTCAACCTGTACCCAGTAAGTCTTTGGAGATTTTGAGTCTGGTTGAGTTAGTTTAGCTTGAAATATCCCATCGTTGGTCAAGACCAATAACCCTTCGCTGTCGCGGTCAAGGCGACCTGCAGCATAAACGTCTTTCACTGGAATAAAGTCCGCTAGCGTTTTTCTACCTTCGCCATCAGTAAATTGGCTAAGAGTATCGAAAGGCTTGTTGAACAGAATTACTTTGCGATCTTCGAGCGCTACCTTAGGTTTTGCATTGGTAGGTTTGCCTTTATATCGGTGCTTACTGGAGTGAGATTTCTTGTGCGAATTGCCAGTGTTATTCTTATCACTGCTTCGGCTTTGTCTATTACCGCTTTGTTTTAATGTTGCACCAGAACGAGCCGGTTTGTCTGAACGAGATGTGCTGCGTGAGCGAGTAGACATGTTAACTACCTTGCAAAAATGTAAACGAAGTGTGCTGAAAAGTTTTCACTGAAACGGAATTGAGCTATCATTTGCGCGCCTAAAAGACACAAAATAGAACAAGTTGATGGACTCTTAAGCCTGATTTGTTTAATTATACCTTCGTGTTTTATTATAACAACGCACTCACGGATTTGGTTCATGCTGTCATCAAGATTGCATGAAAAATAAGATAGAGTACGACTATCGAGTAAGCAGTTTTCACTCTTAGAGTGGCTTACTGGTCAATTTATAACATGCTCACTACTTTAAATGAGCTTGTAAGAACTATAGGGAAATTTCATGCCTACTGAAAAACCAACGATCATCTATACCATTACAGACGAAGCTCCGGCGCTAGCAACTTACTCTCTGCTGCCAATCATTCAATCTTTTACAGCTTCTTCTGGTATTAACGTTGATACTCGCGACATTTCACTTGCAGGGCGCATTATTGCCAACTTCCCTGACTACTTGAACGAAGAGCAACGTATTGGTGATGCATTAGCAGAACTAGGTGAATTGGCTAAGACACCAGAAGCAAACATTATCAAGCTTCCAAACATCTCTGCATCTGTACCTCAGCTTCAAGCAACGATCAAAGAGCTACAGTCCAAAGGTTACGCACTTCCTAATTACCCAGAAGAAGCAAACACTGACGAAGAGAAAGCAGTAAAAGCGACTTACGACAAAATCAAGGGTAGTGCAGTAAACCCAGTATTGCGTGAAGGTAACTCGGATCGCCGCGCTCCACTTTCTGTTAAAAACTACGCGAAGAAGAACCCACACTCAATGGGTGCTTGGTCTGCAGATTCTAAGTCGCACGTTTCAAGTATGGACGACAAAGACTTCTTCGGTAGCGAAAAGTCAGTAACCATTGAAGGTGCTACAGAAGTTAGCATTGAATTCGTTGGTAAAGATGGCGCGAAGAAAACATTGAAGCCAGCTTTTGCACTGCAAGATAAAGAGATCATTGATGCGTCAGTGATGAATAAAGCCGCTTTGGTTGCGTTCTTCGAAAAAGAAATCGCATCGGCTAAAGAGCAAGGTGTATTGCTTTCTCTTCACATGAAAGCGACGATGATGAAAGTATCTGATCCAGTAATTTTTGGTCACGCGGTTAAGGTTTACTACAAAGACGTATTCGCTAAACACGGTCAGCTGTTTGAAGAGCTAGGTGTTGATGTTAACAACGGCATCGGTGATGTCTACGCGAAGATAGCAGCGCTTCCTCAAGATCAAAAAGAAGCAATCGAAGCTGACCTGCAAGCGGTATACGAGACTCAGCCACCACTAGCGATGGTTGATTCGGACCGTGGCATTACTAACCTACACGTACCAAGCGATATCATTGTGGATGCATCTATGCCTGCAATGCTACGTTCTTCTGGTCAAATGTGGGATCCAGAAGGTAAGCAAAAAGATACCAAAGCAATGATCCCAGATCGTAGTTACGCGAGTATTTACCAAGCGGTTATTGATTTCTGTAAAGAGAACGGCGCGTTCGATCCAACAACGATGGGTAGCGTACCAAACGTTGGCTTGATGGCTCAAAAAGCGGAAGAGTACGGTTCGCACGATAAGACTTTCATCCTTGAAGCTGCTGGTCAGGTTCAAGTTGTTGACGCTTCAGGCGCAGTGCTTCTAGAGCAAGACGTAGAGGAAGGCGATATCTTCCGTATGTGTCAGGTTAAAGATGCACCAATCCAAGACTGGGTCAAGCTTGCGGTAACTCGTGCTCGTGCATCGGGTGTTCCAGCGGTATTTTGGCTAGATGCGTCACGCGCGCATGATGCTCAGCTTATTAAGAAAGTTGAAGCGTACCTTCCTGAGTACGATACCGATGGTCTTGAAATTAAGATCCTTGCTCCACTTGAAGCGACTCAATACTCACTGGTTCGTATTAAAGAAGGCCTAGATACTATTTCGGTTACAGGTAACGTATTACGTGATTACCTAACAGACTTGTTCCCGATTCTAGAGCTTGGTACATCAGCTAAGATGTTATCGATTGTTCCACTAATGAACGGTGGTGGTCTGTTTGAAACAGGTGCTGGCGGTTCTGCTCCTAAGCATGTTCAACAAGTAGAGAAAGAAAACCACCTGCGTTGGGATTCCCTAGGTGAATTCTTGGCATTGGCCGCATCTCTAGAGCACCTGAGCGTAGTAACAGGTAACGCTAAAGCACAAGTTCTTGCTGATGCGCTTGATAAAGCAACGGGTGAGTTCCTTGATAACAACAAGTCTCCTTCACGTCGAGTGGGTGAGCTTGATAACCGTGGTAGCCACTACTACCTAGCGGCATACTGGGCTAAGGCGCTTGCTGAGCAAACGGTTGACGCTGATCTTGCTGCTGAGTTTGCAGGTGTGGCAAGTCAACTGGCTGAAAGTGAAGAAGCGATTGTTGCAGAGCTGAACAACGCTCAAGGTGTGGCTGGCGACTTAGGTGGTTACTACCTACTTGACGATGCATTGGTTTCAACACTAATGCGACCAAGCTCAACGCTAAACGCGTTTATTGATGCATAGTGATTGGACTCATCGTTAATCAGTCATGAAGGTGATTTGCTAACGAGTTGCTTAGTCTGACAGCTAAGTCATAGATAAAGTCAAAACGAAAGACGCTTTAACGATAACGTTAAAGCGTCTTTTTTTGTTCTTTTGTAATATCCCCAAGACCTAGCTTAATAAGAATACATCCGCGAACTAATGGTCTAGTGAGCAACCTTATAGCCCCTAAACGAAAAAACCGCTCACGTAAGCCTGTGTTACAGGTATTAAATGAGCGGTTTCAATATTCTGTTTACCTGTCAGCCGTTAATGACGACTGACGGAGGTTAACATGAGTTGGCATTCGCCTATTTTGCGGCGCTGCCTTCTACAGGAACAACGGAGCTAGCATGCGAGCCTTTAGGTCCACTTTCTACTTCATAGTCGACCTGCTGACCAGCCTTTAAGGTTCGATAACCTTCCATTTGTATTGTGGAGTAGTGCGCGAAAATATCGCCGTCTTCACCTTCTGGACAAATAAAGCCAAACCCTTTGGCATTGTTAAACCATTTTACTGTACCTGTAGCCATGCTATACATCCCTCATGCATTTTGTTACTAACGTTGTTATATCAATTGTTGTAAGTGCGATTGATATCATTCCTACCAGCTAAAGAATTTCAGCTAATAGCTTGAATCTCGTACATTGCTTACGGAAATTAACGCTACCCTGCGTAATTATTCCTTATTGTTAATTTTTGAAGCGTGTTACTGATTTTAAATCATGTTGCAAAAATGTATTAAAAAACCTTTTAGCTCCAATGTAGCTAATGATTGAGCACAGTCAATAGTAAATTGGTATAAAAGTGATCAATTTTAATAACAAATCACATTCGAGATTAACTGCAAACTATTAACTAAATAGTAACTTAGCGGTAATCTTATCGTTAGTATCAATAGTTATGGCGTCTTTTTAATCAATCACATATGTTAATCCTGTTAATCGAGATCTTTTATTTGCAGCGATGGAAATGGTGGATTAGGCTCAGTATAGAGGAATATTTTTTGGTACTGTTTCTCGGTGCAGTTTCTTAGTACACCGTAAAGCGTGAATGTGGTAAATTTGAGTTAGGTAAACACTCACGACTTCCGAAAAATAACCCTTAGCAAAGCGATATGAGCAGAAACTTTGAATGGGCATCTCCAGGCTCAGATTTACTGGAGAAAGAAGCAACAAAAGTAAAGCCACCGGCGATGTATAACGTTGTGTTGAATAACGATGACTACACGCCCATGGACTTTGTAATCGAGATCCTAGAGCGATTCTTCTCACTAGATATCGAAAAAGCAACGGAAGTGATGCTCAAGGTTCATTATGAAGGTAAAGCTATATGCGGCACATACAGTGCTGAAATAGCGGAAACAAAAGTAGCGCAGGTCACGATGTACTCAAAGGAAAATGAGCATCCGCTACTATGTACAATGGAGCAAGTATAAATTGCTCGAACAACACTGTTGTTCCCTTAGGAGGTACTTATGCTAAATAAAGAATTAGAGACGAGTTTAAATGGCGCATTTGCTCGTGCGCGAGACAAGCGACATGAATTCATGACTGTCGAACACCTCCTACTAGCATTATTAGAAAATGATGCGGCCAAGGAAGCGCTCCAAGCTTGTCAGGCTGATCTCGATGCTCTTCGCAATGAGCTCGATATTTTTATCGATCAAACGACCCCACTTATCCCTGAAAGCGACGAAACTCGCGAAACTCAGCCTACGTTGAGCTTTCAACGAGTACTTCAACGCGCTGTTTTTCATGTTCAATCTTCAGGTCGCAGCGAAGTAACGGGTGCTAACGTACTTGTGGCTATTTTTAGTGAGCAAGAATCTCACGCGGCATATCTTCTTAAGAAAAACGACATTAGTCGCTTAGATATTGTTAACTTCATCTCACACGGCATTACCAAAGCCAGCAACGAAGGCGACAGCCCTTCATCATCTGATTCATTTGGTGGTGCAGAAAATGCTGAAGAAGCTAATTCAGAAGATCGTTTAGAAAACTTTGCTACTAACCTTAACGAAGTCGCAAAACAGGGCAATATTGACCCATTAATCGGTCGCGACAAAGAGCTAGAACGTACTATCCAAGTTCTATGTCGTCGTCGTAAGAACAACCCTCTGTTAGTGGGTGAAGCGGGTGTAGGTAAAACTGCCATCGCGGAAGGTCTTGCATGGCGCATCGTTGAAGGACAAGTGCCTGAAATCATTCAGAGCAGCGTAATTTATTCTTTAGATATTGGTTCACTGTTAGCAGGGACGAAATATCGTGGTGACTTTGAGAAACGTTTTAAAGCGATTCTTAAGCAACTGGAGAAAGAAGAAGACGCGATTCTGTTCATCGATGAGATCCACACCATTATCGGTGCCGGGGCTGCATCGGGTGGTCAGGTTGATGCGGCAAACTTAATTAAACCACTACTAAGCAGTGGTAAATTACGTTGCATCGGTTCAACAACGTACCAAGAGTACAGCAGTATTTTTGAGAAGGAGCGTGCTTTAGCTCGTCGCTTCCAGAAAATCGATATTATCGAGCCATCGCTAGACGATACAACCAAGATTCTGATTGGCTTGAAGCCAAAATACGAAGCTCACCACGAAGTGCGCTATACCAACAAAGCGTTGCGTGCCGCTGTAGAACTGTCTGCTAAATACATTAATGAACGTCACCTTCCAGATAAGGCCATTGACGTAATCGATGAAGCGGGCGCTCGCAGCCGTTTGGCACCTGCAAGCCGTCGTAAGAAAACGGTAAGCGTGGCTGATATTGAGTCAATGGTTGCGAAAATGGCGCGTATTCCTGAGAAGTCAGTATCGTCTTCAGACAAAGATACGCTGCAGAAACTGGATGACCGCATGAAAATGTTGGTATTCGGACAAGACCCTGCAATCGATGTATTGAGTGAAGCGATTAAGCTGACCCGTGCTGGATTGGGTGCAGACAATAAACCTGTTGGTTCATTCTTGTTTGCTGGTCCTACTGGTGTCGGTAAAACAGAGGTGACGGTTCAACTGTCTAAGTTGATGGGTATTGAGCTTCTGCGCTTTGATATGTCTGAGTACGGTGAGCGTCACTCTGTGAGCCGCTTGATCGGTGCTCCTCCTGGTTATGTTGGTTACGATCAAGGTGGTCTGCTTACTGATGCTGTAATCAAGAACCCGCACTCGGTTGTGTTACTGGATGAAATCGAGAAAGCTCACCCAGATATCTTTAACCTGCTACTGCAGGTAATGGATAACGGCACGCTAACTGACAACAATGGTCGCAAAGCGGATTTCCGTAATGTGATTCTAGTGATGACGACCAACGCAGGTGTGGCTGAAACCGAGAAGAAATCGATCGGCCTGATCCAACAAGATCATGCGCCAGATGCGATGGGTGAAATCAAGAAGGTATTTACTCCTGAGTTCCGTAACCGTCTCGATAATATCATTTGGTTCAACAGCCTTGATCCAAGTGTGATTAGCCAAGTGGTTGATAAGTTCATTGTCGAGCTTCAGGTTCAACTGGACGCTCGTGGTGTGTCTTTAGAGGTTTCTGAGGATGCTCGTCATTGGTTAGCTGATAAAGGCTATGACAAGACCATGGGTGCACGTCCAATGGGGCGCGTGATTCAAGAGAAGCTTAAGAAGCCACTTGCTAACGAGTTACTGTTTGGTAGCTTGGTTGATGGCGGTACGGTTAAAGTATCCCTGAAAAAAGACGAATTGGATTTCATCTATGTTGGTGCTAAAGAAGAGGTTATGCACTAACGAAGTGATTGATAACTCAAGGGCTTAAATTTAATACGCATGACTTCGGTTGTGCGTTTTTTTATGCTTGCGAGATGCGAGATGCGAGATGCGAGATGCGAGATGCGAGATGCGAGATGCGAGATTGATGTGCTTGTGTAGTAAAAAGCTCAGGCAATAAAAAACGGAGCCTTAAGCTCCGCTTCTTATTGTATTCGCTAATTAAAAATTAACGAGCACGGAAGACGATGCGGCCTTTAGAAAGGTCGTATGGAGTCATCTCAACAGTTACTTTATCACCAGTAAGAATACGGATGTAGTTCTTACGCATTTTACCAGAGATGTGTGCTGTCACTACGTGACCGTTTTCAAGCTCAACACGGAACATTGTGTTTGGTAGAGTATCAAGGACAGTGCCTTGCATCTCGATTACGTCTTCTTTAGCCATCTAATCCTCTTTCGAAATTTGGCGGTTTTCAACGGCTTGATTGTGCCGTTAAAATCAAAATATGTAAAGTTGTCGCGTATTCTACCCTTGCCACCGCTGATTTACTAGCCTTTGATGACGTTGAAATCGTACTTTATAGTTCATCGCAGGGCATTGATCGATTTGATAACCCAAATATAACCATTGTTTTTGTTCTTTCTGGGCATGTTGGATCTGAAATAGAACGCCAAGTGTTCCCATCGAAATGTCTATATCAGGATCGAAGAAGGTATAAAACGCACTCGTACAGTGAGCCATGATGTCGGTTACGGCGATACCAACCAACTTGTTCTCATCATAGATGTGCATGAACTTTGTAGTAAGCCACTCATTTTTAGAGAATTGTAGAAACTCTTCTTTCTTAGGTGGGTACATGGTTCCCGAACGGTGACGAGCGGTGATATAGCGACTGTATAAGTCAAACCAGTTGTCATCCATCTCATCTTTCAGTTCCCAGCGCAGTGATTTCCCTTTGTTCAGGATCCGTCGTTGGCTTTTGGAAAGCTTTACCTCAGGAATTGAAAGACGAATTGCTTGGCATGCTGAGCAATTATCACAATGTGGTTTATAAATGGTCGCTCCACTGCGGCGAAATCCATTCGCAAGCAGTACTTCATAGTTATCTGAGGTGTGCATGTGTTCATCAAGCGTGACCGCCACTCTCTCTTCGAGGTGAGGTAAGTAGCTGCAAGCGTGATTGTCTGTTAATCCAATTCTGATTTGTTGTAAATCTGGATTCATTAAGGCATTTCCTTTAGCCATTGGGTTTTAAAGCATGCATCGTTAACGGAGAACTCTTTGAGTAATTGCAGAGAGCCTAGGAATTCATCCCTATCAACCTCGATAGCGCCTAAGGATTCCAAGTGAGGGTTCATGACTTGGCAATCAATCAGTTGTCCGCCGAATTGTGTAAAGTGTTCACAAAAGTACCACAGCGCGATTTTAGAGGCATTGGTCTTCAGGCTGAACATCGATTCACCGCAAAAGACTTGGCCTCTTTGTAAGCCGTAAAGTCCGCCGATCAGTTCATCATCTTGCCAAACCTCAACCGAGTGGCAGAAACCTAATGAGGCGAGTTTGCGGTAGGCTGACTGCATGTCGCTGTTTAGCCAGGTTTCTTCTTCGGGTCTTAGTGAAGAGCAATAACCAATTACTCTGTCCGTCGCTTGGTTGATGCTGACTCGGTAATTGTGCTTTCTTTGAAACTTTTTAAGACTTTTTGACGGTTCGAATGTCTTAGGATTAAATACCGCTCGCGGTGCAGGGCTCCACCAAAGTATAGGCTCACCTGGGCCATACCATGGAAATATACCTTGGCTATAAGCGTTTAAAATTCGCATTGGTGATAAATCACCACCGAAGGCGAGCAGACCGTTGGGTTCATCAAGCGCGTCGAAAGGCGAAGGAAACTCTATACTGGTAGTATCAAGTTCGGTTAGGTATATAGTCATAAGTACCGTATTACAGATTAATCACTGACCAAGAGGTCTTTAGGAGTTTTACCATGAAGAAGTTGCTTTGGATTTTACTTGTTTTGCCCATGTTGGCAAATGCAGCTTACAACAGAAACCAAGCTCGACCAGTAAACGAGGTGGTTTATGGTGAGATTGATACGGTCAGATACATCACTCAGCAAGAGATCGTTGAGTCGAAAGCGAATGGTTGGGAAACCTTGTTAGGTGCGGCGATTGGTGGCTTGGTTGGTAACCAGTTTGGCGGCGGTACCGGTAAAGAAGTGGCGACGGCCGTCGGTGCAGTAGCGGGTGCGGGTATTGCTCGTAACCGAGGTAACACACAATATAAAGTAGAGTACAAATTGGTCGAGTTATTGGTCAAAACCAAAGACGACAAGTTGGTCAACATTATCCAAGATGTCGATAACTCGATGCTGTTCAACCGAGGCGATGATGTACGAATTCTCTATTTTTCAGATGGTGTTCGAGTTGATCTCGTGTACTAGTATATCAATGCGATTGATTGGCTAATTAATCACCGGTTTGGGCGGGATTAGCTCTGGAGTTCGTTGGAAAAGTTCGTTAGTCTGCAAGTACGAAGAATTATTCATCACCCGAAAATAAATACGCGCCAGTGACTTCGGGTGGTACAAGGACTATAAGATTTAATGGAAAGCCTTACGTTACAACCAATTCAAAAAGTGAACGGGGAAGTTAACCTACCTGGTTCAAAAAGCGTTTCCAACCGTGCACTTCTTTTGGCTGCACTTTCTACGGGAACCACTCGCCTAACAAACTTGCTAGACAGTGATGATATTCGTCATATGTTGAATGCATTGACGCAGTTAGGTGTTGATTATCAGTTGTCTGCAGACAAAACCGTTTGTGAAGTGACAGGTGTTGGTGGTGCATTCTCAAGTGACAAAGCCCTAGAGCTTTTCTTAGGTAACGCGGGTACGGCGATGCGTCCGCTGGCGGCTGCACTATGTTTAGGTCGCGGTGAATACGTTCTTACTGGTGAGCCGCGCATGAAAGAGCGCCCAATTGGTCACTTAGTAACGGCACTGCGAGAAGCCGGTGCCGACGTTGAATACTTAGAGAACGAAAACTACCCACCATTGAAGATCACAGGTACCGGTCTGAAGAGCGGTACGGTTTCTATCGACGGTTCGATCTCTAGTCAATTCTTGACGGCATTTTTGATGGCTGCGCCTTTAGCTGAAGGTGAAGTGACCATTAAAATTGATGGTGAATTGGTTTCTAAACCTTACATCGATATTACGCTGCACATCATGAAGCAATTTGGTGTGGACGTGATCAATAACGATTACCAAGAGTTTGTGATTCCTACCGGGCAATCTTACTCGGCACCGGGTGATTTCTTGGTTGAAGGTGATGCATCATCTGCGTCATATTTCCTTGCAGCCGCTGCTATCAAAGGTGGTGAGATTAAGGTCACTGGTATTGGTAAAAACAGTATCCAAGGTGATATCCAATTCGCTGATGCGCTTGAGAAAATGGGTGCGGAAATCGAATGGGGTGACGACTACGTTATCTCTCGTTGTGGTGAGCTTAAAGGCATTGATATGGACTATAACCATATCCCAGATGCTGCGATGACTATCGCGACAACCGCATTGTTTGCGAAAGGCACAACGGCAATCCGTAATGTCTACAACTGGCGTGTGAAAGAGACAGACCGCTTGGCTGCAATGGCAACAGAGCTACGTAAAGTCGGCGCTGAAGTGGAAGAGGGTGAAGATTACATCATTGTTAACCCTGTGGCTGAACTAACTCACGCGGCGATTGATACTTACGATGATCACCGTATGGCGATGTGTTTCTCGCTGGTTGCCTTGAGCGATACGCCTGTGACGATTAATGATCCAGGTTGTACGTCAAAGACATTCCCTGATTATTTCGACAAGCTGAAAATGCTAAGTCTATAAAAATGCTTAGTATGTAAAGGTTTAGGAACAAAAAAGCTTGCCTAAGTGGCAAGCTTTTTAATTATTGCTGAATTGTAAATTCTTTCGAAAGGTGGTGCGCTAAGTATTTAAACATGTTAAATACCGCGGTTGTATTCTCGGTCGGCATTCCATTGCTGTCTAAGAAGTATTCACCTTTGAAGACGAGTACATCGTCTTTTTCTACTACGCTGTTTGCGCGCATGCCTTCAATGTAGTCATCATGTGATTGGATAATTTGGTTTGCGATAAGCAGTAAATCAAATTCTGCTATTACTTTCTTTGTCATGAGTTTATCTCTGATAACTGAATATAACGTTGAGTTTATGGTGTCGAACTAGAAATTCAATGATTTCACAACCGATTAAGAGAGTCTTTTCAAACATCCACAATTTATTTTGTGATTTACGGCAAAAATAATTGAATGGGGCTCGCGTTAGATTCGCGGACAAGCTTAGTATGAGCCCGTTTAGACGTAATGCCTGATGAATAGGCTCTTGCAAGTATTCTTAGTGAGTACTTTATAGCTTCTTTATATTGTGACCCTTTTATCTATGAGTCGTCGAATTGTCGAGCGATCAGATCCAATTTTGAAAAAAGCGGTTGATCTTCTAGTAATCTCGCACAATAGTAAAAAAAGAAGCAATGAATTTAGAATATCATGCGTAAAAGCCCACAAGCTAAATTGTTGGTGCTGAAGCATCGTGATTAAGGACGTTAGAGTCAATATGGGTAAATCGCTCGTTATAGTGGAGTCGCCAGCCAAGGCTAAAACTATCAATAAATATCTTGGCAAAGACTTTGTCGTTAAGTCGAGTGTAGGTCACGTACGTGATTTACCAACGGCGG
>NZ_JADDYK010000075.1:43569-79574 GCF_015163615.1 Vibrio sp. OPT18
GTCAAAGTACTGGTCAAAAGGCTGCTGCAGTTTCAACCAAGGGTATGAGCCCAGAAGACAAAGCTCGTATCAAGAAAGAAAAAGATCGCAAAGCTCTTATCAAAAAGATGGGTATCAATCCATATAAAGAGTGGGAAGCGAACTACCAAATCCTACCTGGTAAAGAGAAAGTCGTCGCTGAATTGCAAAAACTGGCTGAGAACGCAGACCATGTTTATCTCGCAACCGATTTGGACCGCGAAGGAGAAGCTATCGCATGGCACCTTCGTGAGATCATCGGCGGCGATGAAACGCGATACAAGCGAGTGGTTTTTAACGAAATCACCAAGAATGCTATTCAACAAGCTTTCGAAACTCCAGGTGAGCTAAATATTGATGGCGTAAACGCACAACAAGCACGACGTTTTATGGACCGTGTTGTTGGCTTTATGGTGTCACCTCTGCTTTGGAAAAAAGTAGCACGAGGCCTGTCCGCTGGCCGTGTTCAATCAGTAGCGGTAAAACTACTGGTAGAGCGTGAGCGCGAGATCAACGCCTTTATCCCTGAAGAGTTCTGGGATGTGCATGCTGATACTAAAACAGCAGAGAAAACCGACTTTAGATTGCAAGTAGCGCAAAAAGACGGTGTTGCGTTTAAACCTGAAAATGAAGCGCAAACACAAGCTGCTGTTAGCGTTTTAGAAAAAGCGCAATACGAAGTATGTAAACGTGAAGACCGCCCAACAAAGAGTAAGCCGTCTGCACCTTACATCACGTCGACGCTGCAACAAGCGGCGAGTACGCGTCTTGGTTACGGCGTAAAGAAAACCATGATGCTGGCTCAACGCCTGTATGAAGCGGGTTACATCACTTATATGCGTACTGACTCAACCAACTTGAGCTCAGAAGCTGTAGAAGCCGCTCGTGAATACATTGGTTCTGAGTACGGCGCGCAATACCTTCCACCTAAAGCACTTGTATACGGCAGCAAAGAGGGCGCTCAAGAGGCCCACGAAGCGATTCGTCCTTCAAGTGTAGATGTTAAGTCGGAAGACCTAAACGGCGTAGACGCAGACGCACACAAGCTTTACTCGCTAATTTGGAATCAATTCGTAGCGTGTCAAATGACGCCAGCTCAATACGATTCAACGACCGTAAGCGTTAAAGCAGATGAGTACACGTTGAAAGCGAAAGGTCGTATCCTTAAATTTGATGGTTGGACTCGTGTTCAGCGTCCAATGGGTAAGAACGAAGATACGATCCTTCCAGCAGTACAGATCGGCGATAAGCTTGATCTGATCGCGTTAGACCCTAAACAGCACTTCACTAAGCCACCTGCTCGTTTCACTGAAGCGGCGCTAGTTAAAGAGCTTGAGAAGCGTGGTATTGGTCGTCCTTCAACATACGCATCTATCATTTCGACGATTCAAGATCGTGGTTATGTAAAAGTTGAACAGCGTCGTTTCTATGCAGAGAAGATGGGTGAAATTGTTACTGACCGTCTAGACGGCAGCTTCAATGACCTAATGAACTACGATTTCACTGCTCGTATGGAGCAGAAGTTGGACCAAATCGCAGAAGGCGAAGCAAGCTGGAAAGGCGTGCTAGATAATTTCTTCGAAGACTTTACTGGCGATTTGGAAAAAGCAGATTTAGACGAAGACGCTGGTGGCATGAAGCCAAATCATATCGTGGAAACCGATATTGAGTGTCCGACTTGTAGCCGTAAAATGGGTATTCGTACTGCTTCGACAGGCGTATTCCTTGGTTGTTCTGGTTATGCGCTTCCACCAAAAGAGCGTTGTAAGACAACAATCAACCTGGGCGATGAAGAAGGCATTATCAACGTGCTTGAAGAAGACGTTGAAACAGCAGCACTTCGAGCTAAAAAGCGTTGTCCTATTTGTGAAACGGCAATGGATGCTTATCTAATCGATGATAAGCGTAAGATGCACGTATGTGGTAACAACCCGAACTGTGAAGGTTATGTGGTTGAGCACGGCGAATTTAAAGTGAAAGGCTACGATGGTCCACTTGTTGAGTGTGACAAGTGTGGTTCTGACATGGTTCTGAAGAACGGTCGTTTTGGTAAATACATGGATTGTACCAATGACGATTGTAAGAACACTCGTAAGATTCTGAAAAATGGCGAAGTTGCGCCACCGAAAGAAGACCCGGTACATTTCCCTGAACTTCCATGTGAAAATTCAGACGCGTACTTTGTTCTTCGTGATGGTGCTTCTGGTCTATTTATGGCTGCGAGCAACTTCCCTAAATCACGTGAAACACGTGCACCATTAGTGGAAGAGTTGGTTCGTTTTAAAGACCGTATCTCACCTAAGTTCCAATACCTAGCATCAGCGCCAGTTGCTGACCCTGATGGTAAGCCGACAGTGGTTCGTTTTAGTCGTAAGACTAAAGAAAACTACGTTCGTACTGAAGTAGATGGAAAACCGTCCGGTTGGACTGCGTTGTACATCGACGGTAAGTGGGAAGTTACGGATAAGCGTAAAAAGCCTAAAGAGAAGTAACTGAACGTTATTGATGAAAAAGCAGCCTAATGGCTGCTTTTTTTTGATCTCAATATGACTAATTATGCAACTTGTTGACTTGGTGTTTCGTCGGCGGGAATTTATTAAATTCACACCGCGAAATTAATGGCGGTAATTAATTACATCTTCTTATGCAACTTTAACGAGAATGTAACTTAATTAAAATATTGTAACTCACAGATCAGCGTTTAGTTGTATACCTGATGTGTGTCGGGTGTTAATGTAATGTTTCGTCTAGACGGTGTAGTGTGAGCTGCTTTAAGTCTTAGGAAAGCAATCAGCTTACGTACCACAGAATGGCGTATTAAAAATTGAATTCGGCCGAAAAGTCGATAACGTATATAAAACCAAGTGCAAAGAATAGTGCACACATAACAACGTTTGGCTTAGGATATTGTCACTGTATGTGAATGGATATTCGCTAAATACCGAAATAAGTGTTGGTGCTCATCCCCCAGAGGAAGATACCTCTACGAGTACTAACATCGACAAGCTATAGATATATGGAGAATAAAATGGCTGGTGTATTGGGAATGATTCTTGCTGGTGGTGAAGGCTCTCGCTTAAGACCTTTAACTGAATCTCGCAGCAAACCCTCGGTTCCTTTCGGTGGTAGTTACCGCTTAATTGATTTCGCTTTGAACAACTTCGTTAATGCTGATCTAATGAAGATCTACGTATTAACACAATTTAAGTCACAGTCACTGTTCCATCATATGAAAAAAGGCTGGAATATCAGTGGTATAACAGACCGTTTTATCGACCCAATTCCTGCGCAAATGCGTAAAGGAAAGCGTTGGTATGAAGGCACAGCAGATGCTATCTACCAAAATATGGGCTTTATGGAGTTGGAAGAACCTGATCAAGTATGTATTTTTGGTTCAGACCATATCTATAAAATGGACATCAAACAGATGCTTGATTTCCATAAAGAGAAGAAAGCGGCTCTAACAGTATCAGCATTGCGCATGCCGCTTGCTGAAGCATCAGAATTCGGTGTTATTGAGGTTGATGCTGACGGCCGTATGATTGGCTTTGAAGAGAAACCTGCAAATCCGAAGTCAATCCCGGGCGATCCAGAATCAGCGCTCGTTTCAATGGGCAACTACGTGTTCGAAGCGAAAGAGCTTTTTGCTGAACTAACGGAAGATGCTGATAGAGAAGGTTCGACACACGATTTCGGCAAAGACATTATTCCAAACATGTTCCCACGTGGTGATGTGTTTGTTTATGATTTCAGCACCAACCGTATTACTGGTGAGAAAGAAGAAGTTTACTGGCGCGATGTAGGTACGATTGACGCGTACTGGCAAGCGCACATGGACCTTCTTAAGAAAGATGCGCCATTCTCGCTATACAACCGTAAATGGCCTCTACACACTTATTACCCGCCACTACCACCAGCTACGTTTACTGATTCGGCAAATGGTCGAATTCAGATTATTGATAGCCTTGTGTGTAGCGGTAGTTATGTACGTGGTT
Organism: Vibrio sp. OPT18; assembly: GCF_015163615.1. NCBI lineage: Bacteria > Pseudomonadati > Pseudomonadota > Gammaproteobacteria > Vibrionales > Vibrionaceae > Vibrio > Vibrio sp. OPT18. The sequence goes on from NZ_JADDYK010000075.1 coordinate 47,583, forward strand.
CGCGTATTGAAAAGAGTGTACTGGGCTTCCGCAGCAATATCGCATCAGCGTGTGATATCAGCGAAAGTATCTTACTCGGTGACGTAAAAGTGGGTGAAGGTTGTATCTTGCGCCGTGTTATCATTGATAAAGATGCAGACATCGCACCGGGTACACAGATTGGTGTAAATCTGACAGAAGACAAAAAGCATTACCACGTATCTGACGATGGTGTTGTAGTGATTTCTAAAGGAGCACGAGTTGGTTACTAAGACTCTCTCGGTACTTTTTGTAGCGTCTGAAGTTGAAGGCTTGATTAAAAGTGGTGGCTTGGCTGATGTAGCCAAGGCACTGCCGAAAGCGTTGCAAACACTCGAACAGGACGTTCGAGTGACTATCCCCGCATATAGAAACATTCCAAACATTGATTCAGCAGAAGTTATTTTATCGACTGAACTCGATCATTGGCCTCATACGGCTTATCAAGTTAAAAAGCTGAGCGTAGAAGGCGTTCCAGTTTTTGGTATTGAATGTGCCAAGTATTTCGACCGCCCGGAAATGTACGCAGAAAACAATCAAGCTTATGCTGATAACGGAGAGCGCTTCTCGTTCTTTAGTGCAGCCTGTCTTGATATGCTTCCTAAGCTTGGTTTTCAACCGGATATCATTCATGCAAATGACTGGCATACTGGTTTCGTTCCTTTCTTGCTTAAATCGCGTTATCAACAACACGATTTCTTTGAAAATACGCGCAGTGTTATCTCGATTCACAATGCGGTTTTCAAAGGTGTGTTCGCATACGATCAACTTCAATTCCTGCCAGAGATGCACAGTTACCATGCGCCTGAAGCTTCAGTGAGTGACACTCATGTCACTATGCTAAGAGCTGGCGTGATGTGCGCGGATAAAGTGAACGCAGTAAGTCCTACTTATGCAGAAGAGTTGAAAACGGAATTAGGTAGCCACGGTATGGCTGCAGAATTCCAACACAGATCAGCTGATTTGTTCGGCATTTTGAATGGGTGTGATTACGGGGCTTGGAATCCGGAAACTGATGCTTTCCTACCTCGTAAATACAAAGCGACCAAACACAGCATGGCTCGCGGAAAATCAGCTTGTAAGCAAAAACTGCAACAAGACGTAGGTTTACCCGTTGCCGATTGCGCGGTTTATGGCATGGTTTGTCGCTTGACGAATCAAAAAGGTGTTCATTACTTACTGCCGATCATCGAGCAGTTCTTGAAAAATGACCTTCAGATCGTGATTGTCGGTACTGGCGATCCTGTTTTGGCGAGTCAATTGAAAGAGCTATCAGCGCTTCACTCAGATAAGTTCTCGTTCGTGGAAGCGTACAATAATGAACTTGCGCACTTGGTTGAAGCAGGCTCTGATTTCTTCTTGATGCCTTCGGAATTTGAACCGTGTGGCTTAAACCAAATCTACAGCATGGCTTACGGTACTTTGCCGATTGTTCGTTCTGTGGGAGGTTTAAAAGACAGCGTGGATGATTACGATGAGGATCCTGAAGTCGCGACTGGGTTTGCTTTTGAAGAGCCAACACCGCAAGCGTTATTGGCTGTGTTACATCGTTCATTACTGCTTTACGCACAAAACCCATCTGAAATTAAGCGTGTTCAGCTTTATGCGATGCAGCAAGATTTTAGTTGGGAAGATGCGGCTAAAGAATACCTAGCTATGTACCATTCAGCATTTTAACTTGTTGACTTAGCTTTAAAATTAGCTGGCGAGCAACAACCGCTCGTAATAAATGAAGGCGCTCTAATTGTAGAGTGCCTTTTTGTTTCCTGGTCAGAGCACATCACGTTTACGAAGACAAAGCTTGCAAACTCATTTTAGTCAGGTAGAAAAGGTGAGGTAGGTATTCATATGACTAATGATAGGTTTGACACTATTATCACTTAAAGTTCTTAATTGCGTGATATCCTTAGTCATCGCCTCGTGATGAGGCATAGCTCCATTCCAATAATTAAAGCGATAGGTATGTCTGAGAGTTTACTATTTCATAAAACATTTACTCACCCTACGAGCGATGAGTGGGTTGTATTTGTGCATGGCGCAGGAGGCAGTTCCTCCATCTGGTTCAAGCAGATCAAAGCGTATAAACAGCATTTCAACTTACTTCTCATTGATCTGAGAGGGCACGGTAAATCAGACAATATACTTAAAGGGCTGATTTCGAATCGTTATACGTTCAAATCGGTGACGCTTGATATTCTTAAAGTGTTAGACCATCTTAAAATTCGTTCTGCACATTTCGTCGGCATGTCTTTGGGCACGATTATTGTGCGTAACGTTGCAGAGCTCGCGGCTGGCCGTGTACGTTCAATGGTACTGGGTGGCGCTGTCACCAAGCTAAACACTCGCTCTCAAGTGTTAATCAAGTTGGGTAACCTCAGCAAGCACATCATTCCTTACATGTGGTTATACAGCCTTTTTGCTTATGTTGTGATGCCACAAAAGAGTCAGAAAGAATCGCGTCACCTGTTTATCCGCGAAGCTAAAAAACTGTGCCAGAAAGAGTTTAAGCGCTGGTTTATCTTAACGGCTGATGTAAACCCATTGATGAAGTATTTCAAAGACAGAGAATTGCCGATCCCAACCCTTTATTTGATGGGCGAACGCGACTACATGTTTATTAAGCCTGTAAAAGAAATGGTCGCAGCGCATGAATCGAGCGAGCTAGTAGAGATTCCGAATTGTGGGCACGTATGTAACGTGGAAAACCCTGAAGAGTTTAATCAGCGTTCGATTGCGTTTATTCAAAAACAAATCCAATGATTTTCTAGGCGCGAAATCAAAGATGATGATTGAATCGAATTGAAATAAAAACGGGAAGCTAACTTTAGCTTCCCGTTTTTGTTTGGAGGAGGTATCTGACCGAATCGTTCTATCAGATCACTGAAACCTTGCTATTCAGGTGAGGCAGCACCGCACTGCCAGCAAGAGCCGAATTGAGCTTCGTTGACTTCATGACACTCACCACAACGCCACTCTTCATAGATGATCGAATCTTGCTGTTTTTGGTAGTCATTTACTAGCATGCGAGCTTTACTGGCCAATTCTGGCTCATATAACCATACGTAAGGGTCAGTTTCTTCAGTGAATGGGATTTCCCCCTTCAATCCGAATAACCCCTCCCCACGGACTTCACAGGCAATATTCTCGCTTTCTAATAATCCACAGATGATATGAGCTTCTGTCGGATTCGATGCACTGAAGATTTTCATTGAAATAGAACCTTATTCGGCTATCTGTGTTATTTAGCTATTATAAATTATTCAGCTATATACGTTATTCAGCCACGGGTGCTGAGCGAAACTTACCCATCAACCATTTAGCAACTATTGGGAATACCCCCAATAACGCAAATGACAATAGTACTGAAGGGGAGACGATGCCCGAAAGCGAATCAATTTCTGCGAGCTGAGTACCAGCATTCAAGAAAACCGCCGTCCCCGGTAACATCCCGATTTGACTCGTAATGTAGTAACGACTCACTGACATCGGTGTTAGACCCATCAATAGGTTGATAAGGAAAAATGGGAATACAGGAATCAGGCGCAGAGAAAACAGGTAAAATGCGCCGTCTTTTTCAACCCCCTTGTTAATCGTCGCCAATTTGTCACCAAATTTGGTTTGAATCCAGTCACGCAACAGGTAACGGCTACTTAAGAAGGCTAAGGTCGCACCGATCGCACTTGCGAAAGATACCAGCAGCAAGCTGTTCCAGAAGCCAAATAGCGCGGCCCCTAATAGGGTCACAACAGCGGCACCTGGAATGGAGAAAGCCGTAATCATTACATACGCGACAAAATAGATAGCGGCAGCCGCAATAAAGTTGCTGTCAATGTAGTCATTTAACACAGCTTGTTGGGCCTTAGCATTTTCAAGCGTTAAGTACTGGCCGAAATTGATACCTAACAACACGATGGTTACGACCAACACAATACCCAATATCATTTTCTTACTCATTGATACTTCCTCTAAATTTTCAATGCATACCGATAGTATAGATAGACAGGCAAAGCATAGATTAACTTTCACCAGTTAATAAAAAACTATTTATTCTAGACGATGGATCGGGGGCAAACAGCTAGCTTAATTGTTTAGTCTTATGTTGCCGACAAGTATTGGCGGAATAGAGGTGGAAAAAGATTCGTTGATTAGAAGGTTGTGACTCTCTGCTAGGGAGTTGTTTTGTATGCATTATTTTAATAGCGATAATTTGTACCACGTAAAAAGTAACAAAAATTTGAAAGAGTTTTGGTCTTGGCTCGTTCTATATACGTAACAATCGTGGCATGAAGATTGTTTTAGATAATTATTCAGGCAGACAACTAAGGAGCTAGCTATGAAATTATTATCAATGATTACGGTTATTGCTACAACGGGCCTATTCTCTTTCCAAGCCATGGGATCGGGCGTCTATCACCGTGCGGCAGTTGAGTCTAAAGTATTTAAAGGCGATGTAGTGGCGAGCCAATCACAGGCTTACGAATCTGGAAAAAAAATCTGGATGGATATAAACAGTAAGCGCTCATATGAATTGAGCAAAATCTTACCGCAAGCCTCTGAAAAAGTAGATGTACGCTCGTTTGAAATCAAAAACGGTACCATCAAAGTAAAAGAAATAATGGATTCCTCTGGAGAAATTAACTTCATTCCGATGGTTAAAGTGGATTACAAATACTATTACCGTCCATCTTTTTGATCACAGTGGTCCAGCTATACATAAGACTAGTTTTGTCGACATAAAAAAAGCCGCAGTAAATGCGGCTTAGTTATGTATATAGATTGCACTGACAATGTTAATTGACGCGATTGATAAGCTCTTCGCGACGCTGCTGCGGTATAACAGACCAATGTGTACCATTGATCGCGCCTTCTAGCGCCCAAAGTAGTTCAATACTGACAGAAGACGCATGCGATTCTTTGATGGCGTTAAATGCGTTTACAGAGCCAGATTCATATAAACGTTCTACAGAATCGATCCCTGCCTTTTTCAACATACGCTCGGTAGCGAGTCGAAGATTAGGCAGATCTTTGAGTCGGGTCGGCTTAGCAGAAGACTGCTCAGCTTTTTCTTCTTTAGCAAAACCTAGAGACGTGGTTGCAAGCTGCAAGATTTTCTCTTGGTCTTGCCAGAGGCCTTCAGGTAAAGCGAAATATTTAGTAACGACAGGGAAACCACGTTTTTTGTAGACGTACGGTTGAAACCCTTGTTGTTCGAATTGTTTCGTTGTGCCTTTGTCTGCGCGTATGTGCAGCTGGTCATTTACAACCAGAGCAAACATAGTGTCATCAGCAAAAAGACCGAAGCCACCAAACATTGAGCGTGATTTTATTTTTCCTAGGGACTCAAATAACTTCATCGAGTCCTTTAGTATCGGTTTATCCATGTTATTTATCTCGGTGTATTTGAACTACGCCACCAAATAAGCAGGTCCGAGAGATTAGCAAAATGTTGCAATTAAATTGTCAATAAGCCGTAAATTACTAAATTATTAGTAGTTACTGCATTTTGCCATCGGTAACCCCGCTACCATACCAACGAGTGGTTTAGGCCGGAAGCTTTGCGTCTCACTCTTTCGAGTGGTTTGCCCTGTGCGTGACTGATTGAATAGAATAAAGTTTTTGTTGAATGAAGCTCACAGTTGATATTTCAAAATGTGATATTGCTTCAATTAATGATCTTTCCATTGTGCATCTGGGTTCATTATAGTTGCTGATAAAAAAAGCGCACCTAAAGGTGCGCTTGATGAAATTAAACTCGAATTATCAATTAATTTAACGTTTTAACTGTACTTCGTTCAACAATTTCAGGGTGCATTTCGAAGACGCGTTTTTCGTGGTCTTTGTCTTTGATGCGCTCTAATAGAATTTCGAATGCATTCTTACCAACACGACGTTTTGGTTGGTGAACTGTCGTTAGCGGCGGAGAGAAGTATTCAGCCAGTTCGATGTTGTCGTAACCGATCACTGAGATATCTTCTGGAATGCGAATGCCTTTTTCTTGCAGGCGGCTCATTAGGCCGAGTGCCATTGTGTCGTTAAAGCAGAATACCGCCGTTGGACGATCTTCCATCTCAACGATTTGTTCTGCAGCAAGAACAGCCGTATCACACTCAAAGTTGCCTTCGATGATCATATTTTCATCAGCAGAAATCTTTGCTTCGTTGAGTGCGCGCTTGTAACCGGCAATACGTTCAACACATGCTGCTTTGTCTAAGTGGCCACTTAAACATGCAATCTTAGAGTGACCGCGTTCAATAAGGTATTTGGTCGCTAGGTAGCCACCTTCTTCAGAGTTATCGATGATCTTATCAGCTTGAGAGCTCTCAGGGCCCCAGTCCATGATAACTTTAGGGATGTCAGCGTGACGGTCTAACATCTCTCTTAGTTCTTCAGTTAGGTCAGAACACATAACTAAGATGCCATCTACACGTTTCTCTGCAAGCATTCGAATGTAGTCACGTTGCTTCTCATAGATACCGCCCGTATTACACAGGATCAAAGTGTAACCTTGACGGTAGCAGTAGCTCTCAACACCATCGATAACTTCAGAGAAGAATAGGTTAGTTGATTGAGTCACTAGCATGCCGATAGTGCGTGTTGTATTACATTTCAAGCTACGAGCAACAGCACTTGGTGCATAGTTCAGTTCATCTACGGCTTTGTTTACTTTTTCTTGAGTTGCTTCTGCTACAAAGCGAGTTTTGTTGATTACGTGAGAAACGGTTGTTGTTGATACGCCGGCTAAGCGAGCGACATCTTTTATAGTGGCCATGGTTTTATCCTATTAGAAGCTACTTTCCCAAAGTACGGAATAAAGTAGCCGTTAAGCTACCTAACTAAGAGCTTAAATTTGTAGGGCTCTTTGGGTACTAAAGTGCTAAAAAACAAAAAACCGCTATTGAGCGGCTTGTCTTAACACCGAAATGCTCTGAACTTTAATAAGCATAGCATTTCGTGAATGTTTCATATTTTATCGTTTGCGGTCACAATTTTAGACTGACTAGAAACTACTCGCAATAAAATTCACCCAGAAATCCGGGTGAATTGTCACATTCTACTGAATTTATTTACCTAGTCATCCAATAAGCTATTCACCAGCTAAATATTGAGTGTCTAATTGACAGAATGCGAGTAGCAAAGATGAGACACTAGCGTAGAAACCGAATTCATCAACGTCATGACATTTCACGTTGAACTTTGGTACCCAAGTCAGCAGTTGTTGTTCGATAAACTGCTGTTGAACGGCAAATGAATTCTCTAGCTCTTCTTCAATATCCGTTTCGTTTGAACGAATGATCAAGTTACCAAGGAAATCGAGTTCAATAGCAATGTGGTCTGCTGGCTCTTTTAGATCTTGGTTCACGACTAAGTTGTGTTTAGCCATGATCTCTTCCATATCTTTTGCTGGCTTATCATTCAAAAGGCCAGTTTCGCCGATATACATTGAAGCGTAAGGAAGAGCGCCGTGTTTATCTGTCTTTAAGAAAAGATCGCAAAAGTCTGCAGACAGTTCTAGTTGAGCATCTTCACGTGTTTGTAGGCGGTTCAGTGCATCCACTAACTTATCAATCGCTGGCTTTAGTGTTTCATTTTCGCCTAAACCAGTTAGGAAAGAACGAATTTCAACAGAGTGGTAGTGATCGAGTTCTTCTTGAGTGAGCTCTTTGGCGAATAAGCTTGATAGCCACCAGTATATTTCCGCTCTTTGCTCGTTGAACGCTTTCGTATCTTTCATTTGTTAGATCCTGATTTAGTCTTGTGATGTTACTTATATGCATCTTGAAGTCACTTGGGCATAAGCACACCAAGGCTGAATAACAAGGCTATTTGCGAAACGCAAAGTTACTCGTTAGTAGTAATGCCTATATTGAATTGCGATGGACGATAAATAGCAAGGTTTAAGATTGTCTTGTATCAAAAAAAATCCATGTTTCTGGCTTTTATCTTCTGTACCACTAGAATTGTTACTAGTTATGAATAGAATAGTCACTGAAACTATTAAATAAGAAAAGTGGTGTAGATGAGCTATCACGTATTAGTCGTAGAAGATGATGTGGTAACCCGCAGTAAACTGGTTGGATACTTCCAGAACGAGGGTTACACAGTGAGCGAAGCAGAAAGCGGCGCTCAAATGAGAAACGTGTTAGAAGAAAACAACGTTGACCTCATTATGCTGGACATCAACTTACCAGGCGAAGATGGATTGATGCTAACTCGCGAATTACGCAGTCAATCAGACATTGGAATTATTTTAGTTACTGGACGCACGGATAGCATCGACAAAATCGTTGGCCTTGAAATGGGCGCTGACGATTACGTTACTAAACCCTTCGAACTTCGCGAGTTATTAGTTCGAGTTAAAAACCTACTTTGGCGTATCTCTGCTGCTCGTAAAACAGCAGCGGGCGCAGTAGAAGAAACATCAGATGAGTCTGTGGTTCGTTTTGGTGAGTGGACATTTGATATTCCTCGTCGTGCGCTAAGCAAAAACGGCGAACCGGTGAAACTGACTAAAGCAGAATACGAACTGCTAGTGGCTTTGTCTTCTTACCCTAACCAAGTATTAAGCCGCGAACGTATTCTGAATATGATCAGCCACCGAGTAGACGCACCTAATGACCGTACCATCGACGTACTTATCCGTCGCATGCGTGCAAAAATGGAATTTGACCCGAAGAACCCGCAAATCTTTGTGACGGTTCACGGTGAAGGTTACATGTTCGCTGGTGATTGATTTCCTTCGGGAGTGATTAATCAACAACGACATTTAAACGTAAAAAGCCGAGACATCATTGATGTCTTGGCTTTTTTATTACTCAGCTTTTACTGGTAACGACCAGAGAATCTACAAATACTTGGCGACTCTGTATGCTTAAGATGAGTTTAAAGATTCAATGGGCTTACTGAGGCTGAGCCGCAGAAACTTTACCGTCATCTTCAATTAAGCTGGAAGCTTCTGGAATAACAGGCTCTTCAACAATGTCATTGCTTGTATCTAGCCAATCACGCAGGCTTTGCCAAACCAATCCCATGGTTTCGTGCCAGTAACGCTCAGTCTGCTCAAGGTAAAGAGCTTTTGGCATGTACTTGTTCCAAGGCTCAACAATACCTTCTTGTGCAAGGTAGTTAGTTGGTGCCGGCAGTGGTTTCATTCCAGCAGCATTGAATTCATTGAGTGCGCGAGTCATATGGCTCGCTGAAGTCACCAACACCATTCTTTTATTCTTAACGAACGCAGCGGCTTGGCGGGCTTCTTCCCAGGTGTCTTTTGCTGTTTCAAGCAGAATGATGTCGGGCTTTGCTACGCCAAGTGCCAATGCAACTTTAGCCATCATTCTTGCGTTACTTACTTCAGTGCCTGCGCCATAGCCAGACAAAATGAGTTTTGCACCAGGGTAAAGGCGTAGAATACGAATTCCTTCACTTAAACGCATCAGGCCGGTGCGGCTAAGTTCTGATGTCGGTGGAATTTGGTCGTCTACGACGTGACCACTTCCGAGAACCATCACGTAATCGACGGTTTCATCGACAGGTAAAAATGCGGTGTGTTGCCTTTCCATTGGCATTAAAAGTTGACTAGAAACTGGTTGGAAAGCGATTAGGAAAATACCACATAGGGCTGAAAGGGTGATTAGGCAACCCGTCTTCCTTTTGGTAGTAAACATCACTAGGGCTAAACCCAGAAAAGCGAGAATTAACATTGCTGGCAGTGGCATCAATAGCGAAGACACTACTTTTTTCAGCTCAAACATATCCGAATAGTCCGAAAAAACATCACTTAGTAGTAAAAAGAGACATCGCCTCTTTATTCCTGAAATTCCTGTGACAGAATAGCAGGCACGATAGGACATAATAACTCAAGTAGCCGTGACTGAAGACCGTAATTTCGACGATATTGCCCACAAATTTGCAAAAAATATTTACGGCTCTGACAAAGGAGAGATCCGTCAGATCATCGTATGGGAAGATTTAGAACAAGCTTTGAGCAAATTTGAGCAATCAGCTTCGCCACTGCATGTGCTTGATGCTGGAGGCGGCCTTGCGCAGATGTCGCAAAAAATTGCGTCGCTTGGGCATAACGTTTCTCTGTGTGATCTATCTTCTGAAATGCTGAAGCTCGCAGAAGAAAGTATCAGCGAAGCGGGTTTGCTAGAGCAATATCAATTTATTCATTCACCAGTACAAAAAGTCGCAGAACATCTCGATGAGAAAGTCGATTTTGTGATGTTTCATGCCGTAATGGAATGGTTGGCCGATCCTAAAGAGGCACTTGATTTATTGCTTGAACAAGTTAAACCGGGTGGCGTTGCCTCGATAATGTTTTACAACCACCACGGATTAGTCCTGAAAAATGTGATTTGTGGCAACATTCCTCATGTATTGAATGGGATGCCACATCGAAAACGGTTTAAGCTGCAACCACAAAAAGGCTTGAAGCCGGAAGAGGTTTATCAATGGATAGAAGACGCTGGTCTAGAAATCTGTGGTAAATCAGGCATTCGCTCTTTCAGTGACTACATAGGTAATATGGAGTACATGGGCGATTACCAATTTGAAGATGTATTGGAACTGGAAAAACAGCTATGTCGCCAAGAGCCATATCTGTCACTAGGCCGTTATATTCACGTTTGGGCTCAAAAACCTGCGCAATAACAGCGGTGAATGTGGTAAAAGAAGCCACAACATGCGCTATGCAATCGTAAGAAGCCCGCGTCATAAAGAAATAGGCGTCATATCTAATACATTCGATATGACGAAGAACAGTAACAGGAACCACAATGAGTGAAATGACTCAAACTGCCGAAGAGCAGCCAATTGATGAGTTGGTGGGCTGGGTCAAGCAGCATGATTTTTCATTAAACTTGCCACCAGAGCGCTTAGCATTTTTGATTGCTATCGCAGTACTAAGCAATGAAAGGTTCGATGAAGAGTTGGGCGAAGGTGAACTGCACGATGCATTTACCATCGTCACTCGACTGTTTGAAGATACTGGCGAAGCGTCCGCGTTTCGTGCCAACAATGCCATCAACGAGTTAGTTAAACAGAAGTTGATTAGCCGCTTTACCAGCGAAATCACTGATGGTGCGAGTATTTATCGCTTATCACCATTGGCGATTGGTATTTCAGATTATTATTTACGCCACCGTCAGTTCTCTAAGTTGAAACTGTCTATCCAGCTTTCTATGGTTGCGGACGAGATGGCAAAAGCCATTGAAGCAGCCCAAAAAGGCGGAACTCCAGGGCATTGGAGAAAGAATGTTTACGGCGTGCTCAAGTATTCTGTTGGTGAAATTTTCGATCAGATTGATCTTAACCAACGTGTTATGGATGAGCAGCAGCAAACCGTTAAGCAGCAAATTGCCGACCTTTTAAACAAGGATTGGCGAGAGGCGATTAACAACTGTGAAACCTTGCTTTCAGAAACCTCGTCCACACTAAAAGAATTGCAAGACACCTTGCAAGCGGCGGGTGATGAACTGCAAACACAGATCCTCGATATTCAAGAAATTGTTTACGGTGACGATGAACTCGAGTTCGTTGGCGAAACCCTGTTCGGCTTGCAGATGAAGCTAGACCGAATCACCAGTTGGGGCCAACAAGCCATCGATTTATGGATCGGCTACGACCGCCATGTTCACAAGTTTATTCGTACCGCGATTGATATGGATAAAAACCGTGCCTTTAGCCAGCGCTTGCGTCAGTCAGTCACCGACTACTTTGATGCGCCTTGGTTATTGACCTACGCCGATGCTGAGAAGCTGACGGATCTTCGTGATGAAGCGCTTGTGCTTCGTGATGACGAAGTGATGGGACAAGCACCAATCGACGTAGAGTACGAAGAGTTTGAGCAAGTGAATGACCTGCTTTCAGATCGAATTGCAGAGATGTTAAAAGCTCACAAACAGCAAGGCGCGCCAATTGATCTTGGCCTTGTGTTACGCGATTACCTCGCTGCACACCCTCGCACACACCATTTTGATTTAGCCAGAATTGTTGTCGACCAAGCCGTGCGCTTAGGTTACTCAGAGTCTGACTATCAGGCTATTCAGCCAGATTGGCAGGCAATCAACGATTTTGGTGCAAAGGTACAAGCAAATGTCATTAACAAGTACTGATGATTACATGCCAGAGAAACTGGTAAAAGCGATAGCGAACCCACTGTTCCCTGCGCTAGATAGCATGCTGCGTTCAGGTAAGCATGTTTCAACAGAAGATCTAGATAACCACGCGTTGCTGTCTGATTTTGAAGTTGAGCTTCAGCATTTCTATCAACGCTACAATACGGAGCTGGTAAAAGCGCCGGAAGGTTTCTTTTACTTGCGTCCGCGTTCTACGTCTCTGATTGGTCGAAGTGTGTTGTCTGAGCTCGACATGCTGGTTGGCAAGGTGTTGTGTTTCTTATACCTAAGCCCAGAACGTCTTGCTCATGAAGGTATCTTCACCAACCAAGAACTGTTTGATGAGTTGATGTCGTTAGCGGATGAGAAAAAACTCATGAAACTAGCAACCAACCGTGCGTCTGGTTCTGATTTAGATAAAGAAAAGCTCTTCGAAAAAGTACGTACTTCTCTGCGTCGTTTACGCCGTATCGGTATGTTGATTGCGATTGGCGAGACGGGCAAGTTCCGTATCAGCGAAGCGGTATTCCGTTTTGGCGCCGACGTTCGTGTTGGTGACGACATGAAAGAAGCGCAATTGCGTCTTATCCGTGATGGTGAAGCTGTGGTGCATACCCAAGAGCCTAACCAAGGTAGCTTGTTGAATGAAGAACAAGCGGAAGCTACATCAGAAGTAGATGCAGACGTAGACGAAAACGGTCAACAAGACATTTTTAACGATCAAGCTGACTTTGACCTTGAGTCAAATGCTGGCGAACAAACAAAAGTAGAAGGTGAAGCATGATTGAAAGAGGTAAGTATCAATCATTAACCATGGTCAACTGGAACGGCTTCTTTGCGCGTACTTTTGATATTGATGGATTGGTTACAACGCTTTCTGGCGGTAACGGTGCGGGTAAGTCGACCACAATGGCGGCATTCATCACAGCACTGATCCCTGACCAAAGCCTTCTGCATTTCCGTAACACAACGGAAGCGGGTAGCTCACAGTCATCTCGTGATAAAGGCCTTTACGGTAAGCTTCAGCCAGGCGCATGTTATGCCGCACTAGATGTTGTGAACTCTCGTAATCAGCGTCTATTGTTTGCCGTAAAACTGCAGCAAGTTGCGGGTCGTGATAAGAAAGTCGACATCAAACCGTTTGTTATCCAAGGCCTTCCAAGCCATGTGAAACCAACGGATGTGTTGATTCAGAACGTTTCAGATAGCCACGCTCGCGTATGTCAGTTGAACGACGTGAAAGCGGCGGTTGCACAATACGAAGGCGCGCATTTTAAGGCCTTCTCTTCGATTGTTGATTACCACTCGCAAATGTTTGAATACGGCGTGGTACCGAAGAAACTGCGTAACAGCAGCGACCGTTCTAAGTTCTACCGTTTGATTGAAGCATCATTATACGGTGGTATTTCTAGTGCGATTACGCGTTCTCTGCGTGATTACCTTCTACCGCAAAATGGTGGCGTGAAGAAAGCATTCCAAGACATGGAATCAGCACTACGCGAAAACCGTATGACGCTAGAAGCGATCAAGACGACTCAGTCGGATCGTGACTTGTTCAAGCACTTGATCACTGAATCTACCAACTACGTGGCTGCGGACTACATGCGCCATGCCAACGATCGTCGTAACAAGCTTGATCAAACCATGAAGTTCCGTGGTGAACTGTTTGGCTCTCGTGAAACCTTGCTTGATCAAAACAATTTGTTGAATCGCGTTCAAGAAGAACTAGAACTACTTGTCGATCAAGAATCGGCACTAGAGCAAGATTACCAAGCGGCTTCGGATCATCTTCAGTTAGTTCAAACTGCACTTCGTCAGCAAGAGAAAATTGCTCGCTACAGCGAAGATCTAGAAGAGCTGAATGAGCGTTTAGAAGAGCAGATGATGGTGGTTGAAGAAGCTCAAGAGCGAGTACTTCTTGCTGAAGAGCAGGCAACCATTACTGAAGAAGAAGTGGATAGCCTGAAAACTCAGCTTGCTGATTACCAACAAGCATTGGATGTTCAGCAGACTCGTGCACTTCAATACCAGCAGGCGGTTCAAGCATTAGAGAAAACTAAGCAGTTGCTTGGTGATGAATCTATTACGGCAGAAAGCGCATTAACTCTGGTTTCTGAGCTAAAAGCACAAGAAGAATCAAGCACTCAAACGCTACTGTCTACTAAACATAAACTCGACATGTCTTCTGCTGCTTCTGCGCAGTTCGACAAAGCGCTCGCTCTTGTTAAAAGTATTGTTGGTGACGTGGAGCGTAAAGAAGCGTCTAGCAGCGCTAAGCAAGCTTTAGAAAAAGGCCGTAACGCAAAACACGTTGTTGAAAATGAACAGCAGTGGCGTGCTCAGCACCGCGATATGGCTCGTGATGTGGCTCAGCAGCGTCAAGCAAAAGAGCTTGCGACTGAATACCAAAAACAACACAACATTTCACTGACTGACGAAGCGGTTTTCGATGAAGAACGTGAACGTCACGCTATGCAGATCGAGTCTCTTGAGTACGCTCAAGAAGAGCTGCGTGAAGCGAAGAGTGAGCAACGTCGTGTACAACAAAACCACGACCAAGAGATTCAAAAACTTGAGTCTATTGCTCCAGCGTGGATCACGGCAAACGATGCGCTTGAAGCATTAAGAGATCAAACCGAAGCTGAGCTAGAAGATAGCCAAGCGGTGATGACTCAAATGCAGCAAGTGCTTGAAGATGAGAAATCGCAAGCGGTAGCAAAAGATCAGTTGGCTGCGCGCCGAGCTGAACTTGAGCAAGAGATTGAGCGTTTAGCTTCTCCAGGTGGCTCTAACGACCCTCGCCTGAAAGGCCTAGCGGATACGCTTGGTGGCGTGCTGCTTTCTGAGATCTACGATGACATTACGATTGGCGATGCGCCGTACTTCAGTGCGATGTACGGTCCAGCTCGTCACGCAATTGTGGTTTCTGATCTTGATGGTATTAAAGAGAAGCTGGTGGATCTTGATGATTGTCCAGAAGACCTTTACATCCTAGAAGGCGATGTAGACGCATTTGATGACAGCTCGTTCAATGCCGATGAGCTTGAAGGTGCGGTGTGTGTTCAGCTGAACGATCGCCAAATGCGTTACTCACGTTTCCCTGAGATCCCACTGTTTGGCCGTGCGGCTCGTGAACAACGCCTTGAGAAATTGCGCGAAGAGCGTGACGTTGTGGTTGAAAACCACGCGAAGGCAGCGTTTGACTCTCAAAAACTGAATCGCCTATACCAAGCATTCAACAGCTTTGTTGCAAAGCACCTGCACGTTGCGTTTAACGCAGACCCAGAGCAAGCACTTGCTGCGATTCGTGATAAGCGTAATCAAATTGTTCGTTCTCTGGCTGAGCTTAACTCTAAAGAGCAGCAGCAACGCAGTCAGCTTCTACAAAGCAAGCAGGCACTCGGTGCGCTAGATAAATTAGCACCAATGGTTCGTATTTTAGAAGACGAAACATTGGCTGAGCGCTTAGCTGAATTAGAAGCGCAACTAGAGCGTTTAAGTGAAGCTAAGTCTTATTTGAATACTCACGGTAAAGCGCTTACTTCTCTAGAGCAAATCGTATCTGCACTAGACGCTGACCCAGAGCAGTTCGAAGCTTTGGAAGCCGAATATCGTCAAGCTGATAACGCGCTACAAACGCTAAAAGGCAAAGTGTTCGCACTGTCTGATTTGATTGAGCGTCGTCACTACTTTGCTTACGCGGACTCTGTTGATTTGCTTAATAAGAGCAGTGAACTGAGCGAGCAACTGAAAGCGAAATTGGTTCAAGCTGAACAAGCAAGAACTAAAGGCCGCGATGGCTTGAAGCAAGCTCGTGAACAGATGAACCAATACAACCAAGTATTGGCGGCACTGAAGAGCTCACATCAAGCGAAGCAAGAAACGGTTCAAGAGTTCAAACAAGAGCTACAAGAGTTCGGCGTAAACGCTGACGAAGGCGCTGAAGAGCGTGCTGTACGTCGTCGTGACGAGCTTCAAGAGCGTCTGCACACATCTCGCAGCCGTAAGAGCGAATACGAGCGTACGATTACGTCAACAGAACTTGAGATGAAAGCCCTAGCTAAGCGTCTTAAGAAAGTTCAGAAAGAGTACACAGAACTTCGTACCTTCGTTGTTGCAGCAAAAGCTGGCTGGTGCTCAGTACTTCGCTTAGCTCGTGAAAATGATGTTGAACGTCGTTTGCACAAGCGTGAACTGGCTTACCTAACGGCGGGCGAGCTTCGCTCTATGTCGGATAAATCACTGGGTGCGCTACGTCTGGCTGTGGCTGACAATGACGACCTACGTGATTCGCTGCGTCTATCTGAAGATAACGCACATCCAGAGCGTAAGGTTCTGTTCTACATTGCTGTTTATCAACACCTTCGCGAGCGTATTCGCCAAGACATCATTCATACGGATGATCCGGTTGAAGCAATCGAAGAGATGGAAGTTGAGCTAGCTCGACTAACAGAAGAACTGACGCAGCGTGAAAACCGCTTGGCGATCAGCTCTGAGTCGGTAGCAAGCATCATCAAGAAAACGATTCAGCGCGAGCAGAACCGTATTCGAATGCTGAACCAAGGTCTGTCTAACATCTACTTTGGTCAGGTTAAGGGCGTACGTCTGAACGTTAAGATTCGTGAAAGTCACGAGATCTTGCTATCAGGTCTAGCGACTCAGCAAGAGCAGCACAAAGACTTGTTTGAATCAACGCGCTTTACCTTCTCAGAAGCGATGGCGAAGTTGTTCCAACGTGTGAACCCGCATATCGACATGGGTCAACGTTCTCCGCAAGTTCTGGGTGAAGAGCTACTTGATTACCGTAACTACCTAGAGCTAAGTGTTGAAGTTAACCGTGGTTCAGACGGTTGGTTACAAGCAGAGTCTGGCGCACTGTCTACGGGTGAAGCGATCGGTACCGGTCAGTCTATCCTACTGATGGTTGTTCAAAGCTGGGAAGAGGAATCTCGTCGACTTCGTAGTAAAGACATTGTCCCATGTCGTTTGTTGTTCCTTGATGAAGCCGCACGTCTGGATGCGAAATCTATCTCTACCTTGTTCGAACTGTGTGACCGTTTAGGTATGCAACTTCTGATTGCAGCACCAGAGAACATTAGCCCAGAGAAAGGCACAACCTACAAACTGGTTCGTAAGGTCTTTAAAGACCACGAACACGTACATGTTGTTGGCCTGCGAGGTTTTGCTCAAAACAAACCGGCATCCCCAGTTCAAGAGCTTATCGAAGAAACTGAGCAATAACCTTGATAGCCGAGTTAGAGCCTTGATAGCTGAGCTATAACCTTGACAGCGCAGCTATAAGCTCGAAAGCGACTCAATAAATTTATTCAAAGCCCCTAATCAGTAGGGGCTTTTTTGTACCTTGAATCTAATTCCTTATTTCTTACTTCTACAGCAGAACCCCTCCCGCTTAATCCTTTCTTCGATACTCATAAGACCACTCATACCTTATGGTTATTATCAATGGAACTTGTTTGAGGTCACACGCACAAAACCACAAATAATGTATGGTAATGACATAGATTTAATAATATTAATAATATTGTATTACTTAAATTTTAATTATTGATAACTCGCGTGTGCGAAAGGTAAAGGTAGGACTTAGGTATGATTCAAATCGTTATTGATGGGAAATATCGAATCGTCGAGCAAGGGCAAACCGTTCTTGAAGCGGCAAAAACATGTGGTTTGGAGATCCCATCTTTATGTGGTTTGAACAAAACAGCGGATAAAGTGCCGTGTGATTTGTGTGTCGTTGAAGTTGATGGCGTTGGTGTCACTCGCTCTTGTGAGCTTGAAGTGTCTAATGGGCTGAATATTACCACTCAGTCAAAACAGTTAACGAACCATCGACAAGAAGCATTGAATCGCATTATGACCGATCACTACGCTGACTGTGAGGCGCCATGCCAAACAGCCTGTCCTGCTGGGGTCGATATCCAATCTTACCTGCACCATATTGCTCAAAATGATCACATCAAAGCGATTGAAGTGATCAAAAAGACACTGCCAATGCCACTTTCAATTGGTCGTGTGTGTCCTGCTTTCTGTGAAACCGAATGTCGTCGTAACTTGGTCGATGAATCCATCGCGATTCGCCAACTCAAACGACACGCTGCCGATGCGGATCTAGCGGCTCAAGAGAGCTACATGCCAGAGAAAAAACCAAATAAAGGCAAGAGCATTGCAATTGTCGGTAGTGGCCCCGGTGGCCTAACGGCGGGTTATTATCTATCTAACGAAGGCTATGAAGTCAGTGTCTATGAGTCGATGCCCCAAGCGGGTGGTTGGTTGCGTTACGGTATCCCTGAATATCGCTTGCCTAAGTCGATTCTAGATAAAGAAATCGAGTTGATGTGTCGCAACGGAATGGTGGTTGAGTGCGGTAAAAAACTCGGTGTTGATTTTACACTGTCTGATTTAAGTAACGATTTTGATGCGGTTTGTTTAGCGGTTGGCGCATCGCAAGCGGTCGAGATGAATTACCCGGGTAGTGAACTCGGCGGTTGTTATTTGGGTGTCGATTATCTGAAAGATTACGTGACCGATCAGCAGTATGTCACTGGTAAAAAGGTCGCCGTGATCGGTGGCGGTAATACCGCGATTGACTGCGCGCGAACAGCGGTGCGTGATGGCGCGGATACAACGCTGATTTATCGTCGTACTCGAGATGAGATGCCGGCAGAAGATTACGAAATCGAAGAAGCTGAACATGAGGGTGTGAAGTTCCACTTCTTAACTAACCCTGCAGAAAACATAGCCGATGATAATGGCCATGTATCAGAAATACGATTAGAACGAATGGCTTTGGGTCCGGCTGATGCTTCAGGTCGTCGCAGCCCTAAACCAACGGGCGAGTTCTTTGTTGAAGCGTTTGATACGGTTATTGCCGCCGTGTCGCAAAAGCCTGACCTGAGCTTTATGGACAATGAAGCGATTGATATTCCTCTTACTCGTTGGAATACCGCAGATGCTGATCCACAAACTATGCATACCGGAACCGGAAATATTTTCAGTATTGGTGATTTCCGACGCGGCCCTGCAACTGCAGTCGAAGCGGTGGGGGATGGGCGTATTGCTGCACAAGCGATCGATCGCTTCTTCCACGGTGATATGGAAAATATTCCGGCCAAACCGTTTAACTCAAGAAAGCACAAACAGCTCAAAGCGGTGGATCCTGAGCAATACCAGTCGATACAACGCATGGCTCGTAAGATCATGCCTGAACTAACGCCCGAGCAGCGTGAACAAAGCTTCGATGAAGTAGAAACAGGATTTGATAATGCTGATGCAATAGCGGAAGCAGCAAGATGTCTAGAGTGTGGCTGCCAAGCTAATACCGATTGCGACCTACGAGACTACTCGACCGAATACAAAGCAACGCAAACCCATCCAGAGTACAAAATCGATGTGGCTTCGAATGAGAGTTGGCAGGCGATTCGTGCTGAAGAAGCGAAGGTCGGGTTAACAAGACAAAAATTTTCGGTCGATGACAGTTCTGAGTTCATTATCTTTGACGCCAACCGCTGTATCAGTTGTGGCCAGTGTATCCAAGCGTGTCGCGAACAGAATGTTCATGGTGTTCTAAGCTTCATGAATCAATCGGATGGCAAGCCTGCATCAAGACCTGAATGTCGTCCTAACTTTGGGGCAGATAAGACCTTAATGGGCGACTCAAACTGCGTTCAATGTGGATCGTGTATTCAGGCGTGTCCTACCGGTGCAATGGTCGATGCTCGCGACAGAAAGCAGGGAGATACAGATGTACTCAAGAAAGTCGATACCATCTGCACTTATTGCGGTGTCGGCTGTAAGCTAACCATGCATATCGATGAGCAGAAAAACAAAATCCGCTATATCGAAGGCGGTGACTCTCCGGTTAATGAAGGCATGTTGTGTGTTAAGGGGCGGTTCGGCTTCGATTTTGTGGGCAGCGATGCGCGTTTAACCACACCATTAATTCGTAAAGATGGCTGGTTGCAACCTGCTAGCTGGGATGAAGCCGTTAAGCTCATTGCCGAGAAGTTTACTGCGATTAAGCAAGGCTTTGGCAGTAACGCTTTAGCGGGTTTCTCGTCGGCGAAAACCACCAATGAAGATAACTATGCGTTCCAAAAATTCATACGTCGTGAACTAGGTACCAATAACGTCGATCACTGTGCGCGCCTTTGTCACGCATCGACAGTTACTGGTTTAGAAGCTTCGCTGGGCAGCGGGGCAATGACCAATGATATTCCAAGCATCAAGCATTCAGATGTGATCTTTATTATCGGTTCAGACACGACTTCAGCACACCCCATTATTGGCTCGCATATCAAGCAAGCTGTGAGACATGGTGGAGCGAGATTGATCGTTGCCGATCCAAAACGAATTGATATTGCTGACCATGCTGAGCTTTACTTAGCGCACCGACCTGGTACCGATGTAATGCTGATCAATGGTGTGATGCAGCAGATCATCAAACACGGTTGGTACGACCAAGAGTATATCGAAGATCGTGTGGATGGCTTTGATACCTTGCTCCAAGAGGTGATGTCACCAAGCTATTCGCTAGACAAAGTGGAGCTGGTAACTGGCGTTAAAGCGGAAGACATCTTCGCAATGGCACGATTGATTGGTACTGCAGAGCGCACAGCGGTGTACTACTCGATGGGCATTACGCAACATACCACTGGTCACGATAATGTTCGCTCTATCGCTAACCTGCAGCTCTTGTGTGGCAATATCGGAATTGAAGGCGGCGGTATCAACCCATTACGTGGTCAATCCAATGTTCAGGGTGCATGCGACATGGGTGCATTGCCAAACAACCTTCCGGGTTATCAGAAAGTGTATAACCCAATGGTTCGTCAAAAATTTGCGATGGAGTGGGGCGTTTCTGACTTACCGGCTGAAACAGGCTTAACGCTGACCGAAATTATTGATGGAGCGTGTCATCGAGATGTTCGTGGCCTGTACGTAATGGGCGAGAACCCAGTGCTGAGTGACCCGAACCAAGCGCATGTGATCGATGGTCTTGAAGCGTTAGATTTCCTCGTGGTTCAAGATATTTTCTTAACCGAAACCGCTCAATATGCCGATGTGGTGCTGCCGTCTTGCTCGTTTGCTGAGAAGTCTGGTCATTTTACTAACACCGAGCGTCGTGTTCAGCGTATTAACCCGGCGGTATTGCCTCCAGGTGAAGCGAAAGAGGATTGGGTAATTATCCAAATGCTAGCCAACGCAATGGGCGGTAATTGGGAATATGATTCGGTTGCTGATATCACCAATGAGATAGCACGTGTCACGCCACAGTATGGTGGTTTACGTTGGGAAAACATTACGGTGAACGGCGTGCAATGGCCAAGTAATAAGAACAACCCTGATGGCACACGTATCATGCACCAGACCCAATTTACGCGTGGGCGTGGTCAAATGGAGGCGATTCCGTTTAGATACGCTGCTGAACTACCGGATGCGGAATACCCGTTAGTATTAACGACAGGCCGTATTCTAGAACAGTTCCACACCGGAACCATGACACGTAAAACAAAAGGGTTGGATAACTTGGCAGGGCCGCGTGCCATGGTGAGTGTTCATGATGCTGAAACGCTAGGTATCTCGAATGGTCAGATGCTCAAGGTCTCAACGCGTCGTGGTGAAATCGAAATCGCGGCCTTTGTGACTAAACGAATGCAAAAGGGGGTGGTATTTATTCCATTCCATTTTGTTGAATCGCCGGTTAACCGCTTGACTACCACAGCGACCGATCCACACGCGAAGATCCCTGAATTTAAGGTGGCGGCTGTGCGTATTGATCCTATTCGTGAGCCTGAGAGTGAAGTAACAGAGGCTTAATCATATTAGCTAGGTAAAAGACGGCAGACATTAAAAAGCCGCGTAACTCTCAGAGTTATGCGGCTTTTTTATCGAGCTAGATTCAGTATGAATTACTTACTGAGTCGTTTCGCTTTTAATATAGATGAGCTTAGTTTGGAACAATTTCGCTACCGTGAACACCAAATTGCTTAGCAGCGTAGGCAACGCGCTCGGCTGGTTTTGGGTATTCAGCGGGTGTGCCCAGGTTTTCAATATGATGCAAGCGAGGTAATAAACCCGCGCCGTTTGCAATCTGTATTGCTAATCCAGGACGAGCGTTTAGCTCCAGTACCATCGGGCCTTCTTCTTGGTCTAAAACCATGTCCGTACCCATGTAACCAAGGCCTGTCATTTCCCAAGCACTTGATGCAAGTGTCAGCAATTTTTCCCAATGTGGCACTTGTAACAGCGCCAACTCTTTACCCGTATCTGGGTGGTGAGTCACTGGGTGGTCAAACTGAACCGCACGAACGGCTTTACCCGTAGCGATACAAATACCTACACCCACAGCACCTTGGTGCAAGTTAGCTTTACCATCAGAAGCTGAAGTCGATAGACGCATCATCGCCATTACAGGGTAGCCCTTGAATACAATGATTCGTACATCTGGCACACCCTCGTAACTGAAGCCGTCAAAACACTCGTCAAACTTGATGAGGTTTTCAACTACAGCTACATCGTTCTTACCACCGAGAGAGAAAAGACCCGCGAGCGCGTTACTGATGTGACGCTCAACGTCTTCTTCATTGATAGTTGAACCCGATGGCTTGGTGTAAACGCCGTCCTTGTGAGAAGTCACAACAAGGATACCTTTACCACCACTGCCTTGAGCTGGCTTGATTACGAAACCCGGCCACTCTTTTACCATCTTGTGGATTGTTTTTACTTCAGCTTGATGACCAATCACGCCAATCAGTTTTGGTACAGTAGCACCAGCCTGTTCAGCAATGATTTTCGTCTTAAGCTTGTCATCAACGAGTGGATACTTGGAACGATCATTGTAGCGACCAATATAACTATGGTTACGCTTGTTCATTCCCATTATGCCTTTGTCTTTCAACCTAAACGGTGAAGTAAACTGATCAAACATAACTTAGTCCTCCGCTAGCGGTTTAAAGCGACGAAGCTCGGTTAGACGGTATCCTGTGTAGTTACCTAGTAGCAAGATGGTCGCTAGAATAACAAGTTGTAAACCAATAAAGTTAAACGTTAAGTGCTGAATGAACGGGTTAGTCATGCCTAAGTAAACAAGAACTGCAGTGAATAGAGAGCCACCACCTTGCAGCATTACTTCTTTCGCGCCTTCTTCTTCCCATAGGATAGACATACGTTCGATAGTCCAAGATAGGATAATCATTGGGAAGAACGTAATAGATAGACCTTCAGTCAGACCCACTTTAAACGCGACCACAGTAAACACAGAGATAATCATGATTACCGTGATGATTACGGCGGATATCCTGGCTACCAAGAGCAAGTTGAGTTTGGACAAGTAACTTCGAATAATCAGACCTGTACCTACGATAAGTAGGAAGCCAACAATACCCGTTACCAGCTGTGTTTGTACAAAGGCTACCGCAATCAGTACTGGCATGAACGTACCAGACGTTTTCAGACCGATGATGACACGTAGGAACACAACAATCAGAGCACCAATAGGAATCAGCATGATGGTTTTAAACATCGCTTGCTCTTCTAACGGTAGGCTGTGAATTGAAAGGTTTAATAGTTGATCAGCAGAGACTTTACTATTGGTTGCTTCCGTTGGTGAAACCTCTTGAGCAATCATAGAGAAGTGAACTTTACTGTTCTGACCGCCAACAACATCCAGTAGAGAAACGTTTGATTCGTCCCAGATGAGCAGGTTTGGTTGAACTTGTTGTTCGCTTGATTCAGGAGAGAATAGAACCCACTCGTCGTTATCCCAGATCTGAATCATGTTTTGAATCGACTGACGACGACGACCATCTTCTAGCTCGATAACACCAACCACTTTGTTGTGTATTTTCGCCGCTGAAAGTAGCTTGTGTGTCGCTTCCACTTTGGTCATGTTGTTCAGAATCAGCGCTGAGTTTTGGCTGTCTGGATCATTAAGTGTTTTGATGAGCTCACGGGTAAAAGTGATATTGTCTGCAGAACGTTTTGTCGCTCTATCAATCAATGCAAGAGAAGCCGCTTCTTCAGGGCCGTCGAAGCTTGGTTGCGAGACTTCACCTTCTGGTGCGATAGCATCAACTTTTGCTTGGTTGTCGACTAGGAATTGTGTTTTGTAGTAGATGGTTTGAGGGCCATCTGCGTATCGAATAGACCACTCTGCGCGGCGACCTGATTCGGTATTCAAGTAAGAGATACCGTAACCTGGCGATGAAGCCGATTCGCCGATAAGTGTGTAGTTAGACTGAGTATGAGGAGCTGCTAAGGAAACTTTTGCTTCTTTGCCTACTGCGTTGAACTCGATGCGAGCTTCAACGTCCCAAACTTGTCTGGTTTCCCCTGGAGTCCAAGGTACACCGTAGGTCGTATGTCTGAACATACTCAGTGCTATACCTGCCACGATAAGCAGGAATATAGAGATATAAAATGGAATTCTTGACGTCATAGCTTACCCTACTATTGTTATTTAACTTCCGTTTGTACGTACTTTTTACTTACATCTACTAGCGCTATGTCTTTGATAAATTCGCGCCCTAGTAATACAGGGTGACTCATTTGAGAGCGATCCGCCAATGTAAACTGCGCTTTTTCATGGATTTTTCCAACTTTCACCCATAATTCGATCACAGCTCGACGTTCTGCTTGATCATTGGTTGATTGACGGATTTTTACATAACGTACAACAGGCGCTTCAATCCATTTCTGGTCTTCTTCAGCTTGGGCTTTGTCGTCTAGGTGAAATTTAACCCAGTTCTTGCCGTTACGTTCGAATTCTTTGATATCGACAGCGTTTAAAGAAGAGGTGGTTGCGCCAGTATCTACACGTGCATCAAAGCTTTGCTTGATAGAGTCGATAGACACTTTTTCGATGCCGCCAAGGATAGTCGGTTGTGATATAGGAGCGATAGGAGCAACGGCAACAGCGACCGGTTCTTCTTCCTCTAGCTCTTCGATAACCTTGTGTTCCATGCTCGTTAGATGGGTATCTAATTGATTAGAAAGGGTAGTGATTTCGTCTTCTAAGCTTTCAATATAGTCACTTTGATTGCTTAGTTGCAGTTCAAGATTTTGAACCTTATTTGCGATGTTTGTCTCTGAGCGGGAAATAGCGTCGAGAGTTTCTTGGTGGTAGGTAGCACCGTTCGTGAGGGTACAACCAGAGAGCAAACCAACCGCCACAATAGGCGATAATCGCTTAAACATAAAAAAAACCTTTGAGAATTAGAGAATAGTTCAGACTATTTAGAAGTTTAGCCCACAAAAAAGGATGCGTGAAGCATCCTATTGTAAGAGTCTGGTCATATTGAATCGCAATGTGAGCGCTACGCCAATTATTGCTATTTGAAATAGCTCACTTATTAAACATAAGTCAATTTTTGTTCAATTCGTGAGCTCAGGAAGCAAAGTTCACCGCGAAATTAACGGTGGCTTTTTGACCATGCAAGCAATTGTTGTGCTGCCTTAATAGGCTTGTGCTTTATTTACTCAATATGCCACTGCTTTGTGGGCAGTAAATCTATGGTTTTGTTGCTACCAGAATCGCACGTCTCGGTGCAGGGTGACCTTCAACCGTTTTACTTGGATCGTTCGGATCGAGGTAATCTGGAAGAGAGTTGTGTGTCATCCATTCTGTGGTGCGTTGTTCACCAATTGTCGTGACATTTTCGTCAACGATTCGTACGTCTTCAAAACCAACTTGTTCTAGCCAGCGTTTCAGTGCGCGAGCTGAAGGGAAGAAGTAGACGTTTCTCATTTGCGCGTAACGGTCAACAGGAACCAGTACCGCATTTTCGTCGCCTTCGATAACCAAGGTTTCAAGAACCAGTTCACCGCCAGACAGCAATTGGTCTTTTAGTTGAATCAAGTGGTCCAGTGGTGAACGACGATGGTAAAGTACGCCCATGCTGAATACCGTGTCGTAGGCTTCTAGCTTTGGCAGCTGCTCGATACCTAGAGGTAAAAGGTGAGCTCGTTGGTCATCACCCATCAACTTACGAATCGCTTCAAACTGAACCAAGAATAGGTGAGAAGGATCGATACCAACCGTTAAGCGAGCACCTTCACCCAGCATGCGCCACATGTGGTAACCATTGCCACAACCTACATCGAGAACCGAACGGTTTTTTAATGGAGAGATATGTGGAAGCACACGATCCCATTTCCAGTCACTGCGCCATTCAGTATCGATATGAATATCGTGAACCGTGTAAGGGCCCTTTCTCCATGGGTGGAACGTCTTTAATAGGCTTTCTAACTTTTTAAGCTCGCCAGTGTGAAACGGTGTTGAGCTACCAATCGTTACTGAGTTTTTCAGGTCAACTTGGTCTGGCACACCTTGTGGAATCTTGTTTAGTGCACGTAGCCAGCGGTCAAAGTCACCGTGCTCTGCATTTTGCCAATCGGTCAGTTGCTGTGGCAGGACATTTAGCCACGGCTGAAGGCGAGTATCTTGGGCAATAAGTTGATAAAAATTGGCAAAATTAAACATAGGTTTTCACTGAGTTGGTGGTGTAGAAATTAAATTTGTCACTCCATTAAGAGTATGGACAAACATGCTAGGGAATCTCGTTTATCGTGTTTGATAAGAGATCCCCCATCTCGCTCGTTCCTCGCTCTTGAGGATGACATTTTAGTACGTGCTAACGGTGTCGCGACGGTTACGTAATTGCAAATGTTTACTTTATCGCGAACATTGAACCAAAGTTGAAACATTGGAACCAGACTTCGCTGCTTGAGAAGCCAATCTTATCAAATCGCTCTCTGTGAACAGGGATCGAATCTGGGCGCATCACGTTTTCAATTGCGCTGCGTTTCTGACTTACTTCTAGCTCGCTGTAGCCGTTAGCACGTTTGAAATCATGGTGCAGGTCGATAAGCAGTTCATTTGAGCTTTCATCTTCGAATACGTATTTTTCTGACAGGATTAAGATCCCGCCTGGGCGCAAACCAGCATGAATTTTCTCAAGCAGAGCGTAACGGTCGTCCGGAGAAAGAAATTGCAGCGTAAAGTTAAGCACCACAACAGAAGCGTCTTTGATTTCCACTTCACGGATGTCTGCTTCAATCACTTCTACCGGAGTGTCACTGCGGTAAGCATTAACGTGCAACTTGCAGCGCTCAACCATGGCTTCTGAATTATCGATCGCGAAAATCGTGCAGCCTTCTTGCTGAATGTGACGACGCATAGAAAGTGTCGCAGCACCAAGCGAGCAGCCAAGGTCGTAAATATTTGAATGTGGCTTTACAAAGCGCTCAGCCAGCATGCCGATTGCAGAGATGATATTGCTATAGCCAGGCACCGAACGTTGAATCATATCCGGAAATACTTCAGCAACCCTTGCATCAAAGGTGAAGTCTCCAATTTTATCAATAGGAGCGGAAAAGATATTGTCTGTGTTGCTCATAGCATTTTCTCTCGACAGTCAGCGTAATTGGCACAAAATTCGTACCAAATAAAAGGGGACGTATTTTACGTAAAAAAAGCGCCACTGTCACGAAAACTGAGATTTAGCTCAAGGTTCGAAGTTACTTATAGGTGATGGGTTAAAACATCGAGATTTGATGGTTGCCTTTTTGAGCCGGAAACTGAGCCAGATCGGGCAGTAATAATGATGTATTTTCAGAGACTTGCTTTTGTAGTCGTTTATAGATAGCAATCGCAAGTTCAGGTGCGTGGTTATTGTCTGGGGTGTGGATCATTAAATAGGGCTGCTTGCCTTCATTAAGCCAGTTTGGGATTTTGGCAAACCAAGGCTTAAAAAACTCAATATTAGGTTCTTGGTCTGGGTGACCAATAAATCGAATCATTGGGTTATTGGCGGTCGCAATTGCATGAACAGGAACACGCGGTTTTTTCTGATGCGCATCGATCACCGCTTCTGTGGTGGGTGGCGCAGAGAAAACGGGGCGGCTGTCCATAATGATGCGATTGATGCCTTCCTCAACCAGCCATTGGTTGAAGCGTTTTTCCGCATCGCCCTTGTCAAAGAAACCCAAGTGTCGAACTTCGACGCCGAGCTGCATATCTTTTGGGAATAAGGTGCAAAACTTTTGTAGGGCAGGCAGCATGCTGGGCTCAAAACTGTGCGGCAGCTGAATCGTCCATTGACCAATGCGATCGTGCAGTGGCGACATGGTCATCAAGAACTCTTTGAGCTCTGCTTGGCAGTGCCTGAGTTGCTGCTGGTGGGTGATGAACTTGGGCAATTTGAAGGTGAACTTGAAGTCATCGTGACTGGCGGCTTTCCAATTATGAACGGTAGACATACTCGGCGTCGCGTAAAAGGTGGTGTTGCCCTCAACGGTATGGAAAACTTGGGTGTATTTTTCCAAGCGTTCGGCAGGCTTGGTGCCTTTACCGTAGAACTGACTTTGCCACTCAGAGTGAGACCACATGGTTAATCCAAGTCTTAGAGGTAAAGTTTCTGTTGTTATTACACGATTATCCATCTATTACACCGTTATCCATCACGCCATCAGTCATTACAAAAAGTTTTTGGGTTGAAATGAAAATCTACTTTACGAGAGTTTTGCTGATTAAGGTACTTTCGAGATATAATTATCGCAATTTTTTCGGTTTTGATGAATCTTTGCGCACTTGATGGGCTAAAAAGCAGCAAAGCCAGATAAAACACAATAAATTCGAATGTGGAAGGTCGATTTTAAGCGAGTTTCCGCGTATAAATGTTCCTTTGCTCTGTTGTGTGGAATGACCACTGACAGCTTGGAAATTAGTAAATAATTAAGAGATTGGGAAATTCATTATGCGTACCCATTACTGTGGTAACCTGAACAAGTCCCTGGCGGGACAAACTGTAGAATTGTGCGGCTGGGTAAACCGTCGCCGTGATTTAGGCGGTCTTATCTTTATTGATATGCGTGATCGTGAAGGCATCGTTCAGGTTGTTGTCGATCCAGATATGAAAGATATCTTCCCGATCGCTAACCAACTGCGTAATGAATTCTGTATCAAGTTTACTGGTGAAGTACGTGTTCGTCCGGACAGCCAAGTAAATAAAGACATGGCTACTGGTGAAGTAGAACTTTACGCGACTGGTCTAGAGATCATCAACCGTTCAGAAGCGCTTCCACTAGACTTCAACCAAACGAACTCTGAAGAGCAGCGTCTTAAGTACCGTTACATCGATCTTCGTCGTCCAGAAATGAGCGACCGTATCAAGCTTCGTGCACGTGCTTCTAGCTTCGTTCGTCGTTTCCTAGATGAGAACCTATTCCTAGACATCGAAACGCCAGTACTAACAAAAGCGACACCAGAAGGTGCTCGTGACTACCTAGTACCAAGCCGTGTTCACAAAGGTAGCTTCTACGCACTTCCTCAATCTCCTCAGCTGTTCAAGCAACTGCTGATGATGTCTGGTTTTGACCGTTACTACCAAATCGTTAAATGTTTCCGTGATGAAGATTTACGTGCTGACCGTCAGCCTGAATTTACTCAAATCGATATCGAAACATCTTTCATGACTTCTCAAGAAGTACGTAACGTGACTGAGAAGCTTGTTCACGATATGTGGAAAGAACTTCTAGATGTTGAACTGGGTCAATTCCCAGTAATGCCTTTTTCTGAAGCGATTCGTCGTTTCGGTTCTGATAAGCCAGATCTACGTAACCCACTAGAGCTAGTTGACGTTGCTGACTTGGTTAAAGACGTTGAATTCAAGGTATTCTCTGGCCCAGCTAACGACGAAAAAGGTCGCGTAGCAGTTATCCGTGTTCCAGGTGGTGCTAAGCTAACTCGTAAGCAAATCGACGGTTACGCTGAACACGTAAACATCTACGGCGCGAAAGGCCTAGCTTGGATGAAGGTTAACGACCGTGCTGCAGGCATGGAAGGTATTCAATCTCCAGTTGCTAAATTCCTAAGCGAGGACGTAATCAACGGTATTCTAGATCGCACTCAAGCTGAATCTGGCGATATCATTCTGTTCGGCGCAGACAAAGCGGGCATCGTTGCTGAAGCAATGGGCGCACTTCGTCTTAAACTAGGTACTGATCTAGAGCTAACAGACACATCTGCATGGGCTCCACTGTGGGTTGTTGACTTCCCAATGTTCGAAGAAGACGGTGAAGGTAACCTACACGCAATGCACCACCCATTCACATCACCACTAGGTGTGAACGCGGAAGAGCTTAAAGCGAACCCAGCAGCAGCCAATTCTGATGCATACGACATGGTAATCAACGGCTACGAAGTAGGCGGCGGTTCTGTACGTATTCACAACGCAGAAATGCAAACAGCGGTATTCGGTATCCTAGGTATCGAAGCACAAGAGCAGCAAGAGAAGTTCGGCTTCCTACTTGAAGCGCTTAAGTACGGTACGCCACCACACGCTGGTCTAGCATTCGGTCTTGACCGTCTAGCAATGCTGCTTTGTGGTACAGAGAACATCCGTGACGTTATCGCATTCCCGAAAACAACAGCTGCAGCATGTCTACTAACAGACGCGCCAAGCCTAGCGAACCCAGCATCACTGGAAGAGCTAGCAATCGCAGTTAAATTGGCAGAGAAAAAAGAGCAAGCGTAAGCCTGTTATCTTTTCTTGTTGATGAAGAGCTCCTACTTGATAGAGAGCTCTTAATTAATTAGCCAAGACTTGCCAGTAAATTAGAAAATGCCCGTTAATTTGACGGGCATTTTTTTTTGCGTTCGATATACTAAGCTCATAAAGCATGTATAAATAATCAGTATTGAAGTTATGTCTATTATCTTAGGGATTGACCCTGGCTCGCGTATTACCGGCTATGGCGTGATTCGTCAAAATGGTCGCCATCTATATTACTTAGGTAGCGGTTGTATTCGCACCTCTGAAAAAGAACTGCCGGGCCGACTCAAACAAATCTACGCCGGTGTGAGCGAGATCATCACTCAGTTTCAGCCGGATGTGTTTGCGATAGAGCAGGTCTTCATGGCGAAGAATGCGGATTCTGCACTTAAGCTGGGACAAGCGCGTGGCAGCGCGATAGTGGCAGCGGTAAATGCGGATCTCCCCGTTCATGAATATGCGGCTCGTTTAATCAAACAAGCGGTGACAGGCAATGGTGGTGCTGACAAGTCGATGGTGCAGAATATGGTGATGAGCATGCTTAAGTTGCCTGCCAAACCACAGGCCGACGCTGCCGATGCTCTAGGCGTAGCGATCACTCACGCCAACACCAATAAAACCTTGGTTGCACTGGCAGGTAAAGCGACAGGCGCGAGAAAAGGGCGCTACCGTTAATCCCATCTCTGTGCTTTCTATAAGCTTGCATTACATGAGCCTGACGCCTCGTTTGGCTCATATCAAAACAATACGCCCCTAAATCCTTGATGAAATGAGATCTTTCGAACAGAACCCAGATAATAACATTGTGTATTATTTAACATGTTATTAACATTGGTCGGAGGTCTTACAAGTTAATCAAGGATGATCACTGATGAACCCAATCAAGTTGTGGCGCGCGCTGTTTCTACCCAAAAGTAATGGATGGAATAGCAACGAAGTCAGACAAGCCGATATCTTATTACTCTTCACTTTTATCGCATTCTTCGTGGGTGTCTACAGCCTCATCAAGTGGACCAAGCATGAAGAGCAACTGCTGATTGCCACTTCCATATTTCTTATCGCCTTTGAATTAGTCTCTGCGCTTTTATTACGCATTACCCGCAAGCCTAGTTTGGCATTGAACTTTGGCTTTGTCGGCATGGCGGTGCACGCCCTGAATATCATCTATCAAAGCGGTGGTGTGGTTGAGTCTACTCAGGCTTATTGGGTGCCGTTGTTAGTGGTTGCTTTTTTCCTGTCAGGAACTCGAATTGTCGCCCTTGTATGGAGCGGGTTAGTGATTGGCG
>NZ_JADDYK010000075.1:79625-130998 GCF_015163615.1 Vibrio sp. OPT18
TTTCATTGGTGATGACTTCAGCTCATCTTGATGGCTTTGAATTTCCGCAGTTAGTACTTACTCCGGAAGCCATAGTGGTTGAAACGTGGTCTGGTGTGATCATGCCGCTGGTGGTCATTTGTATTGCTCAAGCCTTTACTGCTAAGCAAAAAGAAGTGGCGATTGAAATGGCAGAGGATGCGATTTCGGAAAGCCAACAGATTGCCAATCAAGCGACGCAAAGTGAAGGTCGCCTTTCCATTGTCCTTGACCAAGCGAACTCAAACTCTGAAAGCTTACAGGGCGTATCTGTTCATTTAGACCAGCAGTCTCAAGACCTACATGCTCAAGTTGAAGTGTTGAACATCAATTGCGAATCTCAGGCGAGTGCAGCAGAACAGATGAGCCAACAACTGCATCAAATGACTCAAGGCATCGAAGAATCCAATTCATTCGTGGGTGAACTGAAAGAGCGCAGTGAAGCTGTGGGAACGAAAGCGCAGAAGAGCTCAGAATCACTAGAAGCCTCAACCAGTGCAATCACCCAGATCATTCAAAGTAATCAAGAGATCATGAAAGTCGCGGACTTGATTACCTCGGTTGCTGAGCAAACCAACCTATTAGCACTCAATGCAGCAATAGAAGCAGCACGCGCCGGGGAGCAAGGACGAGGCTTTGCTGTCGTCGCTGACCAAGTGAGAGAGCTATCGGCGAAAAGTAGTCACTCCGCGATAGAAATTCGAACCTTATTAGACCGAAGTAAAGAAGAAGTGGAGCATGGCAGAGCAATCATTGAAACCACGGCTAATGAAATGAACGGCATTATCTCCGAGGTTCAGACTATCTCGACTGACGTTAATCAACTGACTAATATTATGGCGATGCAGATGAGCTCATTGAAAGAACTCGATCTCGCCAGTTCAGAAGTGGCACAGAGCGTTGCAGAAACCAAATCCGTGTCAGGTTTAGTCGCTAATTATGGTTCTGAACTGACCGGGCATGTCACCTCAGTAAAAGAACTGGTCGAAAGCTTAAACAGCGTGGTTTCCCAAGCTAAGCAAGCTTAAATAAATCATCCTAATAAACACAAAGAACTGGATAAGCATCCAGTTCTTTTATATTCTGTCCCTCAAATTATATTCCATCAAGAGAGTGAATTGTGATCGGACGTCTACGCGGTACATTAATAGAAAAACAGCCACCAGAATTACTAATCGAAGTGAGTGGCGTTGGCTATGAAGTTCAAATGCCAATGAGCTGTTTTTACGAATTACCAAACGTAGGCGAAGAGGCAATCATCTACACGCACTTTGTTGTACGTGAAGACGCGCAGTTACTTTATGGTTTTAACACGGTTAAAGAGCGTGCGCTGTTCCGTGAAGTGATCAAAGCAAACGGTGTGGGTCCTAAGCTTGGCCTTGGCATACTTTCAGGCATGACAGCTAGTCAATTTGTGCAGAGTGTTGAGCGTGAAGACATCTCGACGCTGGTTAAACTTCCGGGTGTGGGTAAGAAAACCGCTGAACGTCTGGTTGTTGAAATGAAAGACCGCCTGAAAGGGTGGGGCGCAGGTGACCTATTTACTCCAGCGACGGATGCAGCTCCGATTGATTCTATGCCTACCGTTCACGACGCGGAAGAAGAAGCGGTAAGTGCACTACTTGCATTAGGCTACAAGCCGACTCAAGCTTCTAAGGTGGTTTCTCAAGTGGCTAAAGATGGCATGACCAGCGAACAGTTGATTCGCGAAGCTCTGAAATCGATGGTTTAATACCCAATATACTTGTTCGACAAAATAGACTCATTCACTTTGCCTTTACACAGAGTCAAGAAGCGCAGAGTCAACAAGAGCATAGTTAGGAATAGCAGAATTTATGATTGAAGCCGATCGCCTTATTGCACCGGATAACCCAGTATTCAAAGATGAAGATGTCATTGATCGCGCAATACGCCCTAAAGCACTTGCTGACTATCAAGGTCAGGATCACGTTCGTGGCCAGATGGAGATTTTCATCAAAGCGGCACAACTGCGTAACGAGGCGCTCGACCATCTGTTGATATTTGGCCCTCCAGGCTTGGGTAAAACCACATTGGCGAACATTGTTGCCAATGAAATGGACGTCAACATTCGTACGACTTCAGGCCCTGTTCTAGAAAAAGCAGGTGACTTGGCGGCATTGCTGACCAACCTTGAAGAAAATGATGTGCTGTTCATCGATGAGATTCACCGCTTAAGCCCTGTAGTTGAAGAGGTGTTGTACCCAGCAATGGAAGACTACCAATTAGATATCATGATTGGTGAAGGCCCAGCG
The DNA here is from genome assembly GCF_015163615.1 of Vibrio sp. OPT18. Classification (NCBI taxonomy): domain Bacteria; kingdom Pseudomonadati; phylum Pseudomonadota; class Gammaproteobacteria; order Vibrionales; family Vibrionaceae; genus Vibrio; species Vibrio sp. OPT18. The sequence continues at coordinate 81,917 of NZ_JADDYK010000075.1, forward strand.
GCACGCTCTATCAAGATCGACCTTCCTCCTTTTACTTTGATTGGCGCAACCACTCGTGCTGGCTCACTGACATCGCCGTTACGTGACCGTTTCGGTATTACTCAGCGTCTTGAGTACTACAAGGTTGAAGACCTACAAAATATCGTTCAGCGCAGTGCAGATTGCCTTGGTCTTTCTATGGAGTCCGAAGGGGCGCTAGAAGTTGCTCGCCGAGCTCGTGGTACGCCACGTATTGCTAACCGTCTACTGCGCCGTGTTCGTGATTATGCGGAAGTAAAAGGCGACGGGCATATTTGTCCAGAGGTTGCTGACAAAGCGCTAAACATGTTGGATGTCGATGCTAAAGGTTTCGACTACATGGATAGAAAGCTTCTGCTGGCGATTATGGAGAAGTTTGGTGGTGGTCCGGTTGGTATCGACAACATGGCTGCCGCGATTGGTGAAGAGAGAGACACCATTGAAGATGTGTTAGAACCTTACTTGATTCAACAAGGTTACCTACAAAGAACCCCAAGAGGACGAATCGCGACCGACAGAGCGTATTTACACTTCGGAATAGATAAGCCGTCTAATCGTTAAATTATTCATTTTTAAAGATCCCAGTTGCATAAGCGCTGGGATTTTTTGCTTTTTATTGAATAACAACTCTTTGAGCGAGTCGATAAAAAGACTGAATAGCGGTCATCAAAAATGAAAACTTTGATTGCAGGTTTGATTTGGCTAACAAAAAATGAAATAAGTTGTCATATTTTTTGTTAATACTTTATAGGTAGTTGTAATTCGTATGTTGAGGCGGTGCTGAGCTTTTGTCACAGATATCATGCGCTGTTATTAACTGAGGCTAAATTGGTGTGATTTTAATCATGATTGTTCAAAAATAACTCTAATTTGCTCGAATAAAATTGATACAAATCAACGCAAGGTTCTCCTATAAACCTTTTGAAACATACTGATTTTACCAGTAATATTAGCGCCAGCTATATTAGCTCATGCTTAACAATAATCTAACTATAACGGTACGTTTTTGCTACAAATTTCAATTTGTAATAACAATTACACAAATTGTTTTAACATGGATTTTTGCGGTGATTAATCACACAAGTGTCATTCAGCCGACACAAAGGAGTTACCATGATTGATGTTGTTGATCTGTCGCGATTGCAGTTTGCATTTACAGCGATGTATCACTTCCTATTTGTTCCACTGACACTAGGTATGGCATTTCTACTTGCCATTATGGAGTCAGTTTATGTAATGACTGGCAAGCAAATTTACAAGGACATGACTAAGTTCTGGGGTAAATTGTTTGGTATTAACTTTGCTCTTGGTGTAGCGACAGGCTTAACCATGGAGTTCCAGTTCGGTACTAACTGGTCTTACTATTCTCACTATGTTGGCGACATCTTTGGTGCTCCGCTGGCTATCGAAGCGCTTGTTGCATTCTTCCTAGAGTCTACTTTTGTTGGTCTTTTCTTCTTCGGTTGGGACAGATTGTCGAAGCGTCAACACTTAGCGGTAACTTGGTTAGTAGCACTTGGTTCTAACTTCTCTGCGCTTTGGATCTTGGTAGCTAATGGCTGGATGCAAAACCCAGTGGGTGCGGAATTTAACTTTGAAACTATGCGTATGGAAATGGTGAGCTTCGCTGAAGTTGTACTAAACCCAGTAGCACAGGTTAAATTCGTACACACAGTAGCGTCTGGTTACACAACGGGTGCAATGTTCGTCCTTGGTATCAGCTCATACTACATTCTTAAAGGTCGTGACCTTGCCTTTGCTCGTCGCTCTTTCGCGATTGCAGCATCTTTCGGTATGGCAGCGATCCTGTCAGTAATCGTGCTAGGTGATGAATCTGGTTACGAGCTTGGTGAAGTTCAAAAAGTGAAGCTAGCAGCTATTGAAGCAGAGTGGCACACTGAAGAAGCACCAGCCGCATTTACTGTTTTTGGTATTCCAAACCAAGAAACAATGGATACTGACTACGCAATAAAAATTCCTTACGTAATGGGTATCATCGCAACGCGTTCGCTTGATACTGAAGTAACGGGCCTACGTGACCTACGTGATGACCACGTTGATCGTATCCGTACTGGTATGTACGCGTACGAGCTGCTTGAAAAGCTACGTGCAGGCGATAAGTCTGAAGAAAACATGGCTGCGTTCGACGAAGTGAAAGGTGACCTAGGTTACGGTCTACTTCTTAAGCGCTACACAGACGACGTTGTTGATGCAACAGAAGACCAAATCCAAATGGCTGCGGATGATTCTATCCCAACAGTTTGGCCTCTATTCTGGTCATTCCGTCTGATGGTTGCTTGTGGCTTCATCATGCTGTTTGTATTCGGTGCTGCGTTTGTTCAAACGTGTCGTCAGAAAATCGAACAGAAACCATGGGTACTTAAAGCTGCGCTATTCTCAATCCCACTTCCTTGGATTGCGATTGAAGCAGGTTGGTTCGTTGCTGAGTTTGGTCGTCAACCATGGGCGGTTGGTGAAATCCTACCGGTTAACGTTGCTGCATCAGCACTGACTATTGGACAGCTTTGGACTTCTCTATTCGCTATCCTGGCACTTTACACAGTGTTCTTGATTGCTGAAGTTTACCTAATGCTGAAATTCGCACGTAAAGGTCCAAGTAGCTTGAAGACAGGCCGTTACCACTTCGAACAAAACGATAACTCTGTTGAAGACAAAGTTAGCCGTTCAGTTGAAGTATAAGTGAGGGAATATTATGTTTGATTACGAAAGCTTACGACTTATTTGGTGGGTATTGATCGGTGTTCTACTGGTTGGTTTCGCCGTAACTGATGGCTTTGATATGGGTGTTGCCGCTCTGTCATCTGTTATCGGTAAGAGCGACACTGAACGTCGTATTATGCTAAACACGATTGCCCCTCACTGGGATGGTAACCAAGTTTGGCTTATCACTGCGGGTGGTGCATTGTTTGCTGCATGGCCACTGGTTTACGCAACGTCGTTTTCTGGCTTCTACTTCGCAATGTACGTGACGTTAGCAGCGCTTTGGTTACGTCCACTTGCACTTGACTACCGCTCTAAGATCGAAGATCCAAAATGGCGCAAAACTTGGGACTACGCACTTTGCTTTAGTGGCGCAGTACCACCAATCATTTTCGGTGTGGCATTTGGTAACCTACTACAAGGTGTTCCATTTGAACTGAACGAATTTATGATGTCTAAGTACCATGGTACGTTCTTCGCTCTGCTTAACCCATTTGCATTGCTATGTGGTGTGTTGGCGCTAATGTTGTTCGTGATGCAAGGTGCAACATGGCTTCAAATGAAGACAACAGAAGCACTGCACGCTCGTGCTCGTAACGTTGCTCAGATCACTGGCCTAATTGCTATTGCTCTGTTCGTTATTGGTGGTTTCTGGGTTCAATCTATCGAAGGCTATGTAATTACGAGCACTATCGATACGTTTGCTGACTCAAACCCACTAAACAAAGAAGTATCACTTCAAGTGGGTGCTTGGATGACAAACTTCGAAACATATCCAGCAATGTGGGCTGCGCCGATCCTTGGTGTAGCAATGCCACTGCTTGCTGTGATTGCATCTCGCTTTGAGCGTGGTGGTTTCGCATTCTTGTTCTCAAGCCTATCGAACGCTGGTGTTATTTTAACGGCTGGTTTTGCAATGTTCCCATTCGTAATGCCATCAAGCCTGAACCCTAACCAAAGCTTGACTATGTGGGATTCAACAGCGAGTGAGCTAACGCTTGGTCTTATGACTGTCGTTGCGGCGGTGATGGTTCCTGTGATTCTTGGCTACACAACTTGGACATACTACAAAATGTTCGGTCGTCTAGATAAGAAACACATCGAAGATAACGACGTTTCAGCTTACTAAGCTAGAAGTTAAATAACTTAGGAGAAATTTTATGTGGTATTTCGCATGGATTTTGGGTGTACTTCTAGCATGTGCATTCGGCATCATCAATGCTCTATGGCTAGAGCATTCAGAAATGATGGACAAAGACAGTGAGTAATCTCGCAGAGCAAATCGCTAAGCTGCATCAACCAATGGATAAGACTCTGCTTAGAGCCTTATCCCTAGTATTGGGTTTCATGCATGTGGGTTTAGTGATGTGGGATCCTGAAGCGTATGCGACAAGCATCGGTGGCTTTAACGCGATCATCGGGCCAATGTTCATTTGGGCAGTATGCTCAAGCATGGTTTACGGTATCGGATTTAAGCCAAGAGCTTGGATGTGGCAGCTACTGTTTAGCCCATATGTTTCACTCACAATTTTGCTCTACCTAACGACGCTGCGCCTTCTATAAAAGGCAAAGGATTTAGGTTCATAACAACGTGAATCTTTATACTTGTTGGGTTTTTAGCCAAAAAGAGGTCATCTTATACAGATGGCCTTTTTTTTCGTCTCTCAAATCAAAAAATTCACAGCGATATACTATTAATGATAAGGAGTTAGGTTATAGTGAGATCTTTATCGTTTGGGATTGTGGTATCAAATTGCAGGGATTATCTAAGCCATTTACGTGGCCAGTGACAGTGTATTACGAAGACACCGATGCGGGTGGCGTTGTATACCATTCAAACTATCTTAAGTTTTTCGAACGCGCTCGAACTGAGATGTTGCGCTCAATTGGCGTTTCTCAGCAAGTATTGTTAGAACAAAACATCGGTTTTGTAGTCCGACATATGGACATTGATTTTATTCAAGGCGCGCGTCTTGATGATTCTTTACAAGTCATTACAAATATTTACGAGTTGAAGCGAGCTACCTTGGTCTTCTGTCAAGAGATCGTAAATCCTGATGGCAAAGCATTGTGTAAAGCAATGGTTAAGGTAGCATGTATCGACAATCAAAAAATGAAACCAAAGGCAATGCCAACATTTATTCTTACGGAGCTAACGAATAGTGACTGCTGAAATCTCAATCTTAGGCCTAATTTTAGAAGCTAGTTTACTAGTTAAGATGGTCATGCTGACTCTTATGGGCATGTCTGTTGTTTCTTGGGCGATGATCATAAAAAGAAGTAAAGTGTTATCTAAAGCTTCTAAACAAACAGAAGTGTTTGAAGACAAATTTTGGTCAGGCGTTGATCTTGCTAAATTGTATCAAGAGAGCAATAAACGCAAAGACGAGCTTTCTGGTACTGAAGAAATTTTCTACGCAGGCTTTACTGAGTTCGCTCGCCTTCGTAAATCGAATGCAACATCACCTGACTTCATCATGGAAGGCACTGGCCGTGCGATGCGCGTTGCCGTTGCTCGCGAAGTCGATGAACTAGAAACTAACTTACCTTTCTTAGCGACCGTTGGTTCTATCAGCCCATACATCGGCCTATTTGGCACGGTTTGGGGCATCATGCACTCATTCATCGCATTAGGTGAAGTGAAGCAAGCGACGCTCGCAATGGTTGCGCCTGGTATTGCAGAAGCACTGATCGCAACGGCAATGGGTCTATTTGCTGCGATTCCAGCGGTAATGGCGTACAACCGCTTCAGCAGCCGAGTAGGCAAGTTAGAGCACAACTACGCGACTTTCTCTGAAGAGTTCCACAGTATTCTTCACCGTCAAGCGATGGCTGGCAGGGAATAATAGATGGCTGGATACCAACCTAAAAAACGCAAAATGACAGCAGAGATTAACGTTGTACCTTACATCGACGTTATGCTTGTTTTGCTGATCATTTTTATGGTGACTTCGCCGTTTGTTACTCAAGGCGTTGACGTTGAATTGCCTCAGGCTTCAACGGCTAAATCGGCACAAGACCTATTGGGTGACGACAACGCAAGTTTCATCATCGTTGAAGTGAACAAAGACGGTGAACTTGGTTTGAGCGTTAATGACGAAGAAGTACAGCGTGGCTTATCTATGGAAGATATTATCGTCCGAGTGAAAGCTGAGTTGTCTTTGAAGCCAAACTCTCCAGTGGCGGTTGGTGGTGATGCCGCAACGCCATACGCTGAAGTGGTTTTATTACTTGATGAATTAAGCCGTGCAGGTGTGCCAAAGGTTGGCCTTTTAACGGATATAAGGGAATAGCTCCGTAGCATTCATGAAAGCGAATAATAAAAAATCCAATAATTTCAGATCACCGCTTCTTATTTCTCTTGGGCTGCACGTCATTTTATTCGTTGCGCTCATTTGGGGAGCGGATTTCACGATGTCAGAGCCAAAGCCTACAGGGCAGATGGTTCAAGCTGTGGTGATTGATCCTCAGTTGGTTCGCCAGCAAGCTCAACAGATTCGTCAACAAAGAGAAGCGGCGAGCAAGAAAGAGCAAGAACGTCTAGACAAACTAAGACGTGAAAGCGAACGACTTGAAAAGAATCGTAAAGCTGAAGAAGAAAATATTCGCAAGCTAAAAGAACAGCAGGCGAAAGAAGCTAAAGCGACTCGTGAAGCTGAAAAGCGCCGAGTTGAGAAAGAGAAGCAACGCAAAGCTGAAGAAGCGCGTTTACAGCAAGAGCAAAAGAAAGCCGCTAAAGCAGAAGCTGACCGCAAGTTGAAAGAAGCAGCGTTAGTGAAAGCCGAGAACGAGCGTAAAGCCAAAGAAGCGGCAATCGCAAAAGCTGAACAAGAACGCGTGGCAAAAGAAAAAGCCGCGAAAGAGGCAGCAGACAAAGCTCGTAAAGAGAAAGAAGCCGCTGAACGCGCTGAAAAGCAACGCATAGCGAAAGAGAAAGAAGCGGCAGCCGCAGCAGAGAAAGCCCGTAAGGCTAAAGAAGCTGCAGCAAAAGCAGAAAAAGAGCGTAAACAACAAGAAGCCGCATTGAACGATATCTTTGCTGGCCTTGAAACGGAAGCGACTCAAAACTCTTCAGCAAGACAACAATTTATTAGTGATGAAGCGCAACGTTACGGTGCTATTTATACCCAACTGATTCAACAGAACCTGTTGTTAGAAGACAGCTATCGAGGACGCTCATGTCGAGTGAACCTTAAGCTGATTCCAACGGGCTCTAATGCGATATTGGGTAGCTTGAGTATCTTAGATGGCGATAGCCGTTTGTGTGCAGCAACCAAGCGTGCGGTGGCACAAGTGCAATCTTACCCGTTGCCTAAAGACCCAGACATTGTGAACTCACTGAAAGACATTAACTTAACTGTATCACCAGAGTAAAAGGACGAACTTGTGTTAAAGAAACTATTACTGAGTTTTGTTTTCTTAATAGCTACAAGCAGCCAGTTTGCACATGCAGCGCTGGAGCTGGTTATTACAGACGGTATTAACTCTGCAAGACCTATCGCTATTGTACCTTTCCGTTGGGAAGGCGCAGAGCCATTGCCACACGATGTATCAGCGGTTATCGCTTCTGACTTACAACGCAGTGGTAAATTCAGCCCAGTAGCAACTAGCAAAATGCCTCAAACGCCTTACAGCGAAGGTGAGGTGAATTTTGATGCTTGGACTAACCTAGGCGTTGATTCACTGCTAACAGGTAGCATCACTAAAAATGCCGAAGGGCAGTATGTAGTGAACTACCAACTGATCGACATTGTTCGTGGTCAACTGACTAAAGGACAAAGCCGCGCACTAAGCGATGAAGGCCAATTGGTACTTTCTAAAGATCACGTGTTGTTCAACAAGAAAGCGACAGTGCCTGGTAAACGCTTGAGAGAGTATGCACACCGTATCTCGGACTTAGTGTATGAAGAGCTAACCGGTGAGAAAGGCGCGTTCTTAACTCGTATCTCTTACGTAGTTGTGAACGACAAAGACCAATACCCATACCAACTGCGTGTTGCTGACTACGATGGCTTTAACGAGCGTTTAGTCCTTCGTTCTAAGCAACCTCTGATGTCACCTGCATGGTCACCAGACGGTAAAAAGCTTGCTTATGTGAGTTTCCAAAATGGCCAAGCGGAAATATTCATCATGAATATTTACACTGGTGAACGTGAGAAGGTGACGTCATACCCTCGTCATAATGGTGCGCCAAGATTCTCGCCAGATGGTAAAACATTGGCATTGGTATTGTCGAAAACAGGCAGCCTTCAGGTGTACACACTTGACCTTGCTAGCCGTAAGCTGACTCAAATTACCCGCGGCCGTTCTAATAATACTGAACCATTCTGGCACCCAGATGGCAAGTCTCTTATTTTCACATCGGATCGTGGTGGTAAACCACAGATTTATAATGTAAATTTGTCCAATAATTCGACTTCTCGTATTACTTGGCAAGGTAGCCAAAACTTAGGTGGCCAGATCACTCCTGATGGTCGATTCATGATCATGGTGAATCGCAGCAACTCAGGTTTTAACTTGGCTAAGCAAGATTTGGAAACCGGTGCGGTTCAAGTATTAACAAAAACATTGTTAGATGAGTCTCCAAGTATTGCACCGAATGGAGGTATGGTTATCTATAGCTCTATTTACAACAAAACAAATGTACTATCGATGGTTTCTATCGATGGCCGTTTTAAAGCTAGATTACCGGCAACTAACGGACGCGTAAGAGCGCCTGCATGGTCACCGTTCCTCTAGGAAAAATTACATATTCTTTTAGCTATTGATAGTGTTAACTATTGTGGCATTTAACTATCTATAGCACTCTTAGTCGCTGTAGAAACTAAGTTTGATAACGTAAGGAAAAAAAGATGCAACTTAACAAAGTTCTTAAAGGCTTGATGATTGCACTACCAGTGATGGCAGTAACGGCATGTAGCTCAACTGATGAAGCAACATCTGCAACATCTGGTACAGAAAGCAACCAAACAACTTCAGGTTCAGAAGGCAACGTAGACACAACTGTTGTAACGCCAATTGACGCTAACGGTCAACTGTCTGAGCAAGAGCTTAAAGAGCAAGCGCTACGTGAAACTCAAACAATCTACTTCGCATTCGATAACTCTACTATCGCTGGCGATTACGAAGAAATGCTAGCAGCTCACGCAGCATACCTAGTTAAGAACGTTGACATGAACGTTACTATCGAAGGTCACGCTGATGAGCGCGGTACTCCTGAGTACAACATCGCACTTGGCGAGCGTCGTGCACAAGCTGTAGCGAAATACCTACAAGCTCTAGGTGTTCAAGCTGACCAAATCTCTATCGTAAGCTACGGTGAAGAGAAGCCACTTCTTCTAGGTCAATCTGAAGATGTGTACGCTAAAAACCGTCGCGCAGTACTAGTTTACTAATTTTAGTAGACTATATAATTGAGGAATTGCCTCATGTTCAGTAACACAAAGCGAGTCATTTTGCTTTCGTTACTGGCAAGTGCAGCGAACACCGCGTTCGCTGCACCAGCTCCAGTATCCGATCTCAATAGCACCGCAACCAATTCATCATCTTCCTCTCGATCAGCATCTAACGAATCAGATATTGAGCGTTTAGAGCGCCTGCTTCAAAATCGCAATCTCGTTCAGCTTCAAATGCAACAGCAAATCGACGACATGGCACTGGAGATCAGTGAACTTCGTGGTGAGCTGGAACGAAACAGCTACGATATGAAGCAAATGCTAGAGCGTCAGCGTGAACTGTTCATTGAACTGGACCGCGTAAGAGGCGAGGTGAAAGCAGCAGGAACAGCAACGGTAGCAGTGGCGGCGAGCGAAGGCTCTAAAGACGCTTCTGGTACGTTCAGTACTGATGTGGATGAGCAAACTGCTTATCAAAATGCTGTAGATATGATTCTAAAGCAACGAGACTACACGGGTGCTATCGCTGCATTCCAGAAGTTTCAAAAAGACTTCCCAGATTCTACCTTCACACCTAACTCACACTACTGGTTAGGCCAGCTTTATTTCGCTAAGAAGCAAGATAAAGAAGCGGTGAAGAGCTTCGCTGCTGTTGTGTCTTACAAAGACTCAAACAAGCGAGCAGATGCACTGGTTAAGCTTGGTGACATAGCTGCGCGCAACAACAACGCGACGCAAGCTAAGAAATATTACCAACAAGTCGTAACCGAGTACCCAAACAGTGCTTCGGCTAAAGTGGCTAAAACCCACTTGTAAAACAAAATAGGGGTGCTTAGGCGCCTCTTTTTTATACCTATTCAATTCCGATTAGTGTTTACTCATCTTGTTAGTGATGCCAACGCATTGCCTTGTTTATGCGTTTTAAGCATTAGCTAGCCACCGCTTGCAACCAATCCTTTTTGATCCCAATCGCTGTCCTGTGTAGAATACTCTAATTCTCGGAAGAAGTTGCGTAGAGCAAGAGCAATGAGTCATATACTAGATAAAATCGATACAGTTTACCCGTTTCCGCCTAAGCCAGTTCCATTGAGCGACGCTCAGAAACAGGCCCACATCGCAAACATCAAAAAACTACTTCAAGAAAAAGATGCAGTTCTAATTGCACACTACTACACCGATCCTGAAATTCAGGCACTGGCAGAAGAAACTGGTGGTTTCGTTGGCGATTCATTAGAAATGGCTAAATTCGGTAACCGTCACTCAGCAAGCACTTTGATCATCGCTGGTGTTCGTTTCATGGGTGAGTCTGCAAAGATTCTTACTCCTGAAAAACGCATTCTAATGCCAACACTTGAAGCTGAATGTTCGCTTGATCTTGGCTGTCCAGCCGACAAATTTACAGAATTTTGCGATGCTCACCCTGACCACACCGTGGTTGTATATGCGAACACCTCTGCAGCTGTTAAAGCTCGTGCAGACTGGGTAGTTACGTCGAGCATCGCTTTAGAAATCGTTGAAAGCCTAGACGCTGAAGGCAAACCTATTATTTGGGGTCCAGACCGTCACCTAGGTTCTTACATCGCAAATCAAACTGGCGCTGACATGTTGCTTTGGCAAGGTGAGTGTATCGTTCATGATGAGTTCTCAGCTGATGCTTTGAAGAAAATGAAATCGGTATACCCAGACGCGGCTATCTTGGTTCACCCAGAATCACCAGCAAGTGTGGTTGAGCTGGCTGATGCTGTAGGCTCAACAAGCCAACTGATCAAGAAAGCAAAAGAGCTACCTCATCCACAGATGATTGTTGCGACAGACAAAGGTATCTTCTTCAAGATGCAACAATTGGTTCCTGAAAAAGAGCTGATTGAAGCGCCGACAGCGGGTGCTGGTGCAACGTGTCGTAGCTGCGCACACTGTCCTTGGATGGCAATGAATGGCCTTGAAGCGATTGAAAACGCGCTTGAGAATGGTGGTGAGCAACACGAAATCTTCGTTTCTGACGAACTACGTGTGAAGTCTCTTATTCCATTGAACCGCATGCTAGATTTTGCAGAGCAGTTAAATGTACAGGTAAAAGGTAACGCGTAAGTCGTTCTTTTATCTAACCCCAAAAACCAGCCAATAGTGCTGGTTTTTTTGTACCTGCGTATAGGCCGCCAATATCAATCTTGTGGTCATGTATCTTTTTCTGATGATACATCTTGTTGATATCAAGTATTTTTTCTAGCATGTAAGTAAGATCGAAGGATTAGAGGCTCGAATGATAATCTGGTTACAACTCAAACGCTGGATCAAAGCAAACATCTTTGTTTTGAACGGCAAAAACTTACTGTTCACTTTTCTTGGCTACATCGCTCTATCGTGGTCGATGCTGTATTTGGCGGGTGAAACAGATTTAACCAGTTCGGTTACTGTATTCGCTTACTACTTAGTGGTGACGGCTTCTACAGTTGGTTATGGTGATTTATCACCGACCACGGTAGCGGGGCAGTGGATCGTTATTCTATTTGTGATTCCAGGCGGGTTGAGCCTTTTCGCCGCGTTACTCGGTAAAGTGGCAACAGAAGGTGTTGAATATTGGCGAGCGGGCTTGCTAGGAAAAAGGAGAGTTAGAGTGGACAACCACATTTTGATGTTGGGGTGGAATGAGCAAAGAACCATTCATCTCATCCGCATGCTACAACATGAAGAGACGGGTAAGCGACCAATCGTGTTATGTACGCGTTCAGATATCGAGAACCCGTTGCCCGGTGAAATCAATTTCGTTAAAGTAAACAGCTACACCGATGGCAAAGAGATGGAGAAAACGGGCATTGAGTCTGCAAGTTGCATCCTGATTGATAATCCAGAAGACGACATTACGTTATCTGCGGCGCTTTACTGTGCCAACCGAAACCCTAAGGCACATCTTCTTGTTTACTTTAAAGATGAAGCGCTGAGTGATTTGTTACACAAGCACTGTCCTAACTCAGAATGTATTCCAGCGGTGGGTGCTGAGATGCTAGCAAAGGCTGCAGTAGACCCAGGATCAAGTGCGCTTCATCAAGAGTTATTGAGCTCAACAAGAGGCATGACACAGTATTCAACGTATTTCCCTAAAGACGCTGAGCCTGTCACCGTCGCACCTATTTTCTCTGTGTTTAAAGAGAAGTATCAAGCAACACTGATCGCCATTGATACGGGGAGTGGTATTGAACTCAACCCAGAGTTAGACCAAGTGGTCAGCAGTGGCACTAAGCTGTTTTATATTGCCGATGAGCGAATTGATGACTTCGATTGGAAAGGCTTCTAAAGCGACTATTTTCATCTCGTCTAGAAACTAAAAAAGGCCTCATAATGAGGCCTTATGGCATGTATAAAGCTAACTTTTATTGAGCTTCAGCCAGCGCAATACCGCGCTGCGTTAGACCGCAAAGCATTACAGGTACAGCATTAAAGATCTCTTCGAACTGCTCTAGGCCTTCGATGCCTTGCTCTGCAAGCGTCGCGATTGACGTTTCTGGATCGTAAAGCATGCTCAGTGAAAGCAACACACCGCCAACGAGCGCATTATCTTCGCTCTCTTCAGGCATCAGTGTTTCCCAATCGTCGCGGGCAATCTGCCAGCCTTGAAGTAAGCCTTCACAAAAATCACGAGCGGCAGTGTTCACCACTTCTTCGTCGTCTAATTGGCAAGCTTCAGGCCAAACCCAAGTCCCTTCAATCAGTTCAGGGCGGGTTTTATTCCAAAGCTCGATGATAACTTCAATGTAGCTTTCTAGCTGTTCACCATCCGTAAAAGGTGCGACTTCTTCGCCACCCCATAAGAACGGTAGCCACTCATGAGGGGTTAACACATTCGGTGCCGCTGCCATTGCAGTGACAAAGCCCATTGTTTTGTGTTCTGTGATTAGCTTTCCTTCCAACTCTGGAAGCGCAAGAATATCTTGTAAAGTCAAAGTGAGGTACCGTAAAAGGGAACATATTTGCGCTTATAGTACCAATGAACTTGTGCCAATCAAGCTTCAATCTAAAAAGGCTTGATGTCATGGATGATAAACACTAGGTTTAACAGAAAAGAAAACAATAAAAGAATTATGCAGATACGGTCGTCTTTAAAGAAAAAAAGCATGGTAGCGCTTGGATTATACCTTGCGATGTTTATTGCCATTGTCGGTAGTGTGACGTATTACGTCGTAGAATCCCCTGTGCGCGCCAAATTACAACAAAACCTCGACTTGCGTACGCAATTATTATCCGCCTTGATTACAGAGCCACTCAGCAGCTCTCAAGGCTTTGTAGACAGTCTCGTTGGGTTTGCTCAAGCACATCGCAACGGTGATGATGTTATTCCCCTCTTTAAGTCCATGCTGGCGGCGAGCGACGATACAATTGTCAGTGCCGGTATTTGGCCTGAACCTTATGCGCTCGATTCTAAAAAGCTTCTCAACAGTTACTTTTTTAATAAAGCCGACGATGGAAGAATCGATCAGATATATTCTTACAACAACCCCAAAAATGCCCCTTATCAAGAAGAGTATTGGTACACCTCTGTCGTCAACCAAAAACAAGGCACGATCTCTTGGAGCGATGTGTATATCGACCCATACACACACGTACGAATGATTACGGCGTCTTCCCCTTATTATTACGACGGTACTTTTGCCGGTGTTGCCACGGTGGATCTCTCGCTCGAAGAGCTGCTTGGTTTTATCAAGAACCACGCCGAAGAATACAACCTTGGCATTACGCTCAGAGACAAGCTCAACCAAGTGCTGGTTTCGCATAATTTCAATCTTGTTGAAGGCATCTATATCAGTAGCAATCAATTTGGTGATTTTGGCTGGCAAGTGGATGTGGTGAACTCCAAATCACGAGTAGCAGACGAAGTGTTTCGTCAGGTGATGAGTATTGAAGGCGGTATTGTTCCGCTATTGCTACTTTGTGTCATGGCGGGGTATTACTTATTAAACCGTTATTTGATTAGTCCAATCACAAGGATTGCTGCGCAGGTTGATAGCTCGAAAGCCGGCGAAATCATTGATGTGGATTACTCGAGTGATGACGAAATCGGTCATTTGATTAAAACCTTCAACGAAAAGACCATTTATCTCGAAGCGGAAAAGGTTAAAGCTCAGGCGTCCACCAATGCAAAAACCGCTTTCCTTGCGACCCTGTCACATGAAATTCGCACCCCTATGAATGGGGTATTGGGTACTGCTCAGATCCTATTGAAAACACCTCTAAATTCTGAACAAGAGAAACACCTTAAGAGCTTGTATGAGTCAGGCGATCATATGATGACTCTACTCAACGAGATATTAGACTTCTCGAAGATCGAGCAGGGCAGGTTGGATCTTGATGAAACGCGTTTCCCGCTTGATTCGATCATCGGCAGTATTAACAGTGTTTACTACACATTGTCTTCCGAGAAAGGGCTTCAATTCAAAGTGTACTCTGAGGTGCCTTCGGGTCGTTGGTACTTCTCAGATAAAGCTCGCCTTCGCCAAATCTTGTTTAATCTATTGAACAACGCGGTGAAGTTCACCTCCAGAGGCTTTGTTGAGGTGTACCTTAAAGAAGTGGTTGAGGGGAGTGACACCTATCTGAGCATTCGAGTTCGTGATACAGGGATTGGTATCTCTAAAGAAGCTCAGAAGCGTATTTTTAAACCGTTTGAACAAGCGGAGTCTTCGACCACAAGGCGTTTTGGCGGTACTGGTCTTGGCCTCGCGATTGTGAAGAAAATTGCCCAGTTGATGGATGGCAGTATTACCGTCACCAGTGAGGAAGGGATAGGCACGAGCTTTGATGTTCGCTTGAAGATTCAACCATGTCAGCCAGGTGAAATCGAGAGCTTGCCACACAAGAAGTTGGACTACTCAGGCTTAAAAGTACTGATCGTCGAGGACAACCGAACTAACACGGTGATCATTGAAACCTTCATGAGCAGTAAAGGCTTTACTTGTAAGAGCGTCGAAAACGGTGAACTAGCAATACAAGCCGTCGTTGCTGAGCGCTTTGATTTGGTGCTCATGGATAACCATATGCCTGTGATGGATGGCGTTGAATCAACCACTGCGATTCGTGCTTTGATAGGCGACGTGTCATCGGTATTGGTGTTTGGTTGTACGGCTGATGTCTTTAAAGAGACTCGCGAGCGTATGCTGGGGGCGGGTGTGGATTATATTATCGCTAAGCCGATTGATGAGCGTGAACTGGATGATGCCTTGTTCCGCTATTCAAATAAGCTTTACCAATACCATGAAGTGAAAGCGGATGAGCTCGAAAGCCAAGACGTAAAACCACACGATTCGAAAAGTAAAAGCGAGTCACTGCCTAAACCTGCTCTTCGAAACAAAGATAACACTGAAGAGCTGTTAGTGACGCTGTATGTGGCGCTAGAAGACAACAACCTAGAACTGATTCAATTTGCACTAGAGAGCCTACGTGTCCACGTTGAACCTATGAACAACGCTGAACTTACTTATCAAGTCGATAAAGCGTTAGAGCAGGTTGCTTTAGGATCACCACCTACACAAGATGTCATTAATATCATTACTGTAAATCTACCTATGGCTTAAATGTTGTTTAATTACGGTAAGTAAATGACGAATTGTCCAATATTTGACCTTGGTTGGATTTTTTGGTGAAAGTGACTGCTTTTAAAGTGGTTTTTGGTTGTTAATTTACAACTTGATTTTTAATTTGGAATGTATGACTACTAATCTTGTGATTTAATAGCGACATTATCTGGTGAGGTGCAAATGTGCCTTGTTTATATGTTATTAAATCACTAATTAAGCAGTGATATATTTTAGGTTTGTCGTCAATGAAGTCTCGTGGTCCATTTTGTATTCGAAACGCAGCTGCGGATACATTTGCTATGGTCGTTTTCTGTTTTATTTCTGGCATGATCGTAGAAGTGTTTATTTCTGGTATGACGTTTGAGCAATCTCTTGCTTCTCGAACATTATCTATTCCGGTAAACATTGCTATCGCTTGGCCTTATGGCGTTTTTCGTGATTGGTTCTTGCGCAATGGTGCAAAGCTTTCAGAAAGCTCATTGATGAAAAACTTGTCTGATTTGATGGCATACGTGTTATTCCAGTCTCCTGTGTATGCGGGTATTTTGTTGGCAGTGGGTGCTTCAGGCGACCAAATCGTTACGGCTGTAACCAGTAATGCAGTTATCTCGTGCGGTATGGGCGTACTTTACGGCTACTTCCTCGATATGTGTCGCAAATGGTTTCGAGTTCCAGGCTACTATCAACAAGCTTAAGAAAAGCAACAAGCGTAAATGCAGCGAAAGAATGAAATTTGGTTTGTTTTTGATCTAATGAGTTAATTTGTAATCGAACAAACCGAAAAAGGCACTTTTTTTGAGAATGCCCCTTGACCAAAGCAAGCAGAATCAATAAAGTAGCGCCTCGTTGAGTGACATGCTCAACACACAATTTGTGGAAGGATGGCTGAGTGGCTTAAGGCGCTCGCCTGGAAAGCGAGTATACGTTTATAGCGTATCTGGGGTTCAAATCCCCATCCTTCCACCACTATTCAAAACCCTAGCAGAAATGCTGGGGTTTTCTCGTTTTAGAGCCCCTATATTCCACCTCGTCTGTATATCTCCCTAGTATCCGTTCCTTTATCATTTCTTTATAGTTATTACCTCTATTAATACCGTCGCAGAATTAACCATATTAGGTGTTTTTATCATCGATAATCGCTTGATTTTTTGGCATGAACCTAGATTATTAATAGTACGCAATATTATGAATAATCTAACTATTAGGAATCCATAACCTCATGACAGAAACCCTAGTTTCTCCAATGCTCTCTTTTACGATCGCGATTTCGTTACTGTTTATCGGTAAAGGTTTGATTGAGCGATCTGAAGTATTAAGAAAGTATTCACTGCCAGAGCCTGTGATTGGTGGCTTTGTCTGCGCAGCGACCGTAGCGGCGCTTTACTATATTTTTGAAATCCAAATCACTTTTAGCCTAGATGTCAGAGACTTTTTGCTTCTCTACTTTTTTGCTGGCATCGGGCTCCAAGCGGATATTAAAACACTGATTAAAGGCGGGCGACCGTTGTTCATCCTACTGTGTCTTGCTGCCATTTTTATCGTGTTGCAAAACGTAGTCGGAATGGCAGTCGCTTCTGGTTTTGGAATGGATGCGAAAGCAGGCTTACTATCCGGTTCTGTTAGCTTGATAGGCGGCGTAGGCACAACGTTAGCGTGGGCGCCAATGTTTGTGGAAGAGTTTGGTATTGCTAACGCGCTCGAACTTGGTGTCGCTTCAAACACGGTTGGTTTAATTGCAGCGTGTGTGATTGGTGGTCCGATTGCCAACTACCTACTCAATAAACACAAAGTGAGCCCTTCTAATGAAGAAGAGGTTACGGTTGGTGCATTCCAAGAGAGTGAAACAAAAACGGAGCTAAGCCACTACGGCGTTCTGTGGGCGTGGTTGATTCTTAACTTAACACTAATGCTTGGTTACAGCTTGAGTGAAGTTATCGACTCGATGGGCCTAAAACTGCCGTTATTCGTTAGCTGTTTAATCGCAGGTATCCTAATCGGAAACGTCGGTCGCGCATTGTTTAAGAAGCGTCGCACGCAAGAGAAAATCGCTCAAGGCCGAAAAGGCTTAGCGATGATCTCTGATATCTGCTTAGGCATGTTCTTAACCATGGCATTGATGGGACTTCGCATCTGGGATCTTGATGGGTTGTTTGGCTATATCTCTGTGGTCATGAGTATCCAGATCTTACTTTCGCTGCTGTTTACTGTGTTTGTCGTTTATTACTTGATGGGAAGAAACTACGACTCTGTGGTGATATGCTCAGGCTTCGGTGGTATCACTCTAGGCTCGACCGCAACAGCAATTGTGAACATGACCGCAGTAACTCATCGCTATGGCGCAAGCCCACAAGCATTCATTGTGGTGCCATTAGTATGTGGTTTCTTTGTCGACTTGATTAATGCGCTTGTGATCAGTTTCTTTGTTGGTATGTAGCGCTAATTAAGAGCAATAGTCTTAAGCACAAAAAGCCTAGCGGTGATGCTAGGCTTTGTTGTATTCAACTATGAGCATTCTCTTCTACTAAGTGTATGTTTAGCTCCGAAGGTAATTGGCTGCTATTGGTGTATATGCGGTCAAAGTCATTCAGTGACGCTACCTTTAGAGCGGCAAATCGTCCCCATTTACTGGCATCCGCGACAAGCCAGCTTTCGCGGCTGTTCTTTATGATTGACTTGGATAGGTCAGCCTCAACTTGCTCATGTTCCATAGCGAAATGACTGTCTGTTACTGAGCCACACCCACAAATACCAATGTCAGCTTCAAAATCGGAAAAGAAGTGGACCACGCTACTGCCCACCATATCTTGGTGTTCTCGTCTGAACAAACCGCCAGCCAAATACACTTCAATTTGCTCGTTTGCTTCTAAGATACGGGCCACTTGTAGATTATTGGTGATCACTCGCAATGCGGGCTTTGCCAACAAATACTGAGCGATGCGAGTAACGGTCGTACCAATTCCCATCATGACGGTTGAACCTTCAGGTATCGCGTCGGCAACCGCCATCGCAATACTGTCTTTTGTCTCTGACTCCACACCAGCACGGAATCTGTAGCTCGTGTTGGTGAGCGTTGTGGGTAAGCTCACGCCTCCGTGCACTCTTCGCGCTAGCCCTTGCTCACACAGGTGGTTTACATCGCGACGAATGGTTTGAGTGGTGACAGAAAACAACTCGGCTAAGTGGTCGATCTGTATATCTTGGTTAGCCTTAAGCGTTGCGAGTATTTCTTTCTGACGATGGTTCAGTTCCATAGAAGTTCACTAAAATTGGTTTGGTACGTCGGTGATGATGTTATCGACGCCAAGGTTAAAATATTTAGCCGCCAATTGTGGATCGTTCAAAGTCCATATTTTCAGAACCGCGCCTGAAGCTTTGATCGCCTTCGCCGTTTTCTCATCAAGAACTCGGTGGTCGATATGAATGCTGTAAAGGTCGAGTGATTTGAGTGATTCCAAGCTGTAATCATTCCACACTTCGCAGATAAAGCCACGTTTAACTTCTGGCATCATCTGTTGGCAAAGGCTTAGTGCCTCCTTTTTGAAGCTTGAGATGAGTAGCTTTTCAGTAGGGAACTGCTTTTGTTCAATCAGTGCCGCGACTTTCTCAACTAAAGGTTGGATAGCCTTATCGTCGTAAATTTTGATTTCAAGGTTCAAAGTCACATCGAGCTCTAGGCACTTGTCGAGCGCTTCACTCAACGTAGGAATAGTTGTCCCCGCGAACTCGCTACCAAACCAACTGCCAGCATCTAGCACCTTGAGTGCGGTTAAATCTAAGTCTGCAATATTGCCCGTCCCGTTGGTACAACGATTTACCGTCTTATCATGAAAAACCATTGGGGTGCCATCAGCGCTTAACTGGGTATCAATTTCAATCCATTTAGCACCAGCTTTCGCGGCTTGTTCAATACTCACTAACGTATTTTCTGGTGCTAAAGAAGCGGCACCGCGGTGGCCTGTGATCATAATTCAATCTCGATGTTCATTTGAAAATTCAGGAAACAGTATCTCTACTTTATTACAGATTTATTATCTACCCGCCATATCGGCTTACTTTAAATGAGAGCTAGCTTAAAGGTGTTGTATAGAGTTTATAAAATAGTGAGACCTTATACTCACAATGTTCAAGTCGCTAAGAATAATGTTCATATGAATGTAATAATTCACTTGCATACTCTACGAAAACTTAATAACACCCTCTATATTTTAGAAAACGATAGCCAAGAAAAGGTGATTAGAAATGAAAAAGCTATTAGGTACAGTAATTATGGCGGCAACGCTGCTTGTTGGTTGTGGTGAAGCTGACAAGGCTAGTTCTGAAGCTAAAGATGAGCCGATTAATATCAACATGAGCCTTGTATTCACTCAAAATGAGTTGTTAACACAAGAACTTATCAAAGCGACCGACAAAATTAGAGAAAGAACCGAAGGCTCGGTCAACATTAAAGTTTTCCCTGGCGGTCAATTACCGGTTTATAAAGATAACTTGGAACAAGTGGTTAACGGCGCAAACTGGATCGCTGTAGAGGATTTGACTTACCTAGGTGATTACGTACCTGATTTCGCAGCCCTTGCTGGCCCAATGTTGTACAACACTTACGATGAATACTTAGCGATGATGGACACTGAATTTGTCGCAGGCCTAAAGGCTAAAGCTGAAGAGAAAGGCATCAAAGTACTGAATGCTGACTACATGTTTGGCTTCCGTCACATGATCACTAATAAAGAGATCGTGAACTCTGAAGACATGAAAGGCATGCGTATTCGTGTTCCACAAAGTCAGCTATTCATTAGCACGCTTTCAGCAATGGGCGCAGCTCCAGCTTCTCTACCATTCCCTGAAACCTATGCAGGCGTTCAACAAGGTGTTGTTGATGGTCTTGAAGGTTCTATCCTGACCATGTACTCAACTAAAATCTATGAAGTAGCAAAGAACATGTCTTTGACTAAGCACTTCCTAGGTACTGTGGGCATCTACATTTCACCAACGCTTTGGGACAAATTTACGCCAGAGCAACAGCAGATCATCAATGAAGAGTTAGAAGCGGGCGCTGAATCTAACACTGCTGAGCTAGTTAAACTGGATGTTGAATACACTCAGAAACTTGAAGAGCTAGGCGTTACCTTCAATGAAGTGAATTCTGATGAGTTTAACCAACTGACTGCGGACGTATACAACCAATTTCCAACATGGAGCGAAGGTATACACGCAACGATCATGCAAGAGTTGGAAACGATTCGAGCGGCACAGTAGTCCTGCACACGTAAAATTAATTAGTTAATGATTACGGCCTAAACATCTTTAGGCCGTTTTATTCCTGAAATACCCACGTTGTATTAGGTATTTCGTTGGAGAAGTCTTTTGTTTTTATTGAAAAATATTGAAGAAATCCTCGCTTCTATCGCTATTTCGATCACCGTTTTGGTTGTTATCGTTAACGTCGTCTTGCGTTATGGATTTGGCTTTGTTGTCCCTTGGAGTGAAGAGCTGTCGGTTATTTGCTTTATCTGGGCTGTCTACTTAGGAATTAGCTCCTGTTACAAACACAAGCTTCATATGGGAGTCGATGTGGTGGTTGCCATGTTGCCAGAAAAAGCAAAAATCCCATTTAGGCTATGTGTTTCCGTTTTCCTACTGGCTCTCAACATCTTAATGGCTGTTCTGAGTTATCAGTATCTCATGCTATCTAACAAGGTAACGCCAGTAATGGGCGTGTCATATTTTGTTATTAATGGCGTGCTGTTGCTTTGTTTCTCATTGATGGCGATTCACACCGTTCGATTCATCGCGAGCGATGTCGCTTCTCTAAAGCGCTCTTCTAAGTAGGTACGATTCATGGAAAGCTATCTTCCAATCCTTATTCTGTTTGTTCTATTTCTATTGAACATACCCATCGCGTTTTCTCTGATCGCATCGGCGATGGTTTACTTTCTTTTTATCAATGACTCTATTCCCGTTAGCTTGGTCATGCAGCGCTTTATTAGCTCTGCTGAGTCCTTTCCGTTGTTGGCCATTCCGTTCTTTATCATGGTGGGTTCGGTGATGAACTATGCGGGGATCAGTAAAAGCTTGCTTGCCTTTGCCGACTCAATGATTGGCCATAAAACTGGCGGTCTTGCTCAAGTAAATGTCGCACTGAGTACATTGATGGGCGGTATCTCTGGTTCTGCAAATGCGGATGCGGCTATGCAGTCGAAGATTCTTGCTCCTGAGATGACCAAGCGTGGTTATGACTTGCCATTCACGGCCGCTGTGACAGCTGCGTCTTCAAGTATCAGCCCTGTGATTCCACCGGGTATCAACTTAATCATTTTTGCGTTGTTAGCGAACGTGTCGGTTCATCAAATGTTTATTGCGGGTTACGTCCCTGCATTTTTGATGGCGCTGTCGCTGATGGTCACTATTGCGTTTATCGCGCGTAAACGTCGTTACAAACCTTCTCGTTCGGAGCCTGCGTCTGCCAAAGAGCGTTTTCATTACTTCCTAAAAGCGATTCCGGCACTGCTGATCCCGTTCGGCATTATTTTAGGCATGCGTTTTGGTTTGTTTACGCCTACCGAAGCGGGGGCTATCGCCGTATTGCTTTGTGCGATTATTGGCATCTTCGTTTATCGTCAACTGGGTTTACGTCATATCCCGCTCATCATGCGTGAAACCGTGCAGGGCACAAGTAGCGTTATGTTCATCATTATTGGTGCCATGGTCTTCGGTTACTACATGACGCTAGAGCAGATCCCTCACAATGTTGCTTCTGCTTTGATTGAGCTTACCGACAACAAGTTAGTTTTGCTGTTGTCGATTAACGTATTGCTGTTAGTGGTCGGCATGTTCATCGAAGGCGGCGCGGCAATGATCATACTCACGCCATTGCTGCTTCCTGCTGTACTTAATCTAGGCGTTAACCCAGTTCACTTCGGCATTATCGTGATTGTGAATATCATGATTGGTGGTGTGACTCCGCCATTTGGCTCGATGATGTTTACGGTTTGCTCGATTTTAAAAGTTCGTATGGTCGACTTCGTGAAAGAAGTGGCTCCTTTGTTGCTAGCACTACTCACGGTTCTGATGTTGCTGACTTTCTCTGAAAGCTTGGTGATGTTTTTACCGAATTTGCTTTAACACTGTTTAGTGATTGATTATTTAGAGGTGTAGAAATGAATTCGGTATCGAATGAATTGAACCAAAATTGGAAAAAAATAGATTGGGTGTTAACCGATGTGGATGACACCTTAACGTGGCAAGGTCAACTACCGCCTGAAACCTTGATCGCGTTAAGCAAGCTTCGTGATTCAGGGAAAAAAGTGGTTGCGGTAACGGGCGCTTGTGCAGGTTGGAGTGATCACATTGCTCAGTTGTGGCCTGTTGATGCGGTTCTCGGCGAGAACGGCGCGTTTATTATGGAAAAGAAAAATGGCTATCTGACATTGCGTTCTGATGTTCCTTTACCAGAAATCAGTGCCAATCAGAGTAAGCTGAAAGAGCAAGTATTGGCTATTTTGGGCGATTACCCAGAGCTCAGTTTAACGCTGGATCAGTCTTACCGCCTGTGTGAGGTGGCGATCGACATCGGTCAAAACCGTCCAAAAGTCGACGATGCCATTATTGAAGAGATTGTCTCTAAGATTCACGCGTTAGGCGCACATGCCACAGCAAGCTCTATTCACATTAATGCTTGGTATGGTGAGCACTCAAAGAAAGCAACATCGACCGCTTTTCTTAAAGAGAAGGGGCTATCTGACCAAGAGATAGTAGAGCGTAGTTGCTATGTCGGTGACTCAATGAACGACCAATATATGTTTGAAATTTTGCCTAACAGTGTCGGTGTGGCAAATATCCAGCATTATTGGGCGCGACTTGAGCATCACCCATCAGTGGTGATGAGCAAGCCGGGCGGATACGGTTTCTCAGAGTTTGTCGATAAGCTGCTTGCCTTAAAATAGCGACCGTTTATCGGCTTCAAACAGCTGATTGTGAACATTAAACACAGCTCTTTTCTTCGTTGAATTGAGCTGTGTTTTTGTTTTCTTTGGCGCGAATGCATACTTTTTCTATATCGTGCCTATCGCTCTTAAAGGGCTTGTGTTGGTGACTCAGCCCACAACTTGCAAACTTGTTGTGCCGGTAACTCAATTCCTAGATGGGCAAATGAGAAAATTGTGAGACGCTTGATTAAGTGTCAGTTGAATTACAAGGAAGTTGAATGCACCACTTTAATATCCGCGCGCTGGAATACCTTAATGCTTTATCGAAATACGGGTCGTTACGTAAGGCATCTAAGATGATGAATGTTGATCCTGCGGCAATGAGTAGAATGCTGACACAGTTAGAAGCGCAAGCGGAAATGAAAGTATGGGAGCGCAACAACCGCCAATCACTGTTAACCGAAGCGGGTAATGAACTGTTGAATTACTACCGTTCAATTGTTCGTGGAGAGGCCGCTGTACTTGCTCGACTAACCAAGCTTAAAAACCTCAAAGGAGGTAATGTCAGCATTGCCATCGGTGAAGGGTTTATTACCAACTTGGTGTCAAAGCCGATGCAAACCTTCATGACTCGTTATCCTGATATTAATCTTTCTATTGAGATTGCTGGGGCATTGGATGCAGTCAAGATGTTGGAAGATCAGCAGATAGACTTTGCGATAACTTATGCCTCTGCACCGCACCCTAAACTGCACTCCCACGTAGAACGCAGCCATCCGCTCGAATTGATTGCTCCTAAGGGGCACTTCCTTACGATGAAAGAAGCACCAGTGGTAATGCAAGATATTCAAGACGCTTCTCTCGCCTTGATCGATAACTCGACAGGTATGGGGAGGCTGGTAAAGCAGGCCGAACAAATGTCCCATCTTACCCTGCAGCCAAAGCTTCAAACCAATTCGGTGACCGCACTGACTAACTTTGTATCAGCAGGGTTGGGCGTCACCTTTATGCCCAAGCTCACCGTGATCGATGAGATAAAGTCAGGGCAGATTGAAGTGGTTGCGACCGAGTTGGAGATGCTATCGAAGGCGACGGTTAAGGTTCAATCTTTGAAAGGCCGTGCACTCACGCTACAAGCGGAAACCTTGTTAGATTTCTTACTCGAGAACGCCACTTTCTTGAGCCATGACGCTTACAATATCTAGGCTTAATCAGTTTACTTAGCGACTCCTACCTAAGCTTACAAATACCGCCAATATCACACTTCCAAACTGCCGAATTCGTTTTTAAGTCGAATTGATTTTTTGTCAACGCTCTCTCTATTGTTTAGTCAACAAGTGCGGAATAAGTTACAAATCATTAACGAAACGAGTTTTAGACTGACAGCTGTGTTCGACAGGTTTGGCTTTGTCGGGCATTAGGGGAAGAGAATGGAAGTTATTGTAATTGGCAGTGGTGTTATTGGATTGACCAGCGCATGGTACTTGGCAAAAGAAGGTCACTCGGTCACGGTTATTGATCGTCAAGATAGCAGTGGCAAAGAAACCAGTTTTGCTAATGCTGGGCAAATTTCTTACGGTTATTCTTCACCATGGGCGGCGCCTGGTATTCCATTGAAAGCAATGAAATGGCTTACCCAAGAACATGCCCCGTTAAAAGTGAAGCCGTCACTTTCCCCAGAGTTAGTTTCTTGGGCGACGAAGATGCTCGCCAACTGTAATGAAGCCAAGTACGCACAGAATAAATCGCGCATGTTGCGAGTCGCTAACTATAGCCGAGATTGTCTGACTCATCTAAGAACCAGTGAACAACTGGCTTATGAAGGTAGGCAGAAAGGCACCTTGCAAGTATTCAGAAGCGAGAAGCAACTCGATGCTATTCAGCAGGATATGAAGCTATTAACAGAGAGTGGAATCGAACACTCGCTGTTTGATGTTGAACAGTGTCTGGCAGTGGAGTCGGGTTTAGCAGACGTGAAAGATAAGCTGGTGGGCGGCCTGTATTTACCGCACGATGAAACTGGTGATTGTCATCAGTTCTGTTTAACCTTGACAGAAAAAGCCAAGCAACTCGGCGTTCAGTTCGTGTTTGATACTGAAGTGGTTAAGCTCAATCATCTGAATCAAGCCATTGAGAGCATTACAACGACTCAAGGCGAGTTTAAAGCGGATGCTTACGTGGTTGCTTCAGGAAGTTATTCTCGAGAACTGTTGAAGCAAGTCGATTTGTCGATCCCGGTTTATCCAGTGAAAGGCTATTCGCTAACACTGCCGATCGTGAATGCAGATAAGTCACCAACCTCGACTGTGATGGATGAAACTTACAAGGTAGCGATGACGCGATTTGATGATCGTATTCGCATTGCAGGGACGGCCGAGCTTGCGGGCTTTAATTACCTTATCCCTGAAAAACGCAAAGCTACCATTGATATGGTGATTAAAGATCTTTTCCCACAAACAGGTGACTTTTCTAAGGCTGAATACTGGACTGGGTTAAGACCAATGACACCAGATGGTACGCCTATCATAGGAAAGACGCCTATCAAGAACCTATTTACCAATACGGGCCATGGAACTCTAGGTTGGACGATGGCATGTGGCTCAGGAAAGATTTTGGCAAGCGTGGTCAGTGGCTCAGCTAGTGATATTAAAACTGATGACTTAAGTATCCACCGCTATTTGTAGTGAGATGATGCAGTGATAATTAAAACAACCCCATTCTTAAGCTTTAGGATGGGGTTGTGGGTTCTGAGGGAGAAGATTATCTGGTGGTGGTTTCTAGCACATGGGTAAATCTATCCCATGATTTTTGGTCAGCTTCTTGTTGATAGTTGTTTGAGCCGAATACGGTAAAGGCATGCGGCGCACCACTGTAGGTGATCATTTCATGCGGAACTTTGGTTGTTTCAAGCTGAGCGGCGAGGTTGCCAAAGTCTTCCATTGAGATCATGGCGTCAGCTGTGCCATGGAACACGACAACAGGAGCTTTTGTCTCAGAGTAGTCTTGTCCTTTTGGTGTTGATAAACCGCCATGGAAGGTGACATAAGCTTTCGATGGGATACCCGCACGAGCGGCTTCTAAAACGGCTGCGCCACCAAAACAATAACCCATCATCACGTTGTTATCTAAGTTACCACCAAGCCTTTTCGCTTCCATTGCTCCCGCGCTGAGTAGCGCACGCATTTTTTCTCTGTCTTTATACAGCTCGCCTGTGTGTTGCTTTTTATCTTTCACTTCGGTTGGGCGAATGCCTTTACCAAACAGGTCGATAGCGAACACGTTGTAACCGAGTTCGTTGAGCATCTCAGAACGCTTCTTTTCGTAATCGGTTAAGCCATCCCAATCGTGAATTAGCAGTACCAAAGGCGCTTGGTCACTGGCTTCACTCCAATAACCTTCGTAGTCCATCCCGTCGACTTGGTAAGTGACGTTTTCTCCAGAAATAGCTGAAAAGGGTAGTAAGATTGAAAACAGGCCGAGTGTAGTGAGTTTTCGCATGCGTTATTCCTTCAGAAGACAATGACGTTCCAATCGACAGTATAGATAACGCGATGATTCTCGCCAGATTTTTGTCTTTAATTTGAAGTGTAAGAGTAGAGGTAAAATATGAAAGTGAAACGCTAAAACAGCCATCACGATCAAGTGTGATGGCTGTATGACGGTGTTCTCAGATTACGGAAATTCGAATATCCAGAGCTCGGTGTGACGGGGCAATTACCAGGAAGCGTTAGTCGTGCTACGGCACATATCTGGATATTTTCGCTGATAGCGTGGCAGCATCGATTCGTTACCTAAGATACCACCTTGGTGAATGTAGATAATGGTTTTAGTTGGGTTATCTTCTTGCCATTGTTCTAAGCATTGCCACATCAATGGGTCGTAAAGCAGGTCAAACTCGATGTCGGTTTGCTCTTGTAGATCCAACCAAGTTTGATAATCCTGTTGATACAATTTTCCAAAGTGGTGTTTGGTTTCGAGCGATAAGATCTGTGGATGTTCGGTTTCACCTAGCTCATTAAATTGCTGCGTTAAATAGTCGCTGCCACCAACACAAGCACACGTTAATACCGGGATGTTGTGCAGCTTTAAATGCTTATGAAGATAGAGAGCTGTGCTACCTGTCCCTGCGGGGAGTGCTACCACGAAATCGTGTTTGTTTTCGAAACGCGTCCAGCTGAGTATTTCAATCGCCAGTTGCTTCACGCCGTATTCAGAAAGCTGAGAGCGTCCACCTTCTGGTAACACAATGCATTGTGAGTCAGGTTGTCTTACTTGCTCAATATACTCTTGTGGATGAAGCTCAGAGCCTGTTTCTTTGACTGAAATAACCTTAGCCCCGAGATCGATAGCGCCACGGTAGTTGCCGAGTGGGCGTTCTTGTAGCCATTGAGGCAGGTGGTCGACGTAAAACTCAAGCGTCCAACCTTTGATTTTTGCAAGTGCGGCGAGTGAGAGCAAGGAGTTAGCTTGAGCCGAACCATAGCTTATTAGAGTGGTGGTGTTTGGGTGCTCGTCTTCCAGTAGCTTCATGAATTTTCTGGCTTTGTTGCCGCAAAAGTGGGAGTGAAGCTGATCGTCACGCTTTAAGAAAAAGGTGTGGTCGTTGTATTGATGTTGAGTTACAGGGCTATTATTTAGTTTCATCGCACTTAGACAAAATACTGACTCAAGAGCCGGCATTTATAGTTCAAATAGGACTAACGAGTATCTAGTAGCCAGGGACCGCTGTAAACCTACTAAATCAAGTTTTAGCTCGATATTGAACCGCGAACTACGAATTCATTTGCTCTGGGATTGATGTGGATAGATCGGTTTGAAAGGTGATTTTAGCGGTACATCCACCACAACTGCGATTGACCAATTCAAAGCCCCATTGGAAGCGTTGACATAAGTCCTCGATAATCAATAAACCTAACCCATGCCCATTCGGATTGTACTGTTCTTGCAGGCCTTCGCCTTGATCTTCAATCACAACACTCTCTTGGGACAGAGTGACCGTTACGGTGCCACTATTGGTCGCTGCAATGGCATTTCTCAACAAGTTTCCGACCAACATATTCATTATCGCGCTGGTGGCTTGAATGGTGGGTTCGGATTGAACATGCATGGAAATTTCGACGTCTTTCTCATCCGCCTGTGCTGAGTTTTTCGAAACGATTGTCTCTAGCTCTTGCTGACTAAATAAGCGTAGCGGTGCATCGTCACTGTTTCTTTCATAACGCACTAAACCAAGCAGGGCATCGACCATTTCAGACATCTGAATAATGGCTTCATCAATGCGTTCAATTTGACGAGATTGAAATTCGGTGGTTTCACTTCTTAGCAGTAATTTATTTGCGCCACGAGCGACCGTTAACGGTGTTCTTAACTCGTGACTTGAGTAACGAGCAAACGCTTGTTCACGTTTGAGCAAAGAATTGATTTCTCTTCGGTATTGATTGAGTTGATCTGTGAGTTGGCGAAACTCAATCGCTGCATCGTCATTGACACTAAATTCTTCATTGAGGTTAAGCTTGTTGGCTTCCAATTGTTCGGAAATAGAATTGAAGGGTTCAATCAGTCGTTTAGATAATCGATAGAGCAGAGCACCAAAGCTAAAAATTAGAATAGAGAGTAACGTTAGTACAAAGGTGGTCGCATAAACCAGTTCGTAAATCTCAAACTCGACGCGGTCGATCTCGGAAAGCAGAACGATTGGGTGGGTTTGACCTTTATCAGAATACTCACCTACATACACCATGCGAGAGTTAGGCTCTTCACCCACCTCGCCAACAAAGCTTTCTTTGCCTTTAATGTACTTGAGGTATTCTGCAGGTATCAATGAAAGATCGTTGTAGGCGATTGTCAGGTCATCAATTCTTAACTCACCGCTTTCGCCTGCTTGGAATAAACCAACCGCATAGTTACGGTCGATCAGGATGCGTCTTTCACCGACGCGATCTTCTGACATGTAGAGTGCAGCAACAAAAACTAAATAGACAAAGGCCGATACAATCACGGCCATTAACCCAAAGAAAACCGCCAAGCGGCCGGTTAGGGTTTTGGTGCTCGTGAGAACATTTAAAATCAATTCGATGACTCCAGACGGAATCCAACTTTAGGGACGGTAATCAACATCTGAGTGTCAAAAGGCTTATCGAGTTGGTTACGTAATTGATAGATGTGACTGCGCAACACGTCATTGTTGGGCTCATCTTCTTCCCAGAGTTTGTAGGAGATATCTTCGCGAGTTACCACTTCTGGTGCTTTTTGGCACAACATCTCAAGGATGGTGTAAGTGGTTGGATTGAGTGCGAGCAGCTTATCTTGACGGTAGGCTTTACGTGTTTTTTGGTCGATGGTGAGTTCATCAAACTGCAATTTAGAAGACGCCACTTTTCCGCGGTAACGACGAACTAGTGCGTTCATTCTCGCTTCTAAAATATCCAAATCGAAAGGCTTGGTTAGGTAATCATCGGCACCATGTTCAAACCCTTTCAACATGTCTTCACGGCTATCAAGCGCGGTAAGCATCAGGATCGGAGTGGTATTGCCTTGGTCTCTTAGCTTGTTACAAACCGTTAGGCCGTCCATTCTTGGCAGCATCAGATCTAATATGATGATATCAAAAGAGTTATCCATCGCGAGTTGCAGGCCAAGCTCACCGTTGTCCGCGTAATCGAGATCCATCCCAATGCACTCAAAATAATCAAATAATACGCCTGCAATTTCGCGGTTATCTTCGACTAATAGAACTCGTTTCATTTTGATTCTCATACAGAAATAGACGGTAACATTATCCTGAGTGAGCGTGAAAAATATGTCAATAACATAACTTTCACTTATGAGGGGGTAGATTGGATTCAGATTAAAAAATAGAAGAACGTATTATGTCTGAACTTCATATTAGCCGACCTAAAGTCTCCACATCACGGATCAATCCTGCCGTTTCACTATCGATCATTGTGCCGTTTTACGATGAACAAGAGGTGTTAGAAGAGTTTCATTCTCGCTTAACCAAGGTGCTGGATAGCTTACCCATCACCAGTGAAATTGTTTATGTCGATGATGGTAGCAAAGATAACAGCTTGGATTTGGTGAGTTCATTCACTTCAATCAATAGCTCAATTTCTGTGATCGGTTTAAGCCGTAACTTTGGTAAAGAGTCCGCGATGAGTGCTGGCCTCGAGCACTGCCGGGGACAAGCGGTGATCTTGCTCGATGCCGATCTGCAAGATCCACCCGAGCTGATTCCTCAAATGATTGCCAAATGGCGCGAAGGTTATGACGTGGTCAATATGCAGCGTAGCCAACGTGATGGTGAAACGTGGTTTAAGAAGTTTTCAGCAGCAAGCTTTTACAAAGTCATGAACGTGGCAGCGAAGATCGATGTTCCAGAAAATGTGGGTGATTTCCGACTGTTAAGCCGAGAGGTTGTCGACCATATCAACCAACTGCCTGAACGTAACCGTTACATGAAAGGCATCTTTTCATGGCCAGGTTTTAGACAAGCAACGATTCAGTTTAAGCGCGATGCTCGCTTCTGTGGCGAGACCAAGTGGAACTACCTCAAGTTAATCGGATTGGCGATGGATGGCATCACATCATTCTCTATCCGCCCACTGCGTATTGCGACGGCCGTTGGTGGGTTAGTGGCGCTTACTGCTTTCGTGTATGGCGTCTTCATCGTGTTCAAAACCATGATGTTTGGTGAGCCTATTACGGGCTACCCATCCATGATGGTGGTTCAACTTGCCCTTGGCGGCATTCAACTTCTGAGTATTGGTTTAATGGGGGAGTACATAGGTCGTATCTTCATCGAAACCAAGAACCGTCCTTTGTATCTGATCCAATCGGTGGTTGATACCCCTGCATTGAAAACACATTTTAAATTAGAGGAGTCAGCATGAGCCTGAACCGAACGCACCTATGGTATTTGTTGGCTTTTGCATTGGTTCTAAGGCTTTTATCTCTGGCGACATACCCTTTAATGGATACCACGGAAGCGCGCTACGGTGAAATGGCTCGCTTGATGGTAGAAACCGGCAATTGGTTAACCCCTCAATTTGATTACGGCATCCCTTTCTGGGGTAAACCACCGTTGTTCACATGGATGAGCGCAGCGGGGATTGAACTGTTTGGTTTGAGTGAGTTTGCTGTGCGTGCGCCACACTGGTTAGCCGGTTTCGCGACGATTCTGTTGGTTGCGTACATGGCCAAGCGTACCGGACAAAGTGCCTTGGTGGCGGCTGTGGTATTGGCGACATGTGGGATTTTCTCTATCGCGGCGGGTGCTGTGATGACCGACATGGCGTTAACGTTAGCGATGACCATTGCCATGTTAGGTTTCTACCTATGTTGGTTAGAAGGAGAGGGTTCGAAGGGAGAAGGTAGTTCGCAGACTAATCGATCTTGGGGTTATGTTGGTTTCATTGGTTTAGCACTAGGCTTGCTGGCAAAAGGGCCGGTAGCGATTGTGATTATGGGTATCGCTGTTTTCCCTTGGTTAGTATTGCAACATGGCTTCTTTGGCGCTTTCAAAGTGCTATGGCAACGCTTTCCACTGTTGTCTGGCTTAGGTGTGATGCTGGCGATTGCTTTGCCTTGGTACATCATGGCTGAAATGGCAACACCGGGCTTTATCGATTACTTTATTGTTGGCGAGCACTTTAAGCGTTTTGTTGTGAGTGGCTGGGAGGGCGATTTATACGGTTCTGCCCATGACCAAGCAAGAGGCATGATCTGGCTGTTTTGGCTTCAAGCGGCTGCGCCGTGGTCGATTGTGTTGCCTATTTTGACTTTCGCCCGTCGTAAGAAAATCGCAGAAGTTAACGCTGAACATAATGGGTTATTTTCATTCCTTGTGTGTTGGTTAGTCTCTCCTCTAATTCTTTTCACTATGGCGGGTAATATTCTTCCAGCTTACGTCCTACCGGGTATTCCAGCCCTTGGCTTGCTGGTGGCGATGCTTGTGGTAGAAAAAGATAAGAAGTGGTTTTCGAGTGTGGCTTTGGTGCTACCTGTGCTGTTAATGATTGCGATGGTCTACTTGAATTTAGGTAAAGCGAACGAGAAAAGTGACCGTATTATCTTTGAACAGATTACGGATGAAGCGCCGAGCTTTTATGTCGGTAAACGACCATTCTCTGGGCAATTTTACAGTCATGGACAAGCGAAAAAGTTACTCGATGTTGAACAGTTAGATGGTATCGACAAGTTCTATCTGATTGGTAAAAGAGCGGAAGTGGAAACCAAGATTAAAGACAACGCGTTGACCTGTATTTTAGAACCGACGGTGAAGATCAAGCGCGCTCTATTTAGTTGTCATAGCCAAAACATCAAACCAAATCTATCGTTGAGCCATATTCGAAGTGATGGCGATGTTCAATTTTAACTCGTCATCGAGACTGTTTAGCCACAAGTTCGACGCGCTAAACCAAAAACTACAACCTCACCATAAGATGATTAAGTTCGCTATGGTGGGGGCGGGTGGGTTTGTTGTCGATTGTGCCGTGTTTGCATTGCTGCATTACGTTATTGGACTGCCGTTGATGAGTGCTCGAATTGGTTCTTTCATCGTAGCTGCAACGACAACTTGGTTTGGAAATCGAGTGCTGACCTTTGAATTCAAAGGTCAGGGGAGTTGGTACGAAAAGCTGATTCAGTGGCAAAAGTTCATGTTCTCTGCATCGATATCGGCGATACCTAATTTGCTGTGCTTTAAGCTGATGACGGAGTTACTTCCTAATTTTACTGGGGCTGTGTTTATCGCAATGGCGGTAGGCATCTTGGTGGGAATGGTCAGTAATTATCTACTTAGTCAGTATTGGGTGTTTGCTCGTTAAGCTCCCTAGTAGCAGACACAAAAAAGCGCAGCTAAATAGCTGCGCTTTGTATTTTTATGATAACCAAGTAAATGGGGTCGCTATATTAACGCTGTGTTGCGCGCTGGCGATTCTTTCCGTTACCTGCAGGTTTACCACCTTGACCATTACCGGCTTTGTTGCGGTTTCCGCCACCATTGCCTTGTGATTGACCACCAGGGCCTTTTTTAATGAAGCCAGTTGCTGGTTTACGAGCGTTGCCATTACCGCCACCGTTTTGCTTTCCGCTACCTTGGTTAGCATTGCCTTGGTTACCGTTACCGTTACCAGTCGGCTTCTTGCCACCCGGTTTCTTACCAGAGTGGTTACGTGGGCTTTCGCCACCAAGACCTGGCTGAGATTTACTGTGCTTAGTCGCAAAGCGCTGTGAACCGTGACGACCAGATTTACGACGTTGTGCAGGTGTTTGCGCATCAAAATCTTCTGCTGGTACTAGGCAGTTTGCTTTGTCACCAATTAGGTGTTGTTTACCCATGCTGATCAGTGCTTCACGGATGATTTTCCAGTTTTCAGGATCGTGGTAACGAAGCAGTGCTTTATGCAGACGACGTTGACGATCACCTTTCGGTACAGGAACATCTTCACGCTTTTTATATTTCACGCGTTTCAGAGGGTTGGTCTCTGAGTAGTACATCGACGTTGCATTACACATTGGCGATGGGTAGAAGTTCTGTACTTGGTCACACTCGTAGTTGTGCTTTTTCAGCCACATTGCAAGGTTAAGCATGTCTTCATCTTCTGTGCCCGGGTGAGCAGAGATGAAGTAAGGAATTAGGTACTGTTTTTTACCGGCTTCAGCGCTGTACTTCTCGAACATCTCTTTGAAACGGTCGTAAGTGCCCATGCCCGGCTTCATCATCAGGTCCAGTGGGCCTTTTTCAGTATGCTCTGGAGCAATCTTCAAGTAACCACCCACGTGGTGAGTCACAAGCTCACGAACGTATTCTGGAGATTCAATCGCTAAGTCGTAACGTACACCAGAAGCGATCATGATCTTCTTAACGCCCGGTACTTTTCTCGCAGAGCGGTACAGGTCGATAGTGTGTTGATGGTCTGTGTTTAGCTTTTCACAGATTTTCGGGAACACACATGATGGACGACGACAGTTAATTTCAGCTTTTGGGTCTGAACAACCTAAACGGTACATGTTCGCCGTTGGGCCGCCCAAGTCAGAAATAGTACCTGTGAAGCCCGGTACTTTATCTTTAATGTCTTCGATCTCATCCAAGATAGATTCTTTCGAACGGTTCTGAATGATACGACCTTCGTGCTCTGTGATTGAACAGAAAGAACAACCACCAAAACAACCACGCATGATGTTAACCGAGGTTTTGATCATGTCGTATGCAGGGATTTTCGCTTTGCCATACATAGGGTGCGGAACACGCTTGTAAGCAAGGCCAAATACGTAGTCCATCTCTTCTGTGGTCAATGGAATTGGCGCTTGGTTAACCCAAAGCTCGCGATCACCGTGACGTTGAATCAGAGCACGACCTGAGTACGGGTTTGTCTCGAGGTGCAGAATACGGCTAGCGTGAGCGTAAAGAATACGGTCATTGTTTAGCTTTTCGTAGCCTGGGATACGAACCGCTGTAGTTTTTGCATCGTGACGAGAAGGGCGAATAGTAATAGGTTGCGCTTTTACTTCTTCTTTTTCGTCTTTCTTGGTATCACACTGGGTTTCAACTTCGTACGGGTTAACCGGAACATACGCTTTGTTCGGCTTTTCGATACGAGAAGAGTCAATGATCTTGAAGCCTTCAGGGGCCGCAGGAAGATTGATAGCAGTACCGCGGATATTGGTCAGCGTAGACATGTCTTCACCATCGGCAATGCGGTGTGCTACTTCAACCAGTGCACGCTCAGCGTTACCAAAAAGAAGAATGTCAGCTTTTGCATCAAACAATACAGAGCGACGAACCTTATCTGACCAGTAATCGTAATGAGCCACACGACGCAAGCTCGCTTCAATACCACCAAGCACGATTGGCGTGCCTTTGTAAGCTTCACGACAACGTTGAGAATAAACCAGAGTTGCACGATCAGGACGCTTGCCACCTTCATTGTTTGGGGTGTAAGCATCATCGTGACGTAATTTGCGATCAGAGGTGTAGCGGTTGATCATGGAGTCCATGTTACCCGCTGTGATGCCGAAGAATAGGTTAGGTTTACCTAGCTTCATGAAGGCGTCTTTATTGTCCCACTTTGGTTGAGCAATAATGCCCACGCGGAAACCTTGAGCTTCAAGCAGACGGCCGATGATAGCCATACCAAAGCTCGGGTGATCGACATACGCGTCACCAGTTACAATAATAATGTCACAGCTATCCCATCCAAGAGCATCCATCTCCTTTCTACTGGTAGGCAAAAAGGGTGCAGTTCCGTAGCACTCGGCCCAGTATTTTTTGTGTTCGTGAATAGGAGTGATATCGCTGTACATATTTCAACCTCTGATTTTTGAGGCGGGAATTATAGCGGCATGAGCCTAGACTAGCCAGTAGAACATGCCCCTGTTAGTTCTGGTGTCTTTCGTCTTTTTACGGTAAATGGCGACAAAAGAGCCATACAACAGCATAGTTGAAGCCTTGAATAACGTCGCTAATTTGTGATTTTGATTAGTGTTCGCAGCAGTTTTTGATATTATTCGCGAAAATAAGTCTGAAGAAGTAGATCCACAATGGTCGAAACATTATTAGTACAATTTGCTCCGATGCTTTTAGGAGCCCAACTGATCTTAACCCTTATCTTGGTGAAAGGGGATATTTGTCCAGGGCAGCGTGGCCGTATCCACAAGATGTTACCTGCGATTGGCGTGCTGTGGCTTGCCGTCGCTTCAGTAAAAATTGAAGCCTTTCTGGTCGTGTTTGCGACCTTTTATTTCTATTCTCAAGTCCAAACCAAGAAGACACGCGATTCTGGCCCTATTTGGGTGATGTACTTAGCTTGTGGTTTGGCATTGTCTTACGTGGCTATTCAAGCGACTGAACAAGCAACCACTGTCGGTATTATCACTACTGTATTACTAGTGGCTCTGTTAGGCTCAGCGTTTGGTCATTTGCTACTGACGATTGCAAGAACGCGCTTGCAGGCGTTTCACCGAGTTCTGCCCGTTGTTGGTGTGCTGACGGGGATGTTGGTGGTTTTGGCGACAGTCGTGAGTGTTTATTCTCTGTCTGAAGCTCAACTAGAGCCTGTGATTTCAACGCTACTGTTCAGCTTTGCTTTGCTAATCTCAGCTATCGTGGTGTGGTGTTGGCATTTACTGTTTGTTAAACCCCCGGAAAAGCTGCAACTGACGATTTCGTTACTGATGTTATTGGCGGCGGCTGTGGGTTTAACGCCTGTTTGGACGCTTTAATCGCGTACTTTCATTAATTACGTACGCTCATTAATCACGTATTCTATTTAAGAAGTGTGATCAGTTTTTTAGCATGGCGTTGGTAAGCGTTCTAAACTTAATTCTAGTCGGTGTGTTCGTAAGGAGTACGAGATGGATTTAAGCAACGTCAAAGGTTTCGATAGCATTATCTTGCTGGGAATCGTGAATGAAAAACTTCGCCTAGAGTGCGATAGCTTTGAAGAGCTGATCAGTATGTATGAAATGGATATAGAAAGTGTCGTGGGCAAGCTCGATATGCTTGGCTATCAATATGACCCATTGACTAACCAGTTTAAGTCTTATCCAAGATAGTCTATTTTCGCGAATCAACAGATATCGAAAATTATCGGTACTGAAACTAAAAAGTCACAGGTTATCTGTGACTTTTTTTGTTTCTGGCGTTTGCCTATCCGATGTAACACAGGCTTAAGCTAGCCCAATAATGAACCTCTTAAACGACCTCAATGCCATCTAAGTGACTCTTACTTTGCTGTCTTGCTGTGCTAAAGAAAGCCTGCAGGTAACGTTTATCTTTTTCTGAGTTTCTTACTGCGGCAAACAGTCTTCTTGAAAGCCCTTTACCTAGTGGTTTACTGGCTATCAAACCTTGTCTTGAGAACTCACTGATCGCCCAGTTGGGTAATGCTGCGACACCTAAACCTGCCGATACCATTTGCACCAACATCAAGGTGTTGTCTGCTTGCTTCCATTTCTTTGGTTCAACGCCAGCAGGTTGCAAAAAGTGTTTCACGACGTCTAAACGCTGTTTTTGAACAGGATAGGAGAGCATGGTGAGATCGCTAAGATCTTGCGGATCAATGCTCGCTTTATCAGCTAAAGGCGAATTGATCGCGGTGATAAGACGCATCTCAAAATCGAAAAGCGGTTCGTAATGAACTTCAGAGCGAGGTTGTATATCTGATGTGATCACCAAGTCGAGTTCACCTGCCATTAGTGCGGGCAGGGGTTCAAAACCAAACCCTGACGAGAAATCTAGGGTCACGCTTGGCCAAGCAACTTGATATTCCTTCAAAGCAGGCATTAGCCATTGGAAGCATGAGTGACACTCAATCGCCATGTGCAATCGACCATTCACATCCTCTTTCAGACTCGCCAACTCATTCTCTGCTTTAGCGATTCTCGGTTGTATCTCATCCGCGAGCTTAAGCAAGATCTCACCCTCTGAGGTGAACTTCACTGGCCTAGTTTTACGCAGGAAAAGCTGACCACCAATACGTGCCTCTAGGTCTTTCAATTGATGAGAAAGTGCCGACTGAGTCAGGTGAAGAGAGGTTGCAGTTGCTGTCAGTGAGCCGCTGTCTCTTAAGGTCGTTAATGTTCGAAGGTGTTTAAGCTCTATCATGAGTATTCCTCATATTCCCTAAGCCAATTCAATATTTCTTAATAATCACCCTACGGGGTTTTTTGTCATTTGTAAACGTCTAGATGTCCAGATGGATTTGGTTTGTTCATCTTAGTTCCGTTCAAGATGAATATTTTTAATAAACAAGATGAATATTTGGACGTTGTTCATCGTTCAGATTAGGTGGATATTTTAGCCATCCAGACGCCTTTTTGTGAAAGTAAAAACCATGACAGGCAGTCTGAACAGATACTAATAATTATTGAATAAGGAACAGGCTCATGACTACAACAACGCATATTCTTGGCTACCCACGTATCGGCGAAAAACGCGAACTTAAATTCACACTTGAGAAGTACTGGCGCGGTGAGATTGGTCAATCTGAGCTCAAGCAGATCGGCAGTGAATTGAGAAATCGTAACTGGAACGTACAAGCCGACGCGAACCTAAGCTTTGCAACTGCGGGTGACTTCGCATGGTACGACCATGTTCTAACAACGACATTACTTCTAGGTCATGTACCTAAGCGACACGCTGGTGGTAGTGAAGACGAAAAAGCCTTCCCAGACTTAGATACCTTGTTCCGCGTTGGTCGCGGTCAATCTCAAACACAATCCACTTGTTGTGGCGGTAAACACGGCTCTGAAAGCGCTAAAGATGGTGCAGCAGCATCAGATATGACTAAGTGGTTCAACACTAACTATCACTACATTGTTCCTGAGTTCAGCAAAGACGATTCGTTTGAGGTGAGCTGGCCACAACTGTTCGATGAAGTGAGTGAAGCGATTAAAGCGGGGCATAAAGTGAAGCCAGTTCTTCTCGGCCCACTGTCTTACTTATATCTCGGCAAAGAAGTGGAAGAGGGCTTTGACCGTTTAACCTTGCTTCCACGTTTGCTTACAGCGTACCAAGCGATTCTGGCAAAACTGGCCAAGTTGGGTGTTGAGTGGGTTCAAATCGATGAACCTATCCTTTCTCTGGAGCTTGAAACTAAGTGGGCTGATTCATTCAAATTGGCTTATCAAGTGATTCAAGGCGATGTGAAGCTACTCCTTACTACGTACTTTGATTCTGTGACTGATACGTTAGACAAAATTGTAGAACTGCCCGTCAACGGCTTGCACATCGACTTGGTTGCCGCACCGAAGCAACTCGATGAAGT
Organism: Vibrio sp. OPT18; assembly: GCF_015163615.1. Classification (NCBI taxonomy): domain Bacteria; kingdom Pseudomonadati; phylum Pseudomonadota; class Gammaproteobacteria; order Vibrionales; family Vibrionaceae; genus Vibrio; species Vibrio sp. OPT18. The sequence goes on from NZ_JADDYK010000075.1 coordinate 121,306, forward strand.
GGTGAATAAGCTACCTGAAGATTGGGTGCTTTCTGTGGGTGCAATCAATGGACGCAATGTTTGGCGAGCTGACTTAGCCGCGCAGCTTGAGTTGCTGCAACCTGTGAAAGACAAGCTAGGCGATAAACTTTGGGTCGCAAGTTCATGTTCACTGCTACATAGCCCGGTTGACCTTGAGTTAGAAGAGACGCTTAGTGAAGAAGTGAAGAGTTGGTTTGCCTTTGCAAAACAGAAAGTGACAGAGGTGAGCTTATTGGGTGCGGCGTTAGACGGCGACCAAAATGCCATTTTAGCGTGTGAGACTTACAGCCAACCGATTGTTGCTCGCAAGAGCGCGACTCATGTGAACAAGCCGCAAGTTCAAGCTCGTCTTAGCACGATTACCAAAGCGCTAGCAGAGCGCACTGCTCCATACGCAGAACGTGCCGCGCATCAGTCGGAGGTGTTGGGTTTACCGTTACTGCCAACTACAACCATTGGTTCGTTCCCACAGACAGGCGAGATCCGTGTTCAACGTAGCGCTTACCGCACTGGTAAAATGAGTGAAGCGGAATACACAACCGCATTGAAGGGCCATATTGCGGATGCTGTTAGGCGCCAAGAAGCTTTAGATTTGGATGTACTTGTTCATGGTGAAGCCGAGCGTAACGATATGGTGGAGTACTTTGCAGAAAACCTAGCAGGCTTTCAAACCACTAAGTTTGGTTGGGTACAAAGCTATGGCTCACGCTGCGTGAAACCGGCGATTGTGGTCGCGGATATTGAACGAGAAAAACCAATGACGGTGGAATGGTCGACCTATGCCCAATCTCTGACCTCGAAACAGATGAAAGGAATGCTGACAGGCCCTGTAACTATCTTATGTTGGACATTCCCACGTGAAGACATCTCACGTAAAGAGATCACTAATCAACTGGCATTTGCGCTGCGAGATGAAGTGTCTGATTTGCAAGACGCCGGCATCAACATTATCCAAATCGATGAACCAGCGATTCGTGAAGGTTTGCCACTGAAAAAGCGCGACCACGCAGAATACCTAGAGTGGGCGGTCGATGCCTTTAAGATCTCAGCGGCAAGTGCTAAACCAGAAACTCAGATTCATACCCACATGTGTTACAGCGAGTTCAACGAGATCATTGATTCAGTGGCCGCGCTAGATGCCGATGTGATTACCATTGAGACTTCTCGCTCGAACATGGAACTGCTGAAAGCGTTTGAAGAGTTCAACTACCCGAATGCGATTGGACCTGGCGTTTACGACATTCACTCACCAAACATTCCTTCAGAAGAGTGGATTGTTGATTTACTTAAGAAAGCGGCAGAGAAAATTCCAGCGGAACGTTTGTGGGCAAACCCTGATTGCGGGCTGAAGACGCGTAATTGGGCAGAGACGGAAGCGGCGCTGACTAACTTAGTTTCGGCAACTAAAGCACTGCGTAAAGAGTGGGAATCAGCGGAGGCATAATTCAGTCTAGGATTTTGATTGCTTCATAAAACAAAGGCCTCGCAAATGCGAGGCCTTCTGGTTTTATACTTGTTCGATCGAATCTAGCTGCTGCTCTGACACGTCTCTTTGCTGATCAACTTCTCAACCATCAGTTGTCCGCGAGTGTTGCGAATCTTGATGTTGTAAGCCAAGCCCATATCGAGGTTTGCTCTCACTTCAGAGTTGGTGCAGTAGCTATTCACACTCATGTCTACAACTTGGTTTAAAGGCTTAGCACCTTTTGCATCTTGGTTGTAGATCATCATGATTTCGATAACCGTGTTTTTTGCTAGCACGCGCATGACCGACAGTGGACCATATTCAATCGGCAGGCCTGCAGATAAAACGCCAGCTCGGTGCTGCGCCATCATCTCTAGCTGTCTTTGTTCGTCTTGCTCACTTGAAGCACAGCCTGCAAGCAGAGCTAAAGCCAGTGAGCCAATAATCCATTTTTTCACGTTAAAATACTTTCTTGAATGGTTTTACAATCACATTTTGGTAAACGCCAGCATCAATGTACGGGTCAGCGTCTGCCCATGCTTGAGCGTCTTCCAAAGAGTTAAATTCGGCAATTACAGTTGAACCTGTGAATCCCGCTTCGCCAGGGTTGTCTGAATCAATAGCTGGCATTGGGCCTGCTGTTAACAGTCGGCCTTCATCGTGAAGTGTTTGTAGGCGTTCTAGATGTTGTGGGCGAACACTTAGGCGTTTTTCTAATGAATTTTCGACGTCTTGAGAAAAAATCACGTACCACATATTGAGATATCCTTATTTTACTTCACTAAATTTGGGGCGTTTAAATTCGCTATCTTGCTAATTTACGCGAACTAATTGGTATTGGAAGGGCTAATGATAAGAAATTGTGAATTGGTGCGAGAGAGTTGTATGGTCGTTAGGGCGTGTTGACCTTTCGTGGTTAAATTTTGTTCGGATGGGGACGCCTAGTCAAAAGCGTTTTAATCGCGGCGAGGGGGAAGTCGCCTAGTCATTCTAAGCAAATCTCCCTCAACAAAGAGTAAAACGCTTTTAGCCGAACCCTTCGGGCAGCGTTTGCTGGTCATTTCTACTACGTTATCGGCTTCTCATGTAGGCTAGCTACACATCGACGCCTCTGCCTTGTATAAATACCCAGCAACTCGCTGCAAAAATCAGCTCGAAAGATCAATACGCCCTAGTAATTTCATTTATAAAAACTAAAGACCATCGAATCCACACGCTTAATAAAAGGTGTTATTTATTGATTGGGCGAGGTTTACCACTTTCATCAACCGCAACGTAGTTGAATGTCGCGCCACATACCTTGTAGCGGTCACCAATACCGTGGTCAAGTACAGGCTTAACCCATACTTCTAGGTCGATATTCATCGAGCTGCGACCAATCTTAGTGCAGTCACCATAAACGCACACAACATCACCCACAGAAACCGGTTGTTTGAACTCGATACTCGATACTGAAACCGTGACTATCTTGCCGTTAGAGATCTCTTTTGCCAATATGCCGCCAGCAAGGTCAAGCTGAGACATTATCCAACCACCGAAAATCTGGCCCGCTGCATTTGTATCAGAAGGCATCGCTAATGTGCGAAGAAGTAAAGAACCAATCGGGTTCAAAGTTGATTGAATAGTCATTGTCGTACTCTTAATGGTATTGATTGTTTTATATAAAAATAGATGTGTTTACGAGACTCGCGGTGGTCGAATTTTTAACGTCTTCACCGAACACAAATAATCAGTGGCCAATGATCACGAGTATCATTGGCCAATCGCATATTGATAATAATTGTATCAAATAGGGTATGAGGACTCATCCCTAAGGGCTATTTCTCGTCGGTATTATTATCCGTTAACTCTTTTTGCTGGTCTTTTGGTAGATGCTTATAGATGTATACACCCGTAAGTAAAGTGAAGAGCAAGGTAGCGATGAGCAAACCAAACACTTTGAAGTTAACCCAAACATCCAACGGTAGGCTGAAAGCAACGTAAACGTTGAGAACGGCACATAGAGTAAAGAATAGAGTCCATGCCCAGTTGATCTTGCCCCATACCGAATCAGGCAGTGTGATCTCTTTGCCTAACATACCCTTAATCGCTGATTTGCCCATGATGTGACTGACCGTCAGACCAATCGCAAACAGTGCGTAAACGATGGTGACTTTCCATTTAATGAAGTTGTCGTCGTGCAAGAATATGGTCATGCCGCCAAATACGGCAACCATCAGAAAGGTGATGATCTGCATTTTTTCAACTTTCTTGTAGATGACGTACGTCAAAATAATTTGAACTGCAGAGGCAACGATCAAAGCACCGGTCGCGGTATAGATGTCGTACATCTTATAAAGCGCAAAGAAAATAATGAGAGGAATGAAATCAAGAATTTGTTTCATGAGACACTGACTATCCAGTTAGTTGAGTTGCTGACAGTCTAACGAAAACTGTCTCGATGCTAAATAGCCCGAGACAATTGGGTGCCAATTAATTCAATCTAACCACTCATCGTGTTTAAAGAGTTTAAGCAGGTTATCGCATTGACGAGGTTTGATAGCGAGGTATTAGCTTCTTGATGTCTTCAAGGTAACCTTCGCTTTTCAAGCTGTCTAATGTGTTTTCGAGTTCTTGTTCGCTCATGGCAAAACATGTCGATTTACCGGTCGTTAAGTCGAGATACTCGTGATATTCACGTTCTGTGAAGTGGCCAATTCTGTCCATTAATAGGGTTTTAATTCCATGGTGAATCAAGCCGTAATACGTATGTCTTTGTAAGGTCATAGCCTATCCTCCGTGACAAGCTGCAGTTCAAATGATGCAACCTGCTGTATATTGGTTGGGTTATCTATGACAAAGCAATTCGAATGCCATTTTTTCCAATTGAACAGAACAAATTCCCGACCAAATAGAATTGAATTTCTTTTCAATTAGTTAAAGGAACGTACGTTCTATTCTCTAAACACCAATACGGAGCTGACGAAAAATAGTTTTATTTTGAGAATGATAAAATTCTCATTATGACGATCTACTGAAGCTTTAAGGCTCCTGAATTGGCAATTTGATAACCGTTAATCGACTAGCCAATCGACTAAGGTTGATAGCGAGGCATTCTGACGGTTCTTGGGTTGTAATAGGAAGTATCCATTTCCCGAAAACACACTGCCTTCACTCACTTTCACCAATCTGCCCAAATCAATATCTTGCTTAGCAAGCGTGATGTCACCGATTGCAATACCAAACCCTTGAATGGCGGCGTTCATCGCTTGATCGAGTGTTGCGAATTGTTGGTTGTTCTTGCTTGAAAGGTCGTGGCTGCCTATGTGTTCTAACCAAAGTCGCCAATCACTCTGCTCATTGTTGGCGTGTAGCCAAGTGTATTGGGCAAGCTTGTGTGGCTTGATGATGGTCGACGCGTCACTTACAAGATGGCTTTGCGTAATACTTTGCGCTTGGCAAACGGGCGCTAGCTGCTCGTTAAACAATAATTGGCTGATAATCGATTGTTGGTTTGGCTTCTTACCATAGGTAATTACGGCGTCAAACGGATCAAAGCTTGGTTCGAAGACGTGCTTGATGGTCGACGTGAGTTCGACATCAATTTCAGGATAGGCTTGCTGAAAAGACATCAACTTAGGTAGTAGCCAAGAGGTAATACAGCTCGGTGCGTTGAGTTTGATCTTGGAGGGAGAGCTAGCCACTTGATTTAGAGCCGATTGCAGCTGATGAATCGTTCCTTGTATAAGAGGAACCAGTTCTTCTCCTTTCGGCGTTAAAGACAACCCGCGAGCATGGCGGTAGAAGAGATCACAGCCAAGGCTTTCTTCAAACGACAATACCTGACGACTCACTGCACCTTGCGTAACATTGAGCTCATGTGCCGCGCGTGTAAAGTTGAGATGCCTTGCCGTAGACAAAAACGCGAGCAAGGTTTTGGTTGAAGGAAGTGTACGATTCATATTATTACCTATGACTTTTTATCATGGCTATTATGTGATTATTTCGATTCATTTATCAATAGTGTTCTGTTTGAATATAAATACTTACTCATCATTAGTGATTCAATATGTGTATAAATCACATTTTTTGAATATGAAGGCAATGATGAAGACATTGTGATTTTGTGAAAGGGATAGCTTCTTGACATCTTTTATTGATAGCTTAGTGCCTCAGGCTGTAAAAAAATTAATACCTTATCAATCGGCAAGAAGAATTGGTGGTGATGGACGTGTCTGGCTAAATGCTAATGAATTGGAAAGCTCGCTGTTTCTCGGAGAAGCAAGCCACAACCGATACCCAGACTTCTTACCACAAGATATTGCTAAGGCTTACCAAGATTACTGTGGCACTGATGCTGCGACTGTCGCTGTTCGTGGTGCAGATGAAGCGATCGATTTGCTGATCAGAACATTCTGTAAACCGGCGTGCGACAACATACTTATCTGCTCTCCAACGTATGCGATGTATGAGTTTTGCGCTGATGCATTGGCGATTAATACCTTGGACTCTCCATTACAGGAAGACTTTAGTCTTAATGTTGCTGATATTGTGAATAAGGCAGAGCTGGCGAATATCGTGTTTCTTTGCTCACCAAACAATCCAACGGGCAATGTGATTCCTAAATCGGATTTGATTCAGGTACTGGAAGGCACGATTGGGAAGTCGCTAGTGGTCGTCGATGAAGCGTATATCGAATTTGAACCACAAACGTCAGCCGTTAGCCTTATCGAGCGTTATCCACATTTGGTTGTGATTAGAACCTTGTCTAAGGCATTTGGATTGGCTGCGGTTCGTTGTGGTTTTATCTTAGCGAGTCAAAATGTGATGCAGTATGTTGCGAAGCTGATTCCACCTTATCCGATGCCAGATTGCTCATCTCAAATTGTATTAGACGCGTTGTCTGATGAGCGAGTCTCAGTGATGCAAGACGCGACGCAGAATCTGGTTGAGCTGCGTAACTGGTTTGCTTGTGAGTTAACGCAGTTTGATTTCATCGAGTCTGTTTACCCTTCATCTACAAACTTCATTTTGCTGCGTCAAAAAGCTGGGCACCAAGTGTTCAGTGTCTTGGCGAAGGATGGCATTGTGACAAGGAACCAAAACCATGAACCTGCTTTGCGTAACTGTGTTCGAATCAGTATTGGTAGCCAAGAGAGCATGCTAGAAGTGATAACGTCACTAACACGTTACCAAACCGAATTAGAACAGAGTCAACAAGGCAAACAAATTCAACAAGTTCAACATAAAGAAACTCAATCTCAACTCGATAAAGATCATATCTAGGATGGCAATGATGAAAAAGATAATACTAGGACTCGCTTGTGCGGCCGCTTTACTTGGTACAACGGTACAGGCGAAAGAAATCCGTTTGGCGTCGGACTTTACGTATCCGCCATTCAACTATAAAAACAGCGACGGTGTGCCTGTCGGGTTTGATATTGAGATAGCTGATGCCTTGTGTGAGCAAGCTAAACTCGATTGTACTTGGGTTTCACAAAGCTGGGACTCGCTAATTCCAAGCTTATTGGCAAGAAAGTCAGATGTGATCATGGCGTCGATGCGTATCACCGAAGAGCGTAAGCGTAAGATCTTGTTTACTGATAAGTACTACCAAACTCCAGCCGTATTTGTTGCAGCCAAAAGCGCGGAGTTCAGCGTCGATGAGGCAGGCTTAGCAGGCAAAACCATCGGTGTTCAGCAAGGTACGATTCACGATCGCTACGTAACCGACAAGTTTGGCAGTGTTGCTAACATTAAGCGTTACACAGGGCAAGATGAAGTGTATCTGGATCTGCAAAACGGTCGTCTAGATCTAACCTTCGGCAACTCAGATCAACTGTCATTGGCTTTCTTAGATAAGAAAGAAGGCGAGGGTTTTGAATTCAAAGGCAAAGCAGTTACCGACAAAGCCTACATCGGTGAGGGTACGGCGTTAGCACTAAGAAAGCAGGATTCAAAATTGGCGAAACAATTCAATGCCGCGATTGAAGAGATCAGAGCAAACGGTACTTACGACAAGATCGCTGCTAAGTACTTTACGTTTGATATCTATGGCGCTGATTTGTAATTCGTCTAACGCCTAAAAATTAGAACACCAAAAACAAAAATCCGAGGGCTGTAAGGCGCTCGGATTTTTGTTACAAATAATTCATCCTCTCAAGCTTCTCTCTATTGCCTTTATCTATTTTTGTTGCCTGAATCCAGCCGAAAACCTTGCCTTCATCACCTCACAAAGCACTGTTCACGACTCGCGTGTTCGAACGAGAAGAACTTCTTTGTCGTGCTCCATAACTGAATTTAATGTCTTAAAATAACATGAATATATCGATGATTTTTTGCTAAGAGATTGTTCTTAAAGCAGTTGAAAGTAATCGAACTTCCCACAAAATACAAAGTAGGGGTGCTTAATGGTCCAATTAGTCCCAAATATGATTGATATCACAATCAATTAGGTTCTCAGGCCAATAGATAAACCTTAGTTCACAAAATGTACACATAGTATTGTAATACAAAATTCATGAGGGTAAGAATGTTGTAATGAAACGTTACTGCTATGAGCGATGTGCAATAGAACGTTAGATTTCAAACTTAGCTATAGCGTTGCATATAAAAACTGTACCTCTTACAAAATGGATTCTGGAGAAGAACATGAAAAAACACCTACTGACGATTGCAGCGGCTTCAATTCTTATGGCATTTGGCGCTCAAGCAAAAACTTTGACGTTAGGGCATGCAATGTCATTAGAAAGCGCAGCTCACCAAGGCATGGTGATCATGGCTGATAAAGTAAAAGAAAAATCGAATGGTGACCTTACGATTAAGATCTTTCCAAACGGTCAATTAGGCTCTGAACGTGACCAAGCGGAGCAAGTTGTTACTGGCGCGATTGATATGGCCAAAATCAATGGTGGGTTAGCCGAATCTTTTGAACCAACGTTTAAGGTTAATGCACTGCCTTTCTTATTCCGTGACGTTCCACATATGAGAACCTTCATGCGAAGTGAAGCTGCACAAGAGATGTTGCTTTCAAGTGAAGGTAAAGGCTTCATCGGTCTTACGTTTTATGACTCAGGTACACGTAGCTTCTACGCTAAGAAAGCCATCAACTCACCAGCAGATCTAGCTGGCATGAAAGTTCGAGTTCCTGGCTCTCCAACCATGATGGAAATGGTTAACCTACTTGGTGGTAAAGCAACGCCTGTACCTTTCAATGAGGTATACACGGCATTGCAACAAGGTGTAATTGATGGTGCTGAGAATAATATTTCTAGCTTAGTTGAAATGAAACACAGCGAAGTTGCCAAATTTTACTCTATGGACCAGCACATGATGACACCTGACGTGATCATCATTTCAGAATACAAATGGGGTTCATTAACGGCTAACGAGCAAAAAATCTTAAAAGAAGCAGCAGCAGAGTCTCTTGAAGAGCAGATCAAAATCTGGGACGCAACTGATGACATGAACAAAGAGAAAGGAATGAAAGCAGGCGTAACGTTTGTTGAAGTTGATAAAGCCCCGTTCCGTGCCGCTGTTAAACCTATGATTGATGAAGCGAAAAAAGACCCTAAATTAGCTTCATTCATTGAAAAAATTGAAGTTCTTTAATCAGTCTTAGTGAAAATATAATTTTGCCTTGGCTTTGCTAAGGCAAAATTTTTTGAGGTATCACACCATGTTAGCAACTTTCAGAAACCTACTTGATAGGTTGATTCTTTTTGTCTCTTCTTTTGCATTAATGTTACTTGTCGTTACTGTCACTTGGCAGGTTTTTAGTCGCTATGTTTTGAATGACCCAAGTAACTGGACTGATGAACTTGCTCGTTATGCGATGGTATGGCTTGGATTATTAGGAGCAAGCTACTTATTCGGTATCAAAGGGCACTTAGCAATAACATTATTGGATGGTTATCTTAAGGGTAAAGCGCACATAGCATTACATCTACTCATCAATGTGATTTCTGGCGCATTTGTATTTCTGGCAATGCTTCAAGGTGGCATCGCCTTAATGGGAAGAACCACACAACAACTCTCTCCAGCACTGCAATTACCGATGTCGACGGTGTATTCAATATTGCCGATTTCAGCCGTTATCATCCTCATCTATTTGGTCATGAATACGTTTGATCTTTTTTGTGAACCCAACAAAAAGTAAGTTTTAAAAGGACTCTATATTATGGATTTGTCCATTGGTGTTTGGCTGCTAGGCCTATTCTTATTCATGA
>NZ_JADDYK010000075.1:131051-203596 GCF_015163615.1 Vibrio sp. OPT18
TCGCGATAAGCATGCCGATTGCAATTGCAATTGCCATGTCATCTTTAACCATCATGTATTTCATCTTACCGTTTGAAGTCGCGAGTATTACTGCGGGTCAAAAAATCATTACCGGTATCGATAGTTTCAGTTTATTAGCTATCCCTTTCTTTATCCTCGCGGGGAATATAATGAATGTGGGTGGCATTGCGAGTCGACTTATCAACCTTGCAAAGCTCTTGGTTGGTTGGATTCCGGGCTCACTTTTTCACGTCAACATCTTCGCCAATATGATGTTTGGCGCTGTTTCAGGATCAGCCGTTGCAGCAGCGGCTGCGGTTGGTAAAACCTTAGGTCCTGAATTAGAAAAAGATGGTTATGATAAAAACTTAGCAACAGCAGTAAACGTTGCATCCTGCCCTGCAGGCTTACTAATACCGCCGAGTAATTCGTTGATCGTATTTTCAGTGGTATCGGGTGGAACATCCGTTGCGGCGTTGTTTATCGCAGGTTATGTCCCAGGTATTCTAATGGGCTTAAGTTGTATGGTCGTCGCTTATTTCATCGCTAAAAAGAAAGGCTATAAAACAAGTGCCAATGACGGCTTCACAGCGAAAGATGTGCTGAATATTGTTTGGCAAGCAACGCCAAGCTTAGGGCTTATTGTTGTGGTTATTGGCGGTATTATTGGTGGTGTTTTCACTGCGACAGAAGGGGCGTGTATCGCGGTTCTTTACTCTTTTATACTGTCACTCTGTTACCGAACTCTTAAATGGGCACACTTCCCGATAATTTGTAGAGAAACCGTTCAGGTCACTGGCATTATGCTGTTTTTGATTGGTGCTTCTACCATTATGTCATGGGCTATGGCGTTTACCGGTCTACCAACCATGATCAGCGATTGGATGCTCTCTATTTCAGATAATCCAATTGTCATTTTTATTCTGATGAACCTGATTTTACTGATCGTGGGCATGTTTATGGATCTTACGCCAGCCGTATTGATCTTTACCCCTATCTTCATGCCGATTGCTGAGCACTTAGGCATGCATCCAATTCACTTTGCGATGATGATTATCTTCAACTTATGTATTGGTATTGCAACGCCACCCGTTGGCACGGCGCTATTTGTGGGTTGTAGTGTCAGTGGTTCCAAGATTGAGAATGTTATAAGAAGTATCATGCCGTTTTGTGCCGTACTGATCGTCACACTGTTGGCTATTACTTTTATTCCAGAAATTAGTTTGGCTCTGCCTCGTGCGTTTGGATTAATCAATTAGCCTTACAAGGGTAAGATTTAACGACTCAATATTGGTCATCACCTAATAAAAAACCGCCTGTATGAAGGCGGTTTTTTTATCAATCAAACTGAAGCTTAATATTATGCTTGCTGTTTTTGTAGCTCAACTTCTTTCGCTTCGTCTTCGATTAGAGAATCAACGATGACTGCACATGCTGCATCACCAGTGATGTTCAGAGCAGTACGGATCATGTCGAAGATACGGTCTAGAGCGAACAACAGAGGTAGACCTTCGATAGGAATACCAGCTGCTAGAAGAACTGCAACCACTAGGAAAGAAGGACCAGGAACACCTGCTTGACCAACTGCGCCTAGCGTAGACGTTACGATGATAGCAACGTAAGCACCCATAGATAGGTCGATGTTGAACAGCTGTGCGAAGAAGATAGCAACTAGGCCGTAGTAAATTGCGTTTCCAGACATGTTGATCGTCGCACCAAGAGGCAGAACGAATGAAGCCGTAGAGTTACGAACGCCAAGTTCCTTCTCTACCGTTTCCATTGTTACTGGCAGTGTCGCCATTGAAGAGGCTGTTGATAGTGCAACCGCTTGAGGCTTCTTCATTGCCACTAGGAACTTCTTAGCTGAAGTCTTAGTGAAGATTTGAATCATTAGCGGGTAAGCAACAAAGCCGAAGATTAGAATCGCAGCGATGTAAACAACGAACAGTTTGAACACAACCATAAGTGCGCCAAAACCGAATGTACCAACTGCTTCTGCCATTAGGCCGAATACGCCTAGTGGTGCAATGATCATAACCTTGTTAATAGTAAAAAGAAGATTATAGCGGTATTATGTTCGAAACAATGAAACATTTAGGTCAGTTTAAATATGAGACTCAATGATTTAGCAGTAGTGGTATCGAACGTTAAACCCGTAGTGATCACTTACACACGATTTTCTACAAGCATACAAAAAGAAGGTTTATCAGAGTATCGACAAGATGAATTGACCCAAAGGTATGTAATTGATTTTTGTGAAACACATGGTGTTCCACTCAACGATATAATATCTCTGAAAGATCGTGGTGTGTCAGCATACCGTGGCAAAAACATGACGCAAGGTTCGTTATCGGAACTGATAAACCTGTTTAAAGGTGGTGAACTTCCAAAAGTGTATAACGAGAAGGGCGAGATAAACACATTCTTTTTCATAGAATCCCTTGACCGATTAACACGTTCAGATCTGCATACTGCAAACAAGCTTTTCTTAGATTTGGTTGAATACTGCAACATCGTAGTTGTGGCTGAAAATGAACAAAAAATCTATTCCTTGAACTCACTCAAATCAGATATGGGAATGTTGGACCTGTTTTCTGCGCTTCTCACGCTTTCTCGGTCACATAATGAGAGCAGAATGAAAGAAATGCGACATCGTGAAAACTGGTCGAAAAAGCGTCAAGAAGTCATTGATTATTTTGATTTGACTGAGGATCAAAGAGTCGGTCTGAATTACCCTTTAAACCCGACAAAAACTTGTCCTTGGTGGCTTAAACCGAAGCCAGATAATCGAGGTTTTGAATTTATAGAAGAAAATAGAAAAGCAATGAAGTTTTTCTTAGAAAGAATGCTTGATGGATACGGTCTAACTTCATCAATCAGACGTTTAAATGATGCTATAACTAAGGGCGAATTCAAAGTCGAGTTTTCAAAGAAACAAGATACAAAAAAAGGTTTTCAAACACACACTTTTTATCAGGTTCTTACAGATGATAGTAATGAATCATTAATTGGAAATCTGATCTTTCATAAAGACTATTACCCAACAGAAAAGGATGTTCAGCAAGGGCTGTATGATAGAAAAAAATTAGGGAAAAAGGTGCGTATCCCTGTTTATACGGCAAAAGGATTTTACCCTGCATTGTTGACAGAGATTGAGTTTCTTATGTTAAGAAAGATGATGGGTGAAAGAAAGCAATCAAATACAAAACCAAATAAGCGAGTAGCAAACATTGCGCAAGGGATTTTAAAGTGTCCTAAATGTGGATATAGCTATGTAGTAAATGATGATAAACGTTCGGGCAGACACGCAAACTTAGTTTGTAGTTATTCTCGATCAGGTAAATGTGATGCGTATACGTACCGTGTTGAGTTTTTTGAACATAATCTATTGAGTTATTGCAGAAACATTAACATTGGACGAGTGCTTGGGTATCAAGTTGACGATAGTGCTGTCATGGAAGAACTGACAAGACTACGGCACGATCAATATCAAATAAATCTACTAAAATCACAAGTACAAGTCGAAATTGAACAGTTGGTTAACAATATATCTAATATTACGATTCCATCATTGCTTGAAAAAGTTCAACAGGATTACGCCAAAAAAGAACTACGAATTCAGATGTATGACGATCAGATGAAAGCTATTGAAAGCGATATATTAGCTATCAATATGCGACACAAGAATAACATAGATACCAATGATTCGATTTACGAACTGATAGATGTTGTGTCTGAAAAAAGAGATGTTGAAAAAAGGGAAAAACTAAATATAGAATTGAAAAAGATAATCAAATCTATGAACTTGATCAATAAAAAAGACGCAGAAAATCCATTTGGAAGAAATCTTTTGAAAGTTGACTTTTTTGATGGTTATTCAAGATTTATTCCTGTTGATCGCAAGCTTGAAAACGAAGAATTGTTTGATATTTTACCTGTGATAGAAACAGAGACAGTTAAAGATTCGATTGATTATACAACTACAATAATTTTACCAATAGACTATCTGGAAGGATTAGAGAGTAAAAAATACCCGCCAGTTGAAAAAATGGCACAATTCTATCAAGAAAATCCAGCGAAATATTTGAAAATAAAAACAAAAATCGAAGAATCAGAACAAATTTTTAGTTGATTGTTAAAGGCACTTTCCAAAGTGCCTTTTTTTATCTCTGTTATCCTTCAAAATTCACCACTCTACAAAAAATCTCATTCATCAAAACCACGCAACAAAAGCATTCTTGCTGTCCCTCTGATTTTTCTCATTCAATGTATATTGAAAAAAGCATAATTAATGATAAATAAATTATATATGCAGAAGGAAATTTAGAATGAAAAAACAAAGGAAAGAGTTGCTTTCTAAAATCGAAAGTGAACAAAAAATCATAAATGATTACATTCTTCAAAATCAAAAAATGAAAGACGAGGTTGAACTGTTTGAAGATCAAGAGAGAGTTTCAAGCTTTGAAGCTGACAAGATTCATAACTACTATCAACACTATTTTTTAATAAAATCCAAGATAAATGAAGTTAATGATTTAGAGAGATTAGTTAAAGATTTAGGTGTAAGAAACATAGTGTCTAAAACAAAATCGTTGATAGATGATAAAGAATCTGAACTTGAAATTTTAATGAATAGAAGAGTTGAAGTTGATAAGTTATTAGAGTCGTTAAGTAAAGAATTAGCGACTGAGATAGACGCTAAAACTTATGATTGTGAGACTGCTTTTTCTTATGCGAATTTTGATAATGAACAAGAGTATTTGAAAAGAGAAATTGAACGTATTGAAAAGCAGATTGAAACATTGAAAATAAACAAACTAAGTAAGTTTAAAAAGGCATTAGTGATGCTGTGTGTAGTTGTCGTTATTGCAGAGTTATTTTTATAAAACAATAAATTAAAAGAGAGGAATAGAAAAATGAGTATAAAAAGTATTTTATTAAACCTAATGGCAGTATCAATATCTGTCTATACAGTGGCAAGTAAAGAGGTAGTGGAATGGTTAGCGTTTCAAGAACCAATCTTAGCAGTAGCGTTAATGATACTGATGTTTGTGTATATCTTAACGAGTGTCTTTATGACGCTTCAAGCTGTTGAAGTAAAGGTAAAAGGCAAAGAGTTTTATCAAGCGATATGCGCTAACGCTTTGATGCTGATAACAGGGATTATAACGATGTTTAGTGCTGAACTTATCACGACAGCTATATATAAGCCATTTATCTTAGTTTACTGCTACTTCGGTCTTGGTTTAGTAGTGTTATTGTTAAAGCCAAATTCAAGTGTAGTTTTTTCAGCGAAAAGTGAGTAAGTCTATGATCGAAAGTATGAAAAGATTTTTTAAAGCTGATTTTTCGAAAGATTGTTTAACTTCTCTACTGCCAGTTTTTTTGATGTTAGTTTTTATATACATTACACAAAATATGTTTTTTAATATTTCAGTTAGTAATTCTTACGTAGAATCAAAGCAGAATGTGTTTGAAGTAAGTCATAACTTACCAAACGTAAAAAAGTTGAGCGATGAGGAAAAGATAATGATTTATGACAATGCTGATTTAGCACTAAATGTTTTTATGAATGTATCTACAAATCAAAGTTCAAACAACAACAATGAATAACCCAAAGTGATAAGCAAAAGCTTATCATTTTTTATGAATAACCCTCACAATCCCCACATCAGCCAGTTTACCAATCTTGAATAATCCAGAAGACACGCTCTTTTGAGCGTGAAGAATCACAATAATATAATTATTATTGTTCAATCTTTGATTTTTCCCTTCATACCGTTGTTTCTAATGTTTGTTGTAAAGTTATGCGTATCTTTCTGCGTAGGACAAACGCCAGCTTGAATCTTGATGAGTAAATACAAGGCTTAAAAAATAAGATTCAATCTCACGTTTATAGAAAATAGCATATAAAATATTTTTTCGTTTTACTCTTGCAATTTTATTTTTATATGTTTTATTGAATACATAACAAGGAAGTTATTACTATGAAAGATAAAAACAATAAAGAGATAACATTTAATCAGGAAGATTTAAAGTTCATCAATGAAAAGAAAGAAATGACGTTTGACGAATTAGCTGACGGGATTCAGTTTGAGAGTCA
Organism: Vibrio sp. OPT18; assembly: GCF_015163615.1. NCBI lineage: Bacteria > Pseudomonadati > Pseudomonadota > Gammaproteobacteria > Vibrionales > Vibrionaceae > Vibrio > Vibrio sp. OPT18. Next base: position 137,155 of record NZ_JADDYK010000075.1, read on the forward strand.
AGAAATTAAGTTTAAGTCAAAGTTGCCAAAAGCAAGGAATAGCTTTAAATCAAGACGATAACTTTAATCAAGAAATGTTCAAAACCTCCTTTTTGATATTTCCAAAGAAAGAAGCTTAATTGCTTCTTTTTTTGTGTCTGGATTTGCAAAATCTTATTTTTTTGATATCACATATAGTATAACCAAGGAGAAATATTTATATGATTAATAGTAAAGTTTTTAACAAAGATTACGACATTTTTATAGATGTGATTGATTACGATTTAGACTACGAAGAGTTTCATTTTATTGTTGATGAAGAGACTTTCATTTTAAGTCTAACAATGCTTAATGGCTATGAGTTAATGACAAGTGATAATTCAATGATTGAACACGATTCAGATTATCAAATGATAGATCAAGAGGAATTGTACCAGCTTCACCAGAACTTAAAAGCAACAAGCTTTTACAGAAAGGTAAAGCAAAGAGCTGTTGACCAAGTTATTAAAGCTGATTCTGAAATGGCTTCAATCGACTGGAATGAGCAAGAGCTGTTTGAGACTGAACTGATTTTAGACGATTTACAATAGCACTTTTCCAATTTTTGCAAATGTGCTTAATAACTGAAAAACAAGGAATTTTTAAATGAATAGAGAAGAATACACAAAAACGAAAATACAAGAGACAAAGGAATCTTTAAAGCAAAGACCTAATGACTTAGTTAATTTAAGAGTAAAAATGGGACAAAGGCAATTTTGGAGTTCAGAAGATTATGTTGATGAACTTATGAATCAATGTTCAAAATACGATATCAGACCTGAGATATTTTTAGATCAAGAACAGAACTATCTTGAAATGCCAGCCGAAGCGAATGAGCTTCTTGAAGATCGAGTTGCTGAGTTTCAAAATGCTGAACAAAAAGCTTTTATCGCTGCAAATGACCAAGAAGTTTTAGATCAAGATAAGACACTGATGAAGTTCAACCCTGAAAAAATCAATGATTTTAAAGCTGATGAAGAAGCTCTGAGTGATGAACAAAATGATCTTGTGATTGGTAATTCTGATGAAGAGCAGTTTGTTGATTATTCGAGCGTTAATGATATAAATCCACTTAAAAAAGCTGAACCAGAAAACCAGTCTGATAGTGAAATTCAGCAACAAATCAAAAAGTATGATGAGTGGGAAAAAGAGTATCGTGAAAAGCTGAAAGAGTCCCTATCTTTTGAAAAGAAAGGAATGTTTAAAGAGCGTGTTTATGACGCTGATTCAAATACTTTTGCTACATACACAAAAGCCATTGGGGGCGGTTATAAAAATGCCAGTGCTGGTGCTGACGCTTCGGTTAAACAGATTAAATCGATGTTCGCTAATGTAAAACCGCCAGTGCTTAACAACGCTCCAAAAGATGAAGAAACGCTTAAAAATGTTGTTGAAGCGTGGAAAGAGTTAAAAGCTGATGGGTATGATATTTCGAAAATTAGTTGTGCTTTTGGTGTCCCGAAGGCATACAAAGAAGCTCTAAAAGAATTGCAAAAACAAGATCTGGTAGTTAATCAGGAGTTAGAACTTGATAACTCTCTACAAATCGGAAAACCGATTGATGTTCCTGTTGAAGCTATTGAAAATGAGTCTAAACAAACAGAAAAGAACGTTGTAGAAGAGCCAAAATCAGAACCAACAAGCGACACTGAATCACCAGAATCTCAACCAGAACAAACATCGCAAGGCGATGTAGAGCAAGAGAATGAAGTCGTTTCGCAAGAGATGAACGATTTTGCTGATGAGTTAAATGAGAAAGCAGCGATACCAGTTCAAGACTCTTCTAACGCTTATCAAGAACCGCCTGAATTAGATGATAGTTTTGATTTTACCAGCGAACCAGTTAATGAAGATTCTGACGTTCAACAAAAACAAGGCTTTGAAAATCAAGAAACTGATTTTGACGCTATGCCAGTGCAAGAAAATGCACCATCACGAGCTTATAATGATGAAGGTGAGCTTGCATACTATGAGCGACTTAACGCTGAAAAGCAGCAGATTGATGATGATCAGTCTGATGTGAAGAATGATGAAGTTGAGCCTGAGCAAGTTGTTGAACAAGCACAAGAAGAAGTGCTTGAAGTAGCGCAAGAAGTGGATAACGATGCTGAATTACTGAAAGAGCTGGAAAACGAGGTAGATTCTGCACTTGAACAGCAACAAAAAAACAACTCTCAAAAACAAGATCGTAGAAGTCGAAATCGACAACGTAGATAAATGAAAAGAACAGGTTTGAGACCTGTTCTTTTTTACACTGGAACTTTGTTCAATGCTTGGCTCATACAGGCTTTGATAAGCATAACTTCTGGAATGTAATAAAGCTGACGTAAATTGAAATTCTCTTCAACGTTTCTGAACTGGTTTAGCTGTATTAAATTCTCAACAAGCGAATCAAAGCGCATTATACAGCTATCCTTTTCCATCACTGACACTTCTTCATAATGTCTCTGCAATTGCTCTTCTAACGTCATGTAAGCTTGCTTATATGCGTCTGAGCATTCTGCTTTGTCGTCAATCGTTAAAGCGTTTACAAGCGCAATGACTGAACGAGGCTTCAAGCCAACGTTTCTGAATTCATTCATTAACTCGTTTTTAAGTTCATCGTGCTCTAAAAAGAACGTCAAGGACTGATGAATCTCTTCAAAAAATACTCTTTTTATGACTACTGAACGACTATGTTTTTTCTGCAAAGTTTTCCAAATTTCTTCAACAGTCAGAGCTTCACTTGTCGTTAAGTCAATGCCGAATGATTTGTTAAACATACCGACCATTTTGTTGTAAAAATTGTCTCTTTTCTCTAATGCTTTTTGGGTCGATTCTGAATTCTTATCAGAAGCATAAGCTTGTAAGTATTGTTTGTTTAACAGTGAGAAATTAGCAGTAATTTTAAGTAAGCTTTGATACTTAACGCCAGAAGCCAAGCAGATAAATTGATTAAGCCTATCATTCTCTTCTTTTGTCGCTGGTTGCTTGATATGTATGTATTGCACTAAGTTTGATAGTTGTTGTTTATTCATATAGATACTCCATTATAGTTTTTGTTATTGCTATAATATCTATACCATTTTTAATATAACTTTCAATTTTCTAAAAGAGTTATGCTTTTTTTGCTATACATTTTTTCATCAAAAATTGAAAAAGTACAAAAGTAAAAGACCTTGTTTAAGGTGATATTTGATGGTTAAAAAATAATTTAATAAATCTCTATTGAATAAAAAAATATTTGTTGTAAATAAATATTATAAGAAACAATAATTAAAAATGGAGAATAAGAATGAGATTAAATCTTTTAACACTATCACTGCTTTCAGTAGTTTCACTAAATGCGAATGCTGCTTTTGTTGCTGTGATTCAACCGAGTGGAGCTTATCAAGCATCAAGCAATACAGATGATGAAATTACACCACCTGTTAATCCTGAACCTTGCATTACACGAGAAGACTTGGTTAAAAAAATTAAAAACAACGAAGATGTAACGAAAGTTAATACAAGTTGTATCACGAATTTCAGTGCACTTTTTATGCGTAATACTAAATTCAACCAAGATATTAGCAGTTGGGACGTATCTAACGGTGAAAATTTTGGGATGATGTTTGCAGGGGCAATAGCCTTTTCACAAGACATAAGTAAGTGGAACGTTTCAAAAGGTAGGAATTTTACAAGCATGTTTAACAACAACTCAACGTTCAATATTGATATAAGTAACTGGAATGTTTCTAATGGGATTCAATTTGATTTTATGTTTAGTGCTTCTGATTCATTTAATCAAGATATAAGTGGCTGGGATGTTTCTAATGGAAAATCATTTATCGGTATGTTTCAGTACAATCAAGCATTTGATCAAGACATAAGCAAATGGGATGTATCAAGTGTGAATGACCCAATGGCTGATGCACGACAATTTAGACAGGGTGCGGTTTTACAGCAATCACACATTCCACCATCATTCAGATAAAACAAAAAAAGCACATTGTTTGTGCTTTTTTTGTGTCTGATAGTATTAAAATAAAAAAAATGAATTTATTTCTACAACCTGAAAATGTGACGCAAATCACATTGCAAAACATTGGTTTTAACCTGTTTTTGGCTGTGTTTATGCTTTGTTCGGTATAAAATCAATAAAATGTTATTAAAACTCAATGACTTAAAAAATATTGAATTTTTATTTTAACTCACAATTAAAATGAAATGTCAAGTTTTATTTATTGACTTTTCAAAAATTTCCAGGCATTATTCTCAGCACAAATCGGAACAGAACAAAACTAAATGGAAAACTTTTAACAACAACTTTTAAATAGTCAATTGGTATATAGATTAAATAAAAACACGTATAAAGTATTAACCTAACACTAAGGAACTTTTGTTCTTTCCCTGCATAAAACAGGAGAAAGAAATATGCAAAACAAAAAACTACAACAAGCTCTACAAGACATTACTGATTCTTTGAATGAAGAGATCAGAGAGCTGAATCATCTTTACTGTCCAATGAGTGCTGATGATTTAATGTATCAATACAACCCTTTCGTCAACGGTTCTAAAATCGTTAGAAATGCTGTCTCACAAGCTTTGACACTATCAAGCAAAGATCAGTTAATTGATTTTGTCTTAGGTATGCTTAACAAAGCTTATGCAGAGAATAACGTTTATCAAAAAATCCTCTTTAATGGTTTCAAATCGACAGTAAACGACTACTCGCTTACTGAGCACTGCTACGCTCAAATGATCGTAGAAATGTGCTCAAATCGTCCATCGTGCAGACCTGATCCGTTGCTCTACACAACCCTTGCTGTGATTGTGAATCACTATGCTGATTACTTCCAAGATCGCCACGCTCAACTGATCGAAGAAGCAAAGCTTGTTTGCTTAATGAAGATGTTTTTGTCTATTCAAGCTAAAAAAGCTGAGTTGCAGTTAGCAAGCTAAAAACCACTTAAAACAACGTCCCTTTTATGTATGTCTGAGATACGGCAGGGGCAAGCTACATCTAAAAATTATTGAAGAGGAAAAATAATATGAAATCAATCGGATACATTGGATCAAAAAAGAATGTGGTTCGTTCTAATGAAGAAATTACAGAGGAGATTGCTCACGTTTATGACAAACAAAGCAATAGCTTTGAAGCTCCACTTATTAACTTAGATGTAAAGCCAGCAGCAAATGATGAGCCAATCACTCTTTTCAATGAAGATGCTCTACAACGAATGTCAAAAATGGCTGATGAGAGTGTTGATTTAGTCCTTACAGATCCGCCTTACAAGATTTGCTCTGGGGGTAAGGGTAAAAGTAATCAGCCGAAGGGAATGCTCAACAATGATGATAAGAATGTAAGAAATGGCAGTTTGTTTAAGCATAATGAAATCAAGTTTAGTGAGTGGCTTCCTGATGTTTATCGAGTTTTAAAAGAAGGTTCTCACGCTTACTTTATGACTAATGCGAAAAACCTTAACGACTTAATGAATGAGGCTTTGAAGGTAGGGTTTAAATTCCACAATTTGTTGACTTGGAAGAAGAACAACGCAACGCCTAACCGATGGTATATGCAAAACAGCGAGTTTATTTTGTTCTTTCGCAAAGGCAAATCAAAGTCTATCAATGATTGTGGTTCTAAGACTGTTTTAGAAATAGATAACATCCTTGGGAACAAGGTTCACCCAACTGAAAAACCAGTTGAGTTAATGGAGATTTTGATAAGCAATTCATCAAATGAAAATGATGTTGTATTTGATCCGTTCGCTGGCTCTGGCTCAACTCTTCAAGCTGCGAAGAATTTAAACAGGAATGCTATTGGCATTGAGATTGATGAAGAATATTTTGATATAGCAAGTAAAAGGTTAAACATAAATCAGGAGGTGAAGAACACGAAAAAAGAAGCAAGTAAAGAAACAATTAATCTAACTAATAAAGAGGTAAAGACTATGGCGTATTCAATAAGAAAAGTAAAAAATAAGTTAAAAGACAATCAACAATTTAAAGATACTTTGTTATCACTGATTGATGAAACTATACCAGTGATCAATGAGTTATTTCCCTATTCAAATCTTCAAAATCAATCTGATTACATTAAAGATATGTTGAATGGGAAAACACAATTTTCAGACCATTTTATTTCTATGTATATCTACGAACTTAAAGACATACAGAAAGAACTAATGTGCGTAGATGAAATTTTCGTTGATTTTCAAAGTAAACCTTACAATCAGAAAGCCATTCAAAATCTACAACTAATCAACGGTAGTTTATGTGTAATCGACTATGCACTGTATAACGATGTTTCTGTAAGTGCAGCTTACTTAGAAATGAAGTTCAAATATGCAGCTTAATCAAAAATACAGGAGAAATGATATGACGATTCAATGTAAAAAATGTAAGTGTGAAGATATTGAGTTTGGGAACTATGAGCTTAGTTCAGAAGAAGTTTATTTAGAGAATGTTTATTGCCACAATTGCGGTCATTCATTCGATATGTTTTTGACTAATCGTGATGATGAGAATGCCAATAAAACAGGTTGTTTAAAATGCTCATCAGAAGATGTCGATAGTCAAGAGTGGGACAGTGAATTAGATGAAGATGGCTATGTGATCATGACTGTTTTGTACAACTGCAATCAGTGTAGTTGCAAGTTTGAAAGAACATACGAAGAAGAATAAAACAACCAAGATTTTCTAACTACAAAGAGATAGAAAAATGAAAATATCAATTATTTTCAAAACACAGAGATAAACAATTCAGTTTATCTCTATCAAACAAAAATCAATTAGGAGATAAACCATGAAAAAACTACTTAAAACATTAGAAACAAAAGCAAACCTACACAAAATTACTGTTCAGCGAATGTTTGAAATTTTTGTTGAAATGCAATATCTATATGTAATCTCTGGCGTATCAGAATCAAAATACTACGCTTATACACAAGCCGTATCAGAGATCACTACTGCTTACTTGAATGAAGTCAGACGAAAGCCATTTAGTGATGTTTTAGGCGAGCTTATGGCTCATATCAATCTACTGAGAAATGGCAAAAGAGATAAACATTGCCAACATTTCACACCCACACGAATCAGCGATGTAGTTTCTCAAATGATGGACACTAAACCTGATCAGTTAGAAAAAACTTATCTATGTGATATCGCTTGCGGTTCTGGTGCATTAGCCCTATCAAAGCTTAAAGATTTTAAGAAAAAAGGACAAACAAAAGAGATCTCAATTGTCTTGAACGATCTGGACTCATTCATCTGCAAAGTGGCAACAATACAACTTGAATGTAATAACTTTTTGCACATCAACTACCCGATCTCTTACGTGATTTATAACCACGATGCGCTTTTAGAGTATCAAGAATTTGCTGTAAATGGTCTTACAGAAAAAACAAAAATTGTTGGTTGTGATAATCCTGCGTTAATCACTGATGAGCTTGTTCAACGTGCGTTAGGTTCGCCAGAGCGAATTGAATCAGCATTACAAATGCGCTATCTACATTCGGTTATAGCGTTTAATCATTATCTTTGTAAAAGTGATACTTCTGTTGTTGAACTTAAAGAAGCGGTGTAAGAAGGGTTTTCTAACTCTTCTTTTTTACGAACTCGAACAAAATTTAAATCATTTGTTTGACAAGTGTTATTAAAATGTTATATCTAAAAGAGTATAGATTTAGTTGTTTTATACGCAATGAAGTTCTAAAAATAGTTATGTATTTCAACAGAGAATAGCCATGTTCATCATGGAAGTTGTAAGTATCGATTCTTACCATAACAAACAACTATATTTTTAGAGTTAAAACAAACGAGCTGAGGCGCTGATCACGCATCGGCTTTTTTGACACTAAAAAACACTCTAACGAGTGCTTTTCATTTATGGTCTTCTATTACGTCTACGAGCTGGCTTCTCAACCTCTTCAACAGTGGCTTCAACGGCTTCTGGCTGCTTTTCTTTGACAACTTCAAGTCTTAGCTTGTCTTCTGCTTCAAATCGCTCTCGTAGCTCTTTGCGAAGCTCTGGCGTGTTGTATTTCTCATAAGCTTTGTAAACTATCGGGTAAACTTTATCTGCTTCCTTCGCCATTTTTTGAAGCTGTGTTAGATCATCATTCGATAAGTATTTTAAAAGTCCTGCGTGCTTGTTGATATTGTCATAACCAAGTTTTTTCATGATCATAGTCGCTGAAAGTTCAGTTAGAATCTCTTCTTTTACTGCTAAACCGTCAACCCTTTTACTATCAAGCTTTCTTTTATCTACGCTCTGCGTAGCATGAACAAATTCATGAAGCATTGTCGAGCAATAGTGTATATCACTCATAAACTTGCTTCTTTCTGCCATATAAACGGTTGATTGGCTTCTGTCTTGGGCTGTGATGCAGTGAGCCGTGTTTAAATCCTTTTCAACAAAGCTGATTTGATCATACTCCGTTGTCATAGCAATCTTAACTATCTCTGCGTCAATGCGAGCTTCAAGGTTTACACGCTCTGGTGTCATTTTCTGATTTTTTAGCTGATCATATCGTGCAAATTCGGGTATCGAATCTCTTATTCTCTGAGGTAAGATATCGATATAATCTTCAACAGCATAGTAGCTCCATTTTCTGACTTTTGTTCTGTAATTAGTCAGGATTTTGTCCATTTCAGCTTTTGATTTACCACTTTCTTCAAGCTCTTTTTCTCTATTAGTCAAACGTCTACCATCAAGAACTTTTTTCTGTTCAGTATCCCAAGCTGATCTGATTAGAGAGTCAACGGCCGCTTTCGCTGTTTCACCTTTCATAGCCAAATCAGGGTTAAAATGATCTGGCGCATTCTCTAATCTAAGCTCGTCTTTACACGATTCAAACAAACTGCACATATCTTTGAAGGTGGCGAAAATCGGCACATTTACTTCAATCTTCCCTTCGTGCATATCGTGTTCAACAACTGAAAAAACATAAACGTAAAAGTCATCAATTACGTGCTCACCTTTTTCAATTGTTAATCTGCGAGGTGAGATTTTTAATTCTGTACTATGAAGGTATGACTCCCAATCAGGTTTTTCATAAGCTTCTTCACCGATGAATTTAGCTAATCTTTCATCGATCAATGTTGATACGTCAGAAATCCTTTGTTGAGCTTCTTCTTTTGTATAAGTGCGTTTACCGCCTTTGTTTCTATACGTTTTTCTTGCCATAATAATTGTTTCTCCATTTTTTAATGACTGATACTTTTTTCATATCATAAAAATGAAAAAATTGAATAGAATGTAAAGAGGCAAGGATTCTTTGTTGTTTAAGTAAAAGAAAAATGATTTGATAATTATTGAAATTGAACGTAAAAAAACTGACTAAAAATTATAGTCAGTTTAGTATTTTAATACTCTTTAAAGTCTTCTGGTTTGAAATATAGATGTTCAGTCTCATCAAAATACTTTTCTTCATCAACAATTCTAAGAAAAACATCAAAACCACTTGATAGATAATCAGTAAGATTATCTGTGTATGCTTCCAAACCTTCAAAATCAAATTCATTATCTGTTTCAAACGATCTTTCTCCATTCAACACACCGTTGAATCGATACAAGTGATAACCACAATCCAGCGTGAATGTGCAGTCTGTTATGATATTCTCATCAAATCGAAGTATTGCGATTCCTGCTTTGTAGTGTTCTTTATATTTACTATAAAATCGATCTCTGAAATCTTGATAGCTGTATTCATCTTTGAAGTCTTCATAGACCTTTTTGAACAATGTCTCTGACGATTCTACGAATTTGTATCTTTCAATTTTTAACTCATATTCATTATTCATCTTTTCACCTCTATGTTTAAATCTTCTTTAATTTCCCAAATAATTTTATGGCACTCTTCAATCGTTATAACTTTTGGATTGTTCATATAGCAACTTTCAAGCACATCTACTAAATAACGCCAAGCGTCAAAATCAGGATTATCTTTTAAGCTGTTAATCACAACTTTGCGACTATTTTCCAATCTATCAATTAACTGCTTTTTTGTTTTTGTGTTGTATTCTTTTTCGTAAATCATTTTTAATCTCCTTGTTTATTAATAGATATACTACAAAATAGTTTTTATTCAATTTTTCGTAAGATTATGCACTTTTGCAAAAATTGGAAAAATGACATTAGCCATATTAAATAAGGGCTTTTTTAGACGTTGAAGAGTGAAAAGTTGCTGTTTTTGATTTGACATATTTTTAAAATATGGATTAATAAAGATATGACAAAGAGTAACTTGTCATATAAAAAATAAAACAATTAAAAAAGGAAATAGAAATTATGTTTAAAGAAATTTATAGAAAAATCACAGCAAGAAAAACAAAGACTGAAACTTTAAGAGATACTATGTATTACTATTCGAGTATTGTGAATCAACCCGATTTTAAAAATACAACTATCACTTTTATTACTGACGATAAACAAGCTTTTGCGCTTGAAGAGATTAAAGCAGCTCTGTTGTCTCAAAAAGAATATGCTCTTATGAAAAGAGAAGCAGATCAAAGACATGTTAATCTTATCGCTCAGGGGTTCACATATAAAGCAATTGAAACGCACGTTAAAACGCTGGAAATGCACGTTAAAAAAGTAATCGCTATGAAAGGCAATGACACTGTGTATTTTGGTCTTACTGCTGATAATGAACTGATTATCAAAGCTAATAAACATTCAAGAGATGGGTTTTTAGCTACTATCAACAACATCAAATTAACTACTCTTAAAATCAAAACGATGTAAGGAGGTATTGAATGTCAAGAGATCTGAAGAAATTAAGAAAAAGGTTTAATGTTGAAATGATAACAACAAAAGAAGCGATAAAGTTAGGTGCTACAACACATTTTTTACATCACGTAACCACGTCAAAGATACCTGTTGATTTTAATTGTTATGAAGAACATCTGTATGATAAGAAACTGATGTTAAAAGAACTTGCGGTTTGGTTAAAAAACAAGAAGTAAAAATATAATGATAGATAATAAAATGACATAGGAAAAGCCAGTGATTAACTGGCTTTTTTTGTTCTGTGAGTTTTTATTTTTTATGCTTTTAATTGACTTATTTTTTAATTGTTATATTCGTATCTGTATAACAAGGAGAATAGATAATGAGAAAGAAAATCAATAATTACTACAAGTTTTCAACAACAATCGAAGAGGCAGAAAAGCAGGTTTTAAAGTATAAATTCAAAGAGCTAAAACGTATTGAATCTAAGTTCAAGAAAGTAAAAGTTAATCAGATTCAGTTATGTAATTTCATAGAAGGTAAACAGCCACATTTGAGCAAAATGATAAATCATTCAAGAAATGACATATCAAAATTTTCATTCAGCAATGTGTTGAGATACAAGATCTCTGTTTATCATTATAAGAATATGACGCTTACTGATAGTCAAAATGCAATTGATATGTATAAAATTATTCTTGGTAATCGCATTGTAGAAAAGATTAAAAGCTTAAATGTTTCTCAGCAATACGTAGCGAATCATTTTAATACGACACAATCAAGAATTGGTTGCCTTTGCACTTCAAAAACCTTTGATTCTTTTTCTCTTGCTATGTTAATGAAATACGCAATTGTATTGAATGTTAAACACAAAGATTATCCCACAAAATAAAGAAAAATAAGCAATGTTGTAAAATGTTGCTTATTCTTTTTATAGTATAACTCTTGTCTCTTTTTTCTTTAATGATACAACAATAAGTATCAAGGAGAAAAAAGGAATGAAACAATTAATACTAATATTTTTAAGCATAATAATGCTATCTGGTTGTCAAGAGCCAAGCGATGAAGCTTGTGTTGAGTTGGACGGAGGAATGAAAACTATTGAGAAAATGTCTTTCTCTGAACATTTCTCAATCTGTAAATCGAAAGATAAAACTATCAGTCTTATCGATACTTTTCACGATACTAACGATAACCCTTTGAACAAGTATTTTGAAGAGAATCAGCACATTGACGCTGATCAAGCTGCTTTAAAAAATGCTCTTCAATTAAAACTAAATGACACTACAAAGTTCAGTCATAAGCTTTACAAGAGCTTTGCTGTTTTTTTAACAGTGTTTTCAACGCTTGCTGTGTTGTCGATTCTGACAGTCGTTGTTAGACGATTAGCTAATGCCGAAAATGAGACGAAGTTTAGTCTTAAAAAGTCTGCTTTTTGCTTAACCATTGCGACTTTGATCGCTGGTCTTCATTACGCTTCACCACAATTTCAAATCACGCAAAATCAAGCTGCGGTGAGTTATGCGAATGGCTTATCAAAGAATCTAATGAGTTTTTTAATCGATGAAGCTCAAAGCGATCACAACTACCAAGTTAAGAACTCACGCATTCAAGCAGAGTTAGAGCTTGTATCGCTATTCGATACAAACACTTGTCTATCAAACAACCGTAAATACGAAATAGGTGCAAGAGACTTAGGTTCTCGTGAATTTGAAGATCAGAAAGCTGCTATCGACTATTACAAGAAGAAAAACAATGCTTACTTTCCACTGTTAGAAGACAAGAAACATCGAGGTTTCAAGCTTTACTTTCACGATAGAGCTTCATTTCCGACTTTGACAATGGTGAATGCTGATGGGTGTAGTTCTCTTGTTTACAGTCAGAATGAATATTCTCACGAACTTGGTGAGTTGATGCGTGAAGTTAAGTTTAGTGAAACGGTGTTTAAAGCAGTTGGAGCTAAGGACTATAAAAGCGGTTGGGACACGCTAAACGGTGCTTTTGATTCTATCTATAATAAATCAGAATTGATAAAGAATAGAAAATCTCAACTGCTTATAGCTTACAGAAACGAGTATCAAAAAGGCTTGGTTGTTGGTTATGTTAAGTTTAATGATAACGGCAAACCAATTGCGTTTGAAAGAAGTAGTCTTGATCACTGGTTAAGTCTTGCCGATAAACACTATGAATTTTCAAACAAGAAAATGTGTGCTTTGAATAGTCAAATCGTTCAAAAAGCAAAGAATGATTTTGATGAGTATTTACAAACTAACATTATGTTTGATTATCACTGTCTTAGTTTTAACAAAATTGATTCAGTTCAGTTAGTGTCTGAAAAGGTGTATCAAGTTGATGGTAGTGATCGTGAAGTGATGTTAAATGATATTGAGTATTACGAAAACCAAGCGAAAGACATTTTTAACAGTGCTGTTGATGAATTAGCTTCTCAATATGATGTTGTAAATCAAGCGTTCTATGAGCAAATCCACGAGATTTATGACGTTGAAGAGCGTCTTGTTGAGCTATACAACGAGGGGTTTAAGTCATTTAATAAGTTCTGGAAAGTCCTTAAAACTGGTAATGCAGAGTATCAACACTTGTTTAGTAGTGCTGCACCATTAAGCATTTTTGACACTTCAAAATCATTGCCTTACTACCAGACCAAATCCGATTTAAAAAGTGAGCCAAACTATGATCTTTATACGGTTGATAAAATGTCTGGTATGTATGCACTTATCGACTTAAACAAGGCTGTGCAGCTTGTGGCTAAGTCAAATAGTTTCGGTAGTGTTTTGCTGAAAGACAAGTATCAGGTCGCTTCTGTGGACGTTGAGCAAAGCGGTTCAGCATTAGAAGCTTCTGAGTCAAACATTCTTGATGAAATTCAGGGTTTGAATAACGAAATGATGAAGCTTTACTGTGTTAAAGACTCTACAACCACATCACAAGAGCTTTTAGAGTGTCAACATAATGCGAGTAAAGGACAAGGAAACCAGACTTATCACGATGTTCAAAATGCGCTTCTTATCAATGGTGGTAAAGCCGTTGTAGGTGGTTTAACTACAATAGCTTCATCAAGCCTAACTTCTGCCATAGCCAAAGCTATGCTTGATCAAAACACTGGCAAGAAGAAGATAAAAACGGGTAAGAAAAATAAAGCTGCTGTTCTAAAAAACATTACAGCGAAGACCTTAGACGCTACAAGCACAACGGCTAACTTCTTAGGTGGTTTATCGATGAAAGCTGGATTTGTATTTTTCATATTTGGCTTGCTAATGCAACTACCAGAATTATTTGCTCAAAGCGTAAATCACATTACTCAATTGTCTATTGTGTTTGAGTTAAAGCTATACCCGTTCTTGATCGCTTACGTAGTAGCTCAAATGTATTTTTTAAGCACTGATTCTACTCATCACGTAAAAGCGTTGGGTAAAATTGCATTGATTTTGGCCTCTCCGTATATGCTTGCTACGACTGGATTTTTAGCACTTGCAACACTGTTGTATGTTACTGATTTGGTGATTAACTTTTTACCAGTTGTGTTTGACTTTTTATCGTTGAATTTCACTGCTACATCGGGACACGATAGCTTTTTTGAACAGTTTATTGGACTATTTTTAGACAATATGACAGGGCTGATTTTGCTTGGTGGAACTATCTATTATTTGATTAATATTGGTTCTCACATGATGAGATTGACTGATGCGCTTGATGATGTCTCTTTGAAGAAAACAACTGCTGACGATGCGTATGAGCAAAACAAAAGAACTTTTGATATAGCGATAGTCGGTGGAACAGCTCAATTCAATAGATTCACTAAATCGTTGAATGAAAAACTAAGAAAATAATAGCTGATTATTTTTCACTAAAAAGATCTCTTATGAGGTCTTTTTTTTGCCCTTTTTAAAGTGATTTTGAAAATCATAACTTGTTGAAAACTTTTCTTTTTTCTAATCCGTGTTATACAGATTATGAGATAAAAAGGAAATTTTATATGAAACAATTAAAAACAAAAAACAAAAGGAGTTTAAAGTTAAAAATCAGCTACTTAATCATATTGATAATGATTCTGTTTGTTGGATTTTCTAACGCAAATGGTAGCTTTATTGACGATTCAACAAAGCACATTTTCAATCTATTCACTGAGTTAACAAGTGGTGAACCATCTGGAACTACGTTCTTGCCGACCAATGCACAAAACTCATACGGTATGAACATCACTTTTGCTCAATATCTTGCAATAGCAATCATACCGTTGTTTTTAGGCACTTTTTTAATAAAAGGGCTGTTAGCTTACGCATTTAATGACAGAGATAGAATCGGTGATGGTTTTCAGTTCGTTAGTCTGCTTATCGTGTTAGCATTAATCACACCAAGTTCAGGAATCTATGTTGCAGGACAGAATGGGGCGCCAGGTTATCAAAAACCAATTGTTGTTTTTGTGGGAGAACAGATAGCACTAAAATTCTTCTACTTCGTTGACTCGATAGGTGAGAAAGACTTTGATAAACCCGTTGATATACCTGATTTTAAGCTTGCCGATCCAGTCGCATTTTATGATGACTATTACGCTATCACTAATCTGATGTTAAAAGCTGATTTTGATAAAGAAGCAGAGAAAATCAGTGTAGTAAAAGACCAAGGATTTTATCGAGTGAATGTGATGATTGGCGGTGAGATTGTTAGCTTGTCTCTTCAATCAAACGAGGTTTTGAATAGCCAAGTTGCTGAAATTGGCATTGATTTAGAAGCAAAAGAAGAAGCTTACGCTTTGGCACATTTCACTGACTTATTTGATCACGCTGCGAAAGTGAAAAAAGCTCTTGAAGGTGTTGATGTGGGTAAGCATAGACAATCAACAGCGTCTATCTTTGACACGATTTTGAGTGATGTTGAAGTTGCTTATAGCAGAGATTATACGACTTACTGTAATGCTATATATAAAGACTTACCCGAAGCGATGGACACTATCACTTTCAACAATTTCTTAGATGTGGCCGCTTTATGTGGGTCTAAAAACTTCATAGCGAAGCATTATCAGAATCCTTTCTATGACTATGAACAGCAAGTGTTTGAAAATACTGAGTTAAACAAAGGCTATGCTATGTATTTCGGCACTGAGATAGAGAACTATTCATACAGTGTTAATCAGATAATCGACAAGGTTAAAAGCACTTGTGAAGGTGGTTATTATGCTTGCGCCCAAGCTGCTAACTTCGCTGCTCATAAAGATTTTGTGAGAAACATAAAGGCTGGTGCTGTATCGCCACTGGCACGAACTATTGGAGATAATTTCGATGCAAGCGATAAGACATTCAAGCTAATCACTACAAGGGGCTATGACTCTTCTTCTGCTAAAACCAGAAGCTTCAAAGATCTGAATCTTGGTAAAACGTCAATTGGTGAGTTTGAATTTGCTACAACCTCAAAAAATTACTCTCAGCACATTAACGCATTGGTAAGTAATCTGGTATCTCTTACTAAGGTTGATATTGATACTGATTTTGAAAAAGTCTTAAACACGTATGTAGCTGATGATATTTCTACACCATTTCAGAGACTTGCGACCTGTGCATTACATTCTTCACAAGTAAAAAATGGGTTTCGCTGCACTTCAATAACGTCTGAGCTGTTGAAAGCAGGAAGTGGTTTTTTACAAGGTGGCTCTAAACTTGTCTTATTGAGTGAAATGACTAATTTATCGCATAGCAAAGGCAAAAAAGACGGTCTTGAAGTAGGTAAAAATAGCAAGTTTACGAAGTCGATAAATACTGCAAAAGTTTTAAGTGCAGGATCTGTTATGTATCTAACAGACAAGCCTTTCTTAAACACTCCCTATCAGTTCGATGGAACTGTTGAAGCTTTGATTAGTTCAAAAATCATTATTAGTTTAATGATCAGCGATCCGCAACTTAACAGTGATTTGAATAACATAATCTCTGATATAGGGTGGAAGATGATTTGGTTTGGCATTGCCTTGTTTGTGATAGTTCTTGCAGTGCCTTTTATCTTAATCACTCGCTTACTTGCCACTGTCGTAAAAATCATAACGATGATTCAAATTTCACCTCTTACGTTTGTGATAGCCGTAATCAATGAGTATGGGTCAGCTCGAAATCTTGTTATCGCCTTTTTTAAGCAATTAATATTATTAGCTATCTATACAATAACTATGCTGATGAGTTTCGATTTCTTAGACATTTTGATTATGAGTTTTGTTGATGACTTGATGTATAACTATTCTTTTGAGTTTGTATCGATAGAAAACTTTTTCTTAAACATATTCCAGTTTTTGATGTATGCAATCTTTTCGATATTCGTTGTTGTTAAGTTTTTAAAACAGAATCAAGTCGAGATAGAAAAAGCAGTGAATAAGCTGTAAGAGGTTGTTATGAATAGAGAATTAAACGACTCGCAACAAGCAACACTAAGCTTCTTTCATCATCTGTTTTTAGAGAAGTTTGATAGTCCACAGCACTATAATACTTATGATGGTTTTATAGCAGAGCTTAAACAGTCTGATACTTTTCAGACAGCTCTATCAAAGGCATTAACCGCTTGTGCTAATGATCTGACAGTTTTTATTGATGAAACGTGCAATCGTGAAATGAGTGAAGAAATTCACTCACGATTAATGCAGTTGCAAAAGCCTGTGATTTTAACTTTATACAAAGAAAGTCTTATCAGAAGGTCATACAAGCTTTGTTTTATCAATGCAATTTATGAACAGCGTGATTTAACTGAAATTGAAAAGAATGATGTGAAGCAACTCTTGATAAGAATAAATGAAAAAGAACACGTTTTAGAGTTATTTGAACTGTGTGTAAGAATCGTTGAAGAGCTTGTTGAGTATAAACATAAAGTGAAAAGAAGAAAATTAAAAGGAAAAAAACCGAAGTGAAAACTTTGGTTTTTTTTGTTAGTCCAGCGTTTAACACCAGTCAAAATCACCATCTCGAAGACGTTGAGAAAACTCAACGTTTTTAACCACCACTCTATGTAAGTCTCTTAAATATCTGATGTTTTTATCATAAATACTCAAATCAGGTATGATCTGCAACTGTCTGTATTGCTTTGTTTTTATCACTGACAATAGCTGTCTGTGATGAGCAAAATGCTCTTCAAAATCAGATAATGTAAAGCCTCTTTCTTTTATCTCTGCATCAAAGCAAAATTTATACTCTTCATCTTTCAAGTTATTGAAAATTGTATATGTTAGTTTTATTTGTTTTTTTCTTAAATCTTCACTCATAAAAAATCTCCATTCCATAACTATTAAATACCATAGAATAGAGCTTCTACAAGCTGACTGTTTGAACTTATTCAATAAAATGTTATGTCTATAATTGTATAACATTTAAAAATAAGGAATATAAATATGATAAGAACAGTGCAAGAGTTTTTAGATTTTATAGAAAGTGACTCTGCTTTAACTAACATTAAGGATGTTGAATTGATCGATAAGGGGGATGTGGTTGTTGTGAAAAAATTACCAATCGCTTTTGATAACTATGAAGAAAATGAGAAAGAAGAAAAGAAAAATGCTTTCAAAAAATTCTTACATCAAAGTCTTGGAAAAGAAATTGTATATGAAGAAGATAAACAATTTAGTGCCAATGATTTTCCAGTCAGTGAACTTGAAGTATCTTTTGAAGAACCTATTGATGATTTTGATTCATACGACACACCCAGTTTTGGTGTAAGTAAGCCAAATGAAAAAGATGAAGTTGATCCGCTAACCATCATCACCTTTAATCCAGCAGATACAGAAACTAAGAAGCGCATAACGCCTTTTAAAATAATACTGAAAGTTGATGAGGTGTTGTTTAATGCACTTTATCGCTCTGGGATTATCTCAAACACTGATTTAGTAAGGGTGAGAGATATGCTTAAACCAGTCTATGACCAGCGTTTAGTTCTATCTCACTCAAAGCGTGATGGTCTTATAGATACGGTGCATTTGACGTTTAAAAATACGCTTGTCGAGACTGACACTGTTGAGCTTGAAGAAGAAGCTTTGCTGTTTATCATCTTGTTCATTAACAAAACTTACGGCAAGGCTTACAGAAGCTCTTATATGCCCGTTTTTGAGCACTTTAACGACCTTTTAGCGAACGGTCTAACCTTGTCTTCTGGAAGTCGCATAGAACCACTGAGCAATGAATTTGCATTACAGAAATTCATATCAAATAGAATTCGTGAAAAGATTCAAAACAAAGACGCTTTTACTTTCATTAACCAGTGCATTATCGATCATCTTCAACCGCTTCAAAGTGTGTTGTTTGATCACGAAGATGTGTTAATGCAGAAAGCAGATCACAATAAGAAGCTGATAATGAAGGCAATTGATAACGGTTTTCTCGATTATAATGATGACATTAAGTTTTATCTGAATGTTGTAGATGTGAATAAATTGGCTGTGCTGTATTCTGCTTTCATCACTAAGTTTTACGTGCAAGCGATCTACTATGGCATTGATGAGCATTTCAAACTTAATAAGAATAAATAGCACTTTTGCAAAAATTGGAAATGTGCATAAACCAAATAAAAACAACGCTTTAATGCGTTGTTTTTGTTTATATAGACAATGACTGTGATTGTCTGTTGTTTGGTTTGCGCTTCGGCTGTTGTTGAGTTTCTGGCTCTTTGATGAAGCTTGAAACAGGCTTTCGATCTATCGTTATATTATCAATACCTTTGCTTCTTAGCTTAGATACAGACTTCTCTAAAAACTCTTCTATGCGCTTCTTAGAAGCAGTATCTAAATGCTTGCTGTCGAGTAAGTGAACTAAGTGAGTATCAGTAAAGTTAAATTTTGTTTGATTCGGTTTATTAGCTGCTTTATCAATAGCTTGTTCAGCACGATCTAACATCTGGTCTAAACGCTCACTCAACATTTGCTGAGTCTTCGAGTCAAAGCCTTCAACCTCAATTTTATTTCTGATGTTAGGATCTTTGTTCAGTGCCACTTCGACAAACAACCATCTATGAAAATCGTCAATTTTTCCTGACTCTGATTTGTAAGATAGGCTCTTAATGTCTGGGTCATTCCTTAACAGCTCTTTATCTATCAGTAGAGCGTCAAGGGCTGATTCTCTTGGTCTGAAAGCGTTATACTCAACAATGTCAGTAGAATCATTCTTCTTGAATATCTGAATGGTTGGCTCTGACGTATTTTTGTTAAGCACTATCAGTTTGTTGTTAAGCGATACGATCTCACGGTTTCTACGCTCTAACTCTTTCTCTATACCAGATAAAAGAAACGCTTCTTTGTCTGTGCCGATCAAAATCTTATCTGTGATAGAACTGGCGTTAAGATGTGCAACGTTGTATCTCATAAAACGATTATTAGGGAAAGCATTCATTATATAGTTGCTTTGAAGTTCTAAGATTGACTCATCATCAAGATCAAATGCTTCTGCAATGGCTTTGCCTTGTAGATCATCATCAGAGAAGATACTGCTCTTATACTTAATCGCTTTAAAGTCGAAATTGCCTTTCTGATTCTCGATCACCTTGTGATACGTCAAATGCTTTTGCTTGTTGATATTAACGATAATCCCCACTGACAAACAGTTGTTGAAGAACTCGAAGAACTGTTGTTGTTTAAGCTTGGTTAGCTCTTCTGATTGAGTTTCACCAATTACAAGCTGTTGATTAAGCTTGTTCATAGCCCTGTCGTATTTGTCTCTGATAACTCGCTCAACTGCGTCAATATGAAAATTCTTGTCCTTTGCCAACGTCTTTTCAAACGTCTGTTTGGTGATTAGATTCTTAGCATATTTCTTCAAGATTTTACGAGTGTTATGAGTGAAGCTATCGTTAACAAAACTAATACCAGATTGCTGATCAGTGATGGTAAAAATCTGCTCTGCGTCTTTGTGCTTTGAAGCATAGTGCTTAGATTCTGTTTTATTCTTAACTTCACGCTTATCAATCAACAAACCACGCTTTTCAAGCTCTTCTTGTAGCTTCTCAAACGTCATACCGCTTTGCGAAAGTAGTTCATCAAGTTGGTTTGAAACAAAGGCTTTACGGTCGTCATAATAGCTCTCGGCATTATCACCAAGCTTAGGTTTTAGCTTCTCAACTTCATCAGCTTTCAAGTCATTCGCTTCTTTTTTGTGTAGACCTTGCGCCACACCTTGAAGTAAGTATTTGCTGTATTTTTTTTCTAACTTAGTTGATACAGCACGATAAGCTTCAACATAGTTTCGAGGGTTCAAAAACAGTCCAGTCGTAGGATCAAAAGGAAAGTCGATATAGTGAATGTGTGCGCCACTTTTCCAGTCTGGTGAAACGTGAACATTCATCAGTAATTGCACATCACCGATCTTCGTTTTTGTTCTGTGCTTCTTTGTCTTGTTCGTTTGTTCGTTCTTACAGTAATTAGCAAATTCCTTTGAAAACTCCTTAGCATAAAGCGTTAAAAAGTCTGCTACACAATATCTTGCGTAATCTTCTGCGTTGTCTATACCGTGTTTGACTCTAAACTCATCAGATATAGTGTTGTAATGGTTGTAAGCGTCTTCTCTGATAAGAGCCAATTCAGAATCATCTAAACGATGGTGTCCAAATCGAACGGGAATTTCTGGAATGTTCTTCGTGATGGTCTGCTTGGTATGTTCATCAATCGTAGTGATTTTGCGATTTGATAAAGCTTTTACGTTTCCATTTTCATCAAGATTCTTCCATTTTTTTGATGATTTATAGTTGTTATGAACGTTAGCCATAACTGATTTTATGTATTGTTCACACTTATCATTAAACGCTTGATTTGGTGCGTTTTTAGCTCTTAACTTAAACCAGTTTTTTATATCAACATCACTGTCTATGTTAGATACATCAAGTGATCTCTCTAAACTATAACCTTTTCCTTTTTTTTGTTTGTTCCAATATTTGAAGTGAGTAGCAAGCGCATTCAATTCAAACTTCTCTAATCTATATACTTTTGAAATCATTGTTTTATCTCCTTTTCTTATGTCATAGCACGTATAAGAAAACTTACAATGCACAAAAGAAAATTATTCTTTTTTCAATATGATTAAGCATTTTTGTAAAAACTTGCAAAAGTGCTATCGCCTTAAAATAAACCTTATTTCTATATGTCCACTTTCACATTTGCAAAACTTGCAAAAGTGCTATTGACAAAAGAAATGGTCCTGATAATTTAAATTATAAGAAACAATTTTAAGGAAAATAATTATGTATAATTCGTGGAAACAAAAATTCATTAAAACTTTTAAAAGAAAAGAGTTTAGTAAAACAATCGTTGTGAAAATTCACAATGATAAAGGTGGGGTTGGTAAATCGACTATCGCTACACAAATAGCACAAGCGTTTAGTTTAAGAGATAAAGAAACCACTGTCGTTATCGTTACTGCTGATGTGAATGAATGTTTGTTGAAGTATCTGAATGAGGAGTTTTGCAATAAACACCTTGGTAGAAAGTTAAAACTTAAACTTATCGCTATTGAAAATGCAGATAAAAAGTCAAAGAACCAAATCAACCAAGAGATTAAATCTAAACTATTGGCTGATGAGCGTTTAGAAGATTTTCTTGAAAAGAATGATGAGTCTTTAACAGAAGATGAGTTGGAGAACACATTTTTCTTAGAAGACAAAGGCGAAATCAAACCAGTAGATATAATCATTTATGATATTGCTGGCGGTGTAGACCAAATCGAAACTGATGAGGTTAAACAAGATTCTATTGACCATTTCATTACTGTTGCTAACGCTAACAGCGCAAAGTCTAAACAACGTGCTTTTGTTTCAATTCTAAAAACGATTAAAGCAGAAGATGAAGCTCTTAAAGCTGCCATTGAAGAATCTGGTGATGATTACGCTGATTATAGTGCTGATGAGATTGCAGAAATCAAAGCAGAACAAGGGATCACTTACAAATATGCTTACATTCATAGAGATACAAGAGGTTGTCAAAAAGACTTTTCTATTACTAAGCAAGAGCTTCGTGATATTGAAAATGAATACAACGTTAAAATTCAATTAATCTACGTTCCTAAGATGAATTTTGAGGCATTTGAAGAAGCTGGTGTTAGCTACTTTGCAACTCGCTACGAGTTAGAACAAAAAGGTATTAGCTTACGCACAATGAAATTGATGGAAGAGCGTAAAGATATGACTATTGCAGTTAAACAACTACTTAAAAATATTGCATAACAAAAGGAGATTAGAACAATGGCATTTAAGATTAAAAGTAAAAAAAGTAAAGTAGAAGTGCAACAACAAGAAGTTGTTGCTACTGAAAAAGATTCAATCTCTTTTGATAAAATTGTAGAGAAGAATCAAAGCACAAAATCAGGTTATACGTTCATTAGATTGAATGAAGAGATTGTGAAAAGAATCTATCAGAATGATTGTTTTGATACTGATATTGCTAAGACAACATCTAACATCATTACGACTGCACATAGTAGCGATAAAAGATTTATTGTTGATAATGATAAAAAACAATCAAAAGGTAAATTAGTAAATGTAAAACTGAACGATGATTTTTTCAAAATGTTTAATGATAAAAAGCGAGAGCAACTTTTCACTGTTAGTTTAAATAACTATGTAAATCAGCTTATCGAATGGGAGTTAAACGGCAATCCAGAAGTTGAAAAAGTATCAGTGGTTTTGAGCCATGAAGAGCAATTAAACAGAGTGGCATTACACGCAACAAGCTTGATTTTAGCAACAAAAGGCTTAAAAAAATCAGATTTAGTGAAGATGTTAGAAATGCCAATTTCAACAATTTCACGCTTAAAAACATTCAAGATTAATGCAACTTTAAGATACATCGAGAAGCTAAATTTTGTATTTGATGATCTAACAATTGATTTAGTAAAGAATAGAGTGATTTTAATTAATGATGGCGCAGAAAGTATCTATAACTTTAACAAGTTTTTGAACTACAAACCATCGCATAACGCATAAATAGATTGACTTTTCAAGTAAAAATCTGTATAATTTTAAACAAAGATAAAATAAATAATTTAATAAGAGAGGTAAGATATGACTACAAGTTTTCAATGGTATTTTGGTGTTTTTTGCGCTGTTTTCTTTGGTATATTTCGTTATACTGGCATATTTATCGGAATGGTTTACAACGCAATTCGTGATACGATGTGTCAAAGTGCATTGCATTTTTACGGTGGACTAATCACATTAACTATCGCTGGATTCAATATCTATGAATATGTTAATAGCTTTTTAGCTGGATTTTAAAGAAGCACTACGTTTGTAGTGTTTTCTTATACATAAACTTTAACCAGACAACTAAAAATAAAACAATTCTTTTCTACGCTTTTATCAAAGCGATTTTCTGATTTTTATTATTCTTAAATGACCAATCTATCAGAGACAACCAACCTTTCCAGAACATCATAATCACTCACTAACTTTGAGATTCTAATAGATTCAGTTCTATCACGTAAAACAAAACCAGATTCATTTTTATAAATACAAAGCTCATCTACGTTCAATAGATCTTCATAGTTAGCTTGCGCTTCAATTTCAGACATAAAACGATACTTATCAAAGTCGATTGCTCTTACTGCGTCTTGCTTGTTTAAATCAAAGTTAATCAATACATTTAAAGCCTTTTCAAGATCACCAGTTCGATTGTAAAACTCAACTATTTCATCAGCTAAAATCGGGTGAACCTCATACAGAAAATGAGTGAATTGCTCTGCGTCAAGAGGCTCTAAAACTTGCTGTGCCAAACGGTCTACTTCACTTGAAATTGTCTGAGGTGGGTAAAGGATATTATCTTGTTTTAAGGTGCTGACATACTCATTGATTAGAGTGTCTTTCTTGTCTTTATACTCTAACGGTTTGAAGAGTCTACGATAGACTAAATCAGCTAATCGACCTTCGATTGGCAAGCTGTCGCAAATCGTGATTTGTGGTTCAAGATGTTCAATGATTCTGTAAAACTGAGAGTCAGTGTTTGTGAAGCTTGTAAGAGCTGCAAAGTCTACGTGAATAAAACCGCAAACTATCTGATTGTATTCAGTTTTTAAAGCAAGAAAACGAGTAAAAAGACTGCCATGATTTCGCATAGCAGTTTCAATAATTTCATAGAGTGTTTTGTTTTCGTTTTCCATTGCTTTAACTCTGGTAGTTTAAAGCATAACAATAGTTAAAATGAAAACTTTAGTCAAATCATAAAGATAGATTTACCAGCCATTTTTAGACAGCCAGATTTCATCGACATTTACATAAGTAAGATTAACTATTTCGATAGTATTTTTATGTAGATGTTCCAGCAACTTAGTTCTTGCGTGAACACATCTTGCAGGATCATCACCGTTCTTTTTTACATACTCATTTACTTGTGTTAAAGCTGTATTGATTTTGTCTGTATATACCTTCATTTCATCGATCAGGTGGCTATTTGAATCATCACTTACAAGCTCTTGAATCTTGATTGATTTTAGTAGCTCAACGACTATCTCATAACGTGTTAATGACTCTTGCTGTGTCGCTGTTTCGTTTTTCAAAAATGCTGATACATCGAAGCTGTTCAAAGCGTAAAGCTCTGACAGTTTAGATAGGATTAAGATAGTGTCTTCATCGACCAATTCAGCATTGGTTTTGTTCTTTGCAAGGTAGTTAGATAACTGCGTAAATCTCTCACTCATTTTCGAGTTATGCAGTGCTTTTTCATCACTGATTTTAATCTGTTCTATACGCTCGTTAAGTTGCTTCACTGACTTAATTGAAGTGGTAGCTGTCTTAGATGGTTTAAGACGTTTAAGAGCGTCTACATCAGCGATGATTTGAGTGTAATACTCATCATCTTCTGAAATAGGTTTAGCTTTGAATTTTGGCTTTGAAAAATCGTCAACGATTGAAAAGCAAGTCTCTAAAAAATAAAACAACATTTCAGTGAAACTACCATCATTGTAAAGAGCTAAATGTTCAGATTTGAAGTCGATGTTTTCGAGAAAAGTTTTAGCTTGGTCTAAGCTCAATCCTTCATAACTTTTATTGATCATCTGAGGTAGCACAACACCACTTTGAAGCTGCTTTACGTGTGCGGTGATTTGTTGCTTATTAGGTTGAAAAGTTTTAGCAAAACCTTTCTGTTTTTCTTCACTGTCTGTTGTTGAAAGTTTTGTTAAAGGCTTATGATTGATAAGCGAATCAAACAGCTCCACTTTACTTAAAAGCTTCTTTGAATCGTGAGCAAATTCACTTCTTAATTTTAAAATTAGATTCTCCATTTCTGTGTTTGATTTATATGACCAGTTCATTTTGATTCTCTCCATTTTTTAAAGCGAGTTTGTAGCTCGCTTATGCTTGTTCCTTCTGTGATTTTTTAGTTATGGTTTTCTTTTTGTTTTGCTGTGAAATGAACTGCTTAATGTTCAGTTTTGTTAGCGATTCAAAAAGAGTGATTGCTGTTTCATTTGATAACTCTTCCAGCTCAATCTTTTCAGTTAAAAGTGATAGAGCTTCTTTCTTCAAAGCTTGTAATTTTTGATCAGTGCTTGAAATGTCTGTTAGACGTTGAGCTTTGCTTTTGGCTCTACTTAAAAACTCTAAAACTTGTTCACGGTTTTCAAAGTGTTTGATTGATTTTGACGCTCTGTATTCTTTCAACACATTCTTAATAAAATCAGATTTGTCATTGATGATTAGTTCAATGACATAGACCTGTGAAGCTGTGTTATTTGGGTCATTCGACATAGCGTTAAGATTTGGTTGTAGAATCTTTTCAAGCTGTTCAACTTCTTTCAGAAACTTAGAAGAATCTTTTGATTTTTCTAATGATGATTTTAGGTCTTTACACTCTCTTGAATGACGGTTGATAGATTCATTTAGTAGTTGTTTTGGCGACTTCTCTTTTTTCATTTCAGTGTTGTTATTTGTAATGATATTTTGTTGTTCATTGCTGTGCATTGTGTTGCTCCTCTCTTTAATAATTTATGCTCTCATTTATATTTATTATCATCTTAAAAAGATTCGTCAAACACATCATCAAACGACTGACAAGGAGTACATTTAGCTTTTAGTAAATGTTTCGGTTTTCTTTATCATTACCAATTTCGGTAATGTAATGAATACCTTTCGTCTTGCTAAAAGATAATATTCCCTTATCTAAGGTATTTCGTTTTTTCATTACAAAGTTCATTACCTAACGTGGTAATGAGATTTTGGAAGTGATCTAAAAGTCGTTTTTTGATTGAAAAAGTATCTGATAATTTTTTTAGAAACTTACAGAAAAGCATAAAAATATTTTGGCGATTTAATGTGTTCTCATTAACTCAATTTTCTTCGGTAAAACTACAAGTCGATTAAAATTATAAAGTAGTTAATAGAATAACTCTGTGTTGCTTGTGTCTTTGCAACTTCGAGACAAGCTCTTGTTGCTTTTTCTGTAAAAGAATTATGCAAATAATAATATTGACTTTCTTTGTTTTTATGGATTACTGAAATCATAAAAGGAGAGAAATTTTATGGAGAAACAATTATTAAAAATTAAACAAATGTTGTTAATCATTTTTGCAATGACACTATCAACAAATGTTTATGCGAATAACGAAACAAACTGTTTATCACCGCAAGCTTTTGCTAAACAAATTGGCAATGTAGATGGTGGTAAGTTTTTGAAGCCATGTGCAGAACAATTGGTTGGTTATGATCACCGCTTTATCAGTTGGAGTAAGACAACTCTTACTCAAAGTGATGTGGAAAATCAGAGAGAGTTTTTAACAGGAAAAGGTTTGAAAGTTGATGAGGTAAAACCACATCTAACAGAACAACTTTTTTTCTGGGGATTTACAGCTATTGAACTTAGTGTTTTTGTCATTTTGCTTTTGTCTGTTTTAGTATTTTCATCAATAGCAGTTTTCACTCAAAACAATAAAAACAAAACAGCTTTTACATCAGCTATGGTTTCGATTTGTTTTGCATTAGTTTTACTAACTGCTGCTTCATCTTCAACGTTAAGAGTAAGAGCTGTGTATTACCCTACGGCATTAGTAAATTACTTCTTGATTAGTCAACACAATGTTGAGTACCTGAATAGTCTTAACGATAATTTTTTAAGCACTTTGACAAGTTCCACTGCTACATCAACAAACAAGAAATTGAGTAAAGCTTTTCATCAGCAAATGCTTGAAAGAAAAGTATTTGAAAGTTGGGTGTATCAGAATGAATTTGGCTCACGTAATCGATACGATAATAACTCTTGGACTGAGGTTGGAAAGATAAAACCAACAGCTCAACAAGCATTAGACATTTCGGCTGAGTGTCTATCAACACATCAAGCAGTGATGGACTACAACACTGAGATTAACTTAACTGGTATTTTTGAGTTAGATGTTTCAACGCAATTGCCAGAATCAATAACGATTAGATCAGGTGGTGCAACGGCTAACTACGAGTGCGAGACAAAGTATTTTGGGAGGAAGCTTGATTCACTGTCAATACGTGCTGATTTTGCAAACATACTTACAAGATTTTTTGAGCAAAAATTTCAGTCTGATATGAGTGAGAGCACAAGTCTTACAACTGACTTTAAATCAATGTTCAACGCAAGCTTGGGTGATGCTCAAAAGATATTCGAGAAAGTGTCTGAGAATGGTTCAAATGCCAATCTTCAAGCAGAAGGTTTATTGATGCAATCCTATGCAGCTGTGAAGTCTGCTAACGAGACAAGAACTAACATTAAGCAAACTGCGCAATATGAAAAAGTGGTGAAGCAATTTGAAGGTTTGCTTGGTGATGAAATCCTGTTCAAAAATGCTGACTTCTCAGTTGCCGAAGCTCTTACATCAATGAGAAATGCTGGTGAAGCTTTCAAGTTCAGTTTCTTAGGTGGCTACTGCCACGGTGAAGATGAAATAACAGGTGAATGTTTATCTGGATTCCAACCTATCGAAGAATGGATTGGTGATACAGCAACTCTATTTCTAAATCAGCAAGAAGCACTTAAAACTTCTGATCACGAATTTGCTTTGATGTTAGAACACGCTACCAAGTTCAATGAGTTTGATTTGAGTAAACCAAACCGTCATTACTCATTAACAATGACTAACGGCCATCACTTAGATGCTTTTGAGTTAAAAAATATTGCTGGCAAACACTCTATTCTTACTGCAAAAGCTGACGGTTCAAAGTCAGAAGAATTGAGATTAGATGTGATTGACAGAGAGTTAGCTTTTGAAACTCTTTTGAATGCGATTGATGACGCTGTATATAGAAAAGCGGCACAAAATCACTCGGAGTTTATTGAAGAGCTTGTAGGTGAGATTTTAAACGACATAAGACCAACGATTCATTCTGTCTTCACTTTCGATCAGAAAATGATTGATGTGAACAAAGAAATGAGTCAAATACTAAATGCGTATCAAGACATTTATAGTATTGAGCAAAGAACGTGGGACGTATCAAAGCCTCAAACATACTTCCCTTATGATCTAAGAATCTTTGATGTTGATGAAGATAAAATTGAGTTATTCAATACAGTTAACAGTTTGAGATTTTATGATGCTTCATATCTGCTTGATGAAATTCCAGTAGCTGAAAGAACTCAAACAACAAGCGATGAAGCAACGCTTGATGATTTGATTGGTGCTATCGGTATCAGTGAGAAACAAAAAGAATCACTAATGTTTGGTCAGTGTCCTTTACGAACTGCTGATAATCGCTGTGATATGAATCTTATACAACAGGTTAACCAGAATAAAGATCCAGCTACTACTTGGACTGTCATATTTGGTTCATTGGGATTAGGTCTTGAAGCGTTCCAGACAATCAAAAGCGGTGCTTCGAGTGTATTAAGTGTCGGTAAAGGTAGTAGCATATTTGGCGATGCAATAGCTTTGTTGGGTGGTGCTCTTAATGCTGGTTTAGATACGATGATAGACACTTTACAAGGTCCAATCGGTTTTGCTTTTGCTGTAATGCTTATCATCACTATTGCTTTATATGCGATTGGCTATATTGGTTTACTGCTTGGTATCAAGTATCTGATTTACCCGATTAAAGAAGTATCCATTAGACTCATAATGCTGATCTGGATATTCGTTGTAGAAGTGATTAGCAACATTTTTAAATTAGGGGCTGGCGAAAATGCAGGGTTTGATAAAACCACAACAGCGTTAAAAGATTTGTTCTTTGTGTTTGCCTTCTTCCCGATTGAGATAGTCTATATCACGACAATCTTAACCAGTAGTTCAATTGGTGGTGCTATTCACGAACTGGTTTTTGCAACAGCAAGTGATGATCTGATGAGTCAAGCATTTCACGGATTCTTATTCGTTTGTATTTTGATAGGTGTTGTTATTTATGCAGTGTCTTCGATAGACCATATTAGAAACACTGGTAGAACGGCTTTGAACCTTAGAAGTACACCTGATGATAATGATCTGAATTTCGCTACTGCTTATCTTGGAGCGCAATCATTTAGCAATGTTAAGAATGGTTTAGGTAGTTTCTCGAAAAGCATAACAAGAAGATTCAACCGTGAAGAAGTTAAAGACCAAAAACCTAAAACTTCAACTAAACCAAAGAATACAGAAAAAACTATTGAAAAATAATCTTAAAAGCAATCTCAACAGAGGTTGCTTTTTTTTGCTGTTATAAAAGATTTTACTACATAGCTTAATCTTATTGAGTCTCGTTTTATTGAATTATGCTTTTTTTATGATAATCGTATTAGTAAGAAACAATTATAAAAAGGCTTAAAAATGAAAAGAATAATATTAATGATTATGTTGCTATTCGGTAGTCAAATGACATTAGCAACAAACAGCAAGATTGATGATTGTCCTACGTTGTCAGGCTACGGTTCAACGATGATGAATCAATTTGAAGAAGTCAGTAAGTGCATTGGTGAGCAGCGTCAAAACAATAACGCTGATAAAACTAAAAATGCTTATGAAAATTTAACCGAAACAACAATCAAGGAAATTGATCCGCTTTGGTCATATGCATCTAAATTGTCAGTGATAATGATTATCTTCACCTTTTTCATTACAGCATTAAAATACTTTGGAAAAATCGAGCTTAAAACAAAAGCTGACATGAGCTTGAATATAGCAACAGGAGTGTTTCTAAGTATCTTTGCAGTATCACCTCATCGAGTATCATTGCTTAACGCCTTTATGATTGAGCAGATACAAAATCCAGCATTAGAAGCGTTTACTGTTGCAAACAAGATTCAACAGCTATCGAGTAGTGATACAAGAGAAGTGCTTGATTACAACATCATACCAATCAATGAAAAGGCTCAAATCGTCAGCTACTCCATCTTAGAAAATGAGTTTTGTGCTTCGGAGTATGAGCAAAACGAGATGATTCAACACGACTTTGATGATTTAAATACCTGGGCTAATAGTGATGTGTCAGAGTGCCTTGAAGAGCAGAAAAAAATCGGTGCAAAGATAGGTTTTATGGAAGCTGGCGGTCGTTCACCTTTGAACTACGCTGTAAAAATGTGTAGTCAAAAGGTTCGTGGTGAGATTTACGATTGTGGTTCAGTGAGAAACTACTCTAACAGTGCAATCAACAAGACTATTGATGAATTTGCAGTGAAATACATTGAACTGGCTAAACAATATCAGGGCATCATCTGTAATCAAGAATCTCAAACAAAAACAAGCTATGAGCAAGCCAAGCATCTATGTAGAACGTGGGACTCTGAGAGCTTTATTTTAAAGAGTTCTACGCTTGATATAGCGAAAGCAAATGAATCAGTGATTTTGCTTACAGCAGGACTTACAGAAGCTTTAAAAGAGTCAATCGGGTATGAGATCAGCAAAGATTTAAAAACTGATATAGATACGTTTAGTTTTTATAGTCAAATCAAGGGGATTTTAAGCGCACCCTTCGATGAAACTGAGGTGATTGAGGCTACAAGCAAAGCATTATCAGGTATTGAAGTTCGTGAACCTTTTATAGTGAATCAAGCGTTTGGTAATGAGACTGATAGACAGCAAGAGACTGTATCAAGTCGAATTGAATCGGTTGAAGACTTCTACGCTTACATCATAAAAGAGGTAGATTCAGTCTATGCCAGTGATGAGATAAATAGTGTCATAACTAACGAGTTTATGGACGCTATTCGAGATCCGAAACGCTTCATCGGCACTTACGAAAAGAAAGGTTTTACAGTTGATGAAGTTCCGTTGAAGAGCGTGCAAGAGAATGTAATTCCACTTGCTACGATAAGCTTAGGTTTGAATTTTACTGGCAAGGCGTTGGTTAACTCAAAAAATGCTTCTCTTAAAGTGGCTGGTAAAAAAGCGCAAAAACTTGGTTCATTAGTGCAGAACGTATTGATTTTAAGTTTCTGTGTGTCGCTTGTGCTTTTTGCTTACATTATTGGGAACGTCTTTCAAAAAACGTTTTTAGTGTTAATTGATGTGGTTGTTAAGCTTGCTACTAATCTGATTGGTAAGAAGAGCTTTATAGCTGTGATTCTGGCTATTGCAGAAGCGTTTTTGAGTGTGTCGAGGTTCGTGTTTGGTGTGTTTCTATCGATCTTATCTTCAACTTTTTTAAGCTCGTTGCTGTTTGTCTTGATGAGTGAAGCAAACTTACTTGTTGTAAGTAGTGATTCAATTTCATTAGATATTATCTCACCGATCATTTTTTGGACTGTCTACGTGCTGTCCACAATGATTATTTTTATGTTTAGTTTTAGAAATGTATTCCAAGTTTTAGAAGATCAAACAACGTTTAATGGTTCAATCTTCAAAGCAGAATCAAAAGGTTTGGAACAAAACACAAGAAAAGTAGCTGGTATCGCAAATGTGATAAGATAATTTTTCAAAAGAAAGTGCTTTAAACACTTTCTTTTTTTGTCTGTGATTTGATTATTATTCTTTAATTGATATAACAATAGTTATACAACAAGGAGAATAATTATGATTAAAAAAATATTAACACTAACAACATTTTTAGTTTCAACATCAAGTTTTGCAATGACTTGCGAACAGATTGAATTTAACAAAGGAAAGTATGGTTTGTCTGAGTTAAATGGTTTAACACTTGTAGCAAAAGACAATCTTAATCGAAGCGTTATAGACAATATCACTTTTGCAGTAGGGGCGAATTCAACAGTATCTTTAAACAGTGCAAAAGCATTTACTATGTATAACTATCAAGAAAATGGTGAGGTAATGAGCTTTGAGACTGAGGTTAAAAAAGATGGTGTTGGTAGATACAAGAATAAGCTTAATGCTTTCAAGTTTGTAATCGAACGTGTAAGACCTTATACGTATGACATAACGGTGCTTAAACCACGATATGAAGGCGGTTTAAGAGATAAAACTGTTATGTGGGATACTCCATCAACAAAATTTGTTCAAGGTGAAGATATTGCAACGCCAGTTCGTTATGAAGCGACAGAAGAATCAATCGATTATAGAAATAACTTCAAATGTGTAAGTGAGTAATAAAGCGAGTGGTTTTTGCAAAGCGGTTTAATCTATGCACTTTTGCAAAAGTTGGAGATGTGCATAAATCCAATAAAAAGAGAGAGTTAAACACTCTCTTTTCTTATTTTTTACGCTTTAAAACTTGTGAGATAAAGAAGTTGGTATCTTGTGTGTCTTCCAAATCCTCATCTAAATCAAGATCATCATCATCATCATCAAGGTCTGAATCATCGTCCAAGTCCAGATCGTCATCTAAAAGTAAATCATTAAGTTCTTCATCAAGTTCATCAAAGTCTAAATCGAGCTTGTCAAATTCGTCATTATCTTCAAGTCGAACAGAATCTTTGCTTCTTAGATGTTGCTTTGTCGAATGTAGTTTTTGATTTGACAGTAGTTCAAATAACAACTCTTTTGAATCATCATCTTGGCATTGAGCAAAGAAGTGAATCAACTTTGAATCTATAATGTTGATGGTGGTTTGCTTTTCTTCAATCTTTGACAAATAGTGTTGATGAACATCGTCTAACGTGTCTGAAAAGTCTATCTCTTTATCTATGTGTAAATCTTTAAGTTTCTTCAATTCGGCAGTTAGAATCTTAATCTCATTATCTTTATCTTTATCTTTATCTTTATCTTTATCTTAAATTTGAGAAAGAAGTAATTTTCTCAATTGTGTTTCTTCTTTGTAAATCAAGTCAGAAAAAGATCTCTTTTCTAATAACTCTATTAAGTCTTGTTTAAGTAATTTGTTATAGTCCATATATTCACTCTCCATTTATTGTTGAACATATAAACATTGATCCACATGTTTTAATATTTACAAGAAAGAGCATATCGAAAAACCACAAGTGGTTTTTTTACTCTGTGAAAAGAGTCGACAAGACAATCAGTTGTTAATCATAAACACTATCTCAATATTTTACTTACAGAAAAGGAGCAAAGCGACAAATAACTTTCTTTTAAAATTCGTAAACTTGGGAAAGTTTACTTATTATATTAAATATAGTTATAAATTTAATTATCTTAATTAGCGATCACGACTTGCCTGAGCTAAAACGATCACGCCTTGCCTTTTTTTGAGTTTTGTAGATTATTGAAATTAGTATTTTAATGCTGATTTTAAAGAATGGAATTAAAGAAAAGAAAAATAATTGTGTATTTATTGAGTTTTTTAGAAATTTATTGAATTAAATTGATGATCTGATATTGACTAAAAACATAGAAATGATAAAACTTTTATTAAGACGAAAAAAAAGCATCTCGGAGAGACACTTAATCAACATATCTAAGTCTGGTAAACTTAT
Organism: Vibrio sp. OPT18; assembly: GCF_015163615.1. Taxonomy (NCBI): domain Bacteria; kingdom Pseudomonadati; phylum Pseudomonadota; class Gammaproteobacteria; order Vibrionales; family Vibrionaceae; genus Vibrio; species Vibrio sp. OPT18. The sequence goes on from NZ_JADDYK010000075.1 coordinate 171,576, forward strand.
AGATATTGTAAAATCAAATAATGATTTGTCAATAGAAACTCCGTAAATAATTTAAAATTATTTTAATGCTTTTAACTAAGAGTCTTAAAATTAAATTATTTATGGAGTATTTTTATGTCAATCAACAATTCTTATCAAAGCAAGTTCAAATCAAACTTTTTCTCAATTTCAAGAGAACATTTACTAAACAAAGAAGTTAAAGCAAGATTTATTAACTCTTCATTATCTGAATCACAAGTTAAGTTCAGAAACTACCTATTTTCACGCACTCAAATGCAGTTTAACAAACAAAGCACGTTCTTTGTGTCTTTAAATACGAGAAAATCAGTTAATTGTGATTACCCATTTACAGACGATTTTTCAAGAAAATCAATAGTTAAAAACTGGAATGATGAGTATTTCACTCTATCTTACGCATTCGACAACACAACTGAACGTCAAGCGATTAAAGTTGAAGTAAATTCTGTTTATTACAGTGATTTTGCTAATGCTAACTTACGTGTGAATCTGACTGAACTAAACACAAAATCAATGTCAGTTTTCGCAAGAGAGTTAAAGCACAAGTTCATATCTGGTGATAAAGAGAATTTCGTGTATCTGAACGATTTTGCAAGTGAAGCTGATAAGTTTTCTACTACTACAATTGAATGTAAAAAGCTTAGACACCAGACATTCAAAGCCGCTTGCAAAAAGGCGTTAAAAGCTTGTTCTACTGTTGATTCAAGCACGATCAGATGGTGTAAAAAAACTTTCAGATTCTTTTATGAACTTACAGAAGCGACAATGTTAGAAAAAGCAGCAAGAGCAGCAAAAAAAGTTGTTAAAACTGCTGTTAATGTTCTTGATTCATTAGCAGGAAAAGCAAGTAAATTAGCTGGAAAAGCGTCAACAAAAGCGATTAAAGAACAGTTGAGTAAGATTTTTACAGCGACAAAGCCGAAGCAATATGCTTCAAACACACAATCAAAAGTAAAGAATGATGTTGTTAAAAGTCAAACAACAAGCGAAGCTGTGTCTGATAAAGATGATTTTGATACTTTTATAGAAAACTTTTCGTTCTAAACTTGATAAAAATAGTCAATTGCTTTACGTTTGCATAGTTTATGCATTTTAAAGGTGATCAGCTATGGCAATGAATTCAATCGAAAAAAAGGTTAGTACAGTTAAACTTATCTTTAAAGTAGAAAAGTTTAATAGTGAAAATGAAGCTCACAAAGCTCTAACAAGCTTTGGAGAAGGTGAAGATAAAAAGGTTTTCACTAACCTTGATCAGTTCAAAGAAGCTTACTCGTTTAAAGCTCTACAACAACTTCAAGAGAGTCTTACAACTTACATTGAAGCGAATATCGAAGCTGAAAAACTACGAGAAGAACAAGAAGCTGAAAAAGCTCGTCTTGCAGAAGAAGAAGCAAAAGCGAAGCTTCAAGCAGAAATTGATTCACTTAAATCATTCGCAAAACTACAACTGCCAGCAGATCAGCAAGATGATGAAGCAGCAGTTGAAGCAAAAGCAAAAGAATTGCTTGCTGCACTTTCACAACCTCAATCTGTTGAAAAGTCTGAGTCTAAACCAAAGGCAAAACGTTCTTACACTGCAAATCAGTTTAAGACGATTTTGACCGATGAGTCAGGTCAGTTTATTGTTCGTTCATTAACAGGTAAACGCTCACAAGCAGTAAAAGATAAGATTAATGATGATGAGGCAATCTGGAAAATTGTTCACCAAGATGACGCAGATAAGTTTATAGCTTATGCAGAAACGCACATCACGTACAAAAAAGACATTGAGCAGATTAAATCTCATTTTAAAAAATAAGAAGTTAAAAAAATATTTGTATCGCCACTTCGTTTAAAGGCTCTTTATGTTCGATTTATTGTTGAAAAAGATATCATTGATTAATTTGAAATATGAAAAACTTCAAGAAATTAATGAAAGTAATTTCAATGTATTTTCGATTCTAAGAAAGGAAAATGATGAAGTGGCTTTACATTCACGATTTATTGGAGAATTACTCAATCCAAAAGGAACACATAATCAAGCTTCAACATTTCTTCATTTATTTATCAGTTCACTGAACAATAAAATCCAGTTAGACAACGCAAATTTCTCGTTAAGCATAGAGCGTTCATTTGGAAATTTTGGTCGAATTGATTTAGTTCTCACGAGTGAAAATGATGTTATTGTCATAGAAAACAAAATTCACGCAATAGACCAAACTAAGCAATTAGAACGTTACAACGATGCTGTAACTGAATATTTTGGTTCGAAGGACAAGCATTTAGTTTATCTTACATTATTTGGTGATCCCCCGTCAGAAGCAAGTTTAGGTTATCTTAAAAACAATGACATTATATGTATATCATATGCTGATTTTATCAGGGAATGGCTAACCCAATGTGCTCGTGAGGCTTATGATTACCCATCTCTACGAGAAACAATAATCCAATATAAAAAGTTGATTGAAAAGCTTACAGGGCAAACCCTTAACGAGAGACAAAAAATGGAATTAAAGACGTTAATTTTAACAGAGGGTAATTTTGAATCAGCACTTGCCATTGAACAAGTAATGAAAGATGTAAAAGCTGACTTACAAAAGACAGTATGGAAAGAATTACAGACCTCTCTCAAAAAGGATGGTTTTGATTTCGAGTTTGTCAATCATAAATTTGAGTCGGTAAGTTTAGATGTTTGTAATGACTTTTATAAAACTACTAATCGAGCCTATTATTATGGTTTGCAACACCAGATTTTGAGTTTTGATGATTATGGTGTCCATCTATACATGGAAGTTGAAGATCGCTTTTATTATGGTTTTGTTGTTTCTAAGAATGGCGTGTTGGGCGAATTCAAAGAAGAACTACTTGATAAACAGCCAGACTTAAAAAGTAAAATTGATCTTCTAATAAGCACTGATGAAGACTCTGAATGGTGGTTAGCTTGGAAATACAGTGAGGATAAAATAAATTTTAGAAATTATGAGGAAGGAAATTCTTCTAAGCTAAGTAATTCTGCCTATCGTTCAAAATGGGTGAATGATGTGAAAGATGATGTTGTAAAATTAATACAGCAATTTAATGAGTTATTTTCTAAATCATAGCATCAGTAAAAGCTCTCAGTTTAAGCCACTCTTTCCCTTAGAGTGGCTTTTTATTATTTACTCGCTAATAAAAACACGAGCTGATTCTTTTGGAATGATAAAGGTGTGTTCACAACCTTTGTCAGTTTCAACGATTAAACCAGAAGCTAAGAACTCGTCTTTGCATTCCAATTCTTCAAGAATTACAAGCTGCTCTTCTTGATCATGTCGAAGTTGAAACGCAAGATTGAACAGGTTTCCAACCATACCTTTTTCGTGAAGATAGTCTTGAATTTCTGATTTAACTTCTAACCTAAGCCCTTCAATTTGAGAGTTGTGAAACTGACCTGCTTTTGCAAGTGGTGGTAGTGTTTGATTGTCTGACATTGATAATTTCCAGAATTTTCATATAAACAGAATAAATATATCATTTTGAAATAAAAATAAAGTGCTCAGTTTCGCATTTTTCTGTGTGTTTTCAATTTATATCAAGAATCGTATATTGAAAGTTGTTGTTTTTATGTTAATTGTTTAGTTAGAAACATAAAAATGGAGATGTATTATATGAATAAAACGAATGGAGGATTTACGCTGATTGAAACACTATTAGCAATAAGCGCAATAGGTGTTGTATCAGCAGGGCTTGTTGTAAAACAAGCTGAAAAAAACAAAGAGATTAAAACACAAAATTTTTTTCGTGAAGCTTACGAGATTGTAAGAGCTGTGGATCATAGAATCGCTATTGATGGTTATGATCCTGTTTTATGGACTAAAACAAATTGGAATAACGAAAAAGAGATTGTTGAAGATTTGATCGCTAAACAGTTAACTTCTGAATCATTAACGAATTGCAAAGATGGAGAATGGAATCCCGTCTCAAATTCGAATAGTGAGACAAGGTTGATTAGCTGTAAACTATGGAATGATAGAAAGAATAACGGTGAAGTGTTAAGTGCAGAACTTGTCAGTGACTCCGCAGGTTTCATACAAAGCTTTAATTTATATTTAAGTTATTCTGATCCAAAAATTTTGTCTGAAAAATTTTTAGAAATTAGCAAAGCAATTGACAACGTTAGTTTTACTATAAATCAAGAAATTTCAGGCTCGCACTACATTGACTATGTATCAACATCATCAAAAAATGACATAACGATCAAAGAATGCATTAAGAATTTTGATGATTGCTCGATCCGATTTTCAGTTGATAGGAATGGTGGTAATGAATATGTGAAAGCTGACGGCAGCAACTCTATGATCGGTGAACATCTGACGTTCATCGATACAAAGGGACAAGCTCCTATGAAATGTGTCAGATGGTCAAACACAGCAAGAGATGGTTCTGGTGCTTGGACAATTGATACAGATGAAGAATGTGGCATAGGCATTTATAAAGATGATCCACATCCTGTAATGGTTGATGTTGTTGCTGATTCAGGCACATTCAAAAATGTTCTTTTAGACCAAGAATGTAAAGTTTACGCTTGGAATGGTTCAAATGTCGTAGATACGGGTAATACATCTCCTTGTGGTGTGTTGAACGACGGTAGTGAGATTGTTCAAGTCGTAGATAACATTCGAAGTAAAACGAGTGAAATTGGAACTTTGTATGCTGGTATTGCACACATAAATAATATTTTTATAAACAATGTTGTTGCTGAAACAATCGAGAGCAAATTTGCGTACATAGAAGATAAGCTTAAAGCTGATGTTATTGAGTCTTACAATCAAAGTAAAATTTCCATCAACTCTGATTTGAATGTCAATAAAGACTTTACCATTTCACGTAATGATTCAAAGGGTAATCCAAATTTATTCACTGTTAAATCACGAGGTTTGTTTGAGAATGAAATTACAATCAAAGATGTTTTAAAAGTAGAAGACGATTCTTATTTCAACAAAAACACTTATGTTGGTGGAAATAGTGTCGTAACTGGTGATATTTCATCAAATCAAAAAGTTTCTGCTAACACTCTTCAAATCAAAAAAATCAATGTAGAAGAAAGTAGTTGCACAGTTGATGGTGAAATTTCAAGGGCTACAAATGGTTCATTGCTAAACTGCGTTTCTGGTGTTTGGAAGTCAGTAATCGCAGAATCAGCTCCAATTGGTTCAATAATGATATGGACGAAATCTACACCGCCTAATGGTTGGATTGAGTTAGACGGTCAATCAACAGCAGCCTATCCACAATTAAGAGCAATAATTGGTAATTACGTTCCAGATTTTAGAGGACAGTTCGTTAGAGCTTGGGATCACGGTAAAGGTATTGACGCTGGTAGAGGGCTTGGCAGTTATCAATATGATGCAATCAGAAACATTGAAGGTTCGATGTTAAAAGTATCCGAGACGTGGGCTAACGGCGGTGGTACTGCTACTGGTGCTTTTGAAAAAGTGGGTGGTTATAGAGCAAGTAAAACACCTCATAAAACAGATAGTAGTAATACTGGTGGTGTAAAGTTTGATGCTTCAAATGTTGTCCCAACAGCAAATGAAAACAGACCTAAAAACATTTCGGTAATGTACATAATTAAAGCATATTAAAATTGCGTTTTACGAAAAAAAATGAGGAGCATGTTCTCCTCTTTTTTCAAACATTTCCTGCTTTTAAGCACATTTTCAAAACTTGAAAATGTGCTTAATCTCCAATTATTCCTTTCAAATTTCCTACTAAACCAACATTTTTAAAAATTATTTTCATTGAAATAATCCCTTAAAATGCGCCTTTCTTTATTTTCATCAAAAAAACTTTTGCAATTGCTCTTGAACTTTTATTTTTTAATGATAAAACAATTACAGAAACAACAAAAAACTTAAACAAATAATTAAGGAAATAAGATAATGAAACACAAGCTATTAAACACAAAACAAACTATCGAATACATTACAAGTAGAGAAATCGAGTTCAAATCATTTATGCATAAGCAAGATTTGGAAAATATGATTTTTCAAATGTTAAATGAAAAATATACAACTTCATCAGTGATAAAAGACAATGCAGTAAAAGGTGGTTCGTTGGAACTAATTAATGAGTTATTTGTTAATGAAAACTCAAATTTTAGATTTTGTGTCGATTTAAATTTACTTTCAGAAGATAAATACCCAATAGTTAATGATGGCTATTTAAAAGGTGATTATTTAATTAATCTAAGAGATATAGCGAATGGTATAGCTTCTTCAAAATCTTCAAAGTATTTTTGTAAAAATTATACAGAAGAATTTCAAGATTCTCTTATCGATAAGATGTCAAACGTTATAAATAAGATTTGTTATTATCAAATTCACTTTGTAGAGGAATGAGTGAATGAAAGAGATAACAAGGAGAATGATAGACGCTGTTGAGTTCGTAGAACCGCACTCAACGTTTATCAAAGTGAAAGATAGTGAGCTTAGATACGTTTCTAAGCTACTGATTGAACATAGCTTAGTTATTCGTGTTAAAGATGATAGAAACGTCTACATTGCAAAAAATCATTATAAACTAATCTATGATTCAATTGCTGAAATGCCTGAGTTTCAAGAACTGGTTAAGAATGACTTACAAAACCAGATCAGAAGTGAAGTCATTGAATGGAAGAAAGGAAAGCGAATTAAGTATGATACACGCTTGGCTGATACCAACTTGATGAAGTTCTCTAAGATTCTGCGTAAACAGAAAGGCACTTTGCATAAGTCATACATTAAAATTGATGGTGAGCTTAAAGAAGCTGTTTTGATAGACAAAAGGCTTGCTGATCATCTACAAGAAATATTTAAAGAAAAATTACAATACAAAAATTAAGGAAAAGGTAATGATAGAAACAAGATATTTAGATTTTGAGGGTTTAAAAACAACAAATCAAGTGGCATATGAATTCGCTGAATTTTATGACTTGACTACCTACGATAATGAATTTTTAGACACAGATAATGATGAAGATGTTGAAGATTTTCTACGTCTTTATGATTACAAGTTTAACTCATATATTAGAAGTAGCCCCATCAATAAAATAGAGGTTGATATTGATGAGAATGGATTTGGAAAAAGATTCTCTCTTAGTCAATTCAAATCTAATTTACTTGAAGTAGATGAAGACAAGGAAGGTACATTCATTTTTAATGCAATTCAATCTGATTTAATTAAAGTTATGGACATTGAAGTAAACAATGATGATTACGATTGTAAAAATTACCAAATCGTCATATTTTATGAAGATGATAAATTCTCATACTACATTTTTGACTCAAATGAGTCGGATTTAATTAGTTATGAACTAAATTCGATTAATGAAGTTGAGCAAACTATAAAGAATCACTTCGAAAGTGAAGATTTAGATTTAAATATTACATTAGGTCTTGAAGAAGTTCAGATTAAAGATTCGTTAGAACTTGATATGTTAAAAATGAGTTTTATTGATCAAGGATTCCCAAAAAACCATTTCTTAAAAACTACTGGTAAATATGGTTCTGATTTTTTCACATCCAAATGTGAGGAGGTTTATCCATCAACACTGTCATTAGATGAAGTTGATGTAGACTTATTAACTTTACTAAAACGTGATAGTGAAGCATATCAAAAGAAAGATAAAGCAATTGATTTAAAGCAAGATGAAAAGAAAACTAATAGAAGTCGCAATCGACCACGTTAATGAAGAGAGAAGCTATTTGCTTCTCTTTTTGTTTTAAAATAATGGTTAAGCACATTTGCAAGTTTTGCAAAAGTGCATAAATCTATGAACAACCTTCCAATCATTTATTTTCCAGAAAAGCAGTAGCAAAGCTGCTGCAATCATAGTTCTAAATATTTTTATTAAAACTCTATTGACTTTTATTTTGATTATGCATTAATAATTAATATGGAAAGATTGTTTTTTCTTTAATGGAATTACTATCACAAAGTTTTCTATTTATTTTTTTAATTAATTGTTTCGCCACTCTGTATGAGTGGCTTTTTTATTTCTGTTGTTATGCTTTTTTTGCTATACATTTTTCACCTTTCAAAAAACTTTTTTCATTAAGTTTTTCTTTTAAGTAAAGCATTATCACTCTTACAAACCTTTTCATAAATTGAATGATTTTTATTCTGTGGTTCAATGTTTATATAAACAAGGAACTTAAAAATTATGAAAGGAAAAATATTATTTATAACAACAATGTTTGGTTTCACCTATGCTGCTGAAACATCATATGATCAACTAATTGCAAGTGCATACTCTGTTGCTACGTGGGTCGCTGTTTTGATTGGTTTATCGTCAATATTTTTTGGACTTAAAAAGCTGAAAGACTATGGAGATAATCAAAACCAAAGCAGAGTCGGCTCAACTCCGTTTGTTTTTTTATTTGTGGGTTCAGTTTTAATGAGCTATTCACAAATGATTGCATCATTCAGTCTATCTTTTATCGGAGATGACGCTGGTTTTTGCTTTGGTTTAGAAGAGAGTGTTGATAGTGCAACGGAAATTTCATCAAATTGTTGGAAAGGCGAAGGAGCAGACTTTCTATCACCAGAACTTAAAGCGAAGTTAGACTCTGAGGAACAAAAATCAGTATCGAAGTGGATTGAATCTGCGTTCTATACGCTTCAATTGCTCGGATTCATCTGGTTCATCAACATTATGGTTTACATGAAGAAAAGTAGCGAATCACATAATCAGAAAACTGACGCATTCAAAGTGATTCTTGGTTTGATTGGCTGTGCAGCACTCTTTAATGCAAATGCAACAATTGAGATTTTAAAAGCGACATTTGAAAGTTTTACATAAAAGAAAGCGAGTGATCATTATCACTCGCTACAAAGGCGTTTATTAATCAAACATAGATTTAAAACCGCCACTATTAGAATCATTTGATGTAGAGCCTAAATCGATTCCAGCAGCTCTGAGTTGATTCATAGGGTTTCTTATTTCATTAAGCTTTTGCCGCATCGCACGTGATCGCTTCGCCTCTTCTTCGCCAACTTTAACCATTTCTTTTTCAAAATGAGAGAATGCTCTTTTTGCGTTGAAATAAGAGGGCATAAACAACCCTGTGATAAATGCTACTGGATACCAAACAATCGCTGATAAAATAGCTGCAAAGATCCCCTGAATTAGCCCATAATTTTCAGTAATTAGGAAAATTCCAAGTGAAGATAGTGCAAAGGCAATGAGATACTCGACAATTCGTAAAACCCACGCAAATGCTCGTTTACCTTTTCCAGCTTTAAGCAAACGAAAGCCAACGAATGGTCGTCTATCTTCGGCTACATACCCAGTCTCAGTTTCATGGTTGTACAAACCAATCGGTGAACGCCAGCCTTTCTTATCTGAATTAACGTAAAAGACGGTAACAAATGCACCATTTTTCACATTAGTTTTGAAAGGAAATGCGATATCTAATTGTTCATTTGTTTCAAAATCGACAATAGATAGTTCACTCAAATAGTGATCATTAACATCAAATTCTTTTGATGATTTATTGTATTTTACAGATGTGCTTTTAGACACATCCATATCACAAACTTGACCTGATTGATATGAAAATTCACAATCTTTTTTGAAAAAACCATCACGTATAGAAATGATAGAATCCATAATTACTTAATCCTTAATTTGATGCATTTAGAAGATGTGCATTATCTTGTAATGAATGTTCTGCGCTTGCTGATTGCGATGGTTTATTTTGAAGACTATTAATTTGGTTAAATGTATTAACCGCTTCCAGATCAGAATGATTATCAAACGTTGTGATTTTAGTGCGTGAGTTTAGGTTTTCTTTTAATTCACTCAAAATCGAATTCATATCCACGCTTGCTGCCTGCATATCAATGATATACCTTGACATTTCGAGGTTTTGTGAACCCACACCAGCAAATGTTGTAGTGATAATCTCCGTTGCAATACAAATTGATGTGTTTGCAGTTTTTACAATAATATTTTCTGATTGTGCTGAGTCATAAACACCTTTACCAATTGTCAAACGTGATTCTGTATATGTACCCTCGCAATTCAAAAATAATAGCTTTGATTTGAATTTCACCTCAGCCCAATAGATGTGGGAATGGTTGGAAAGGAGTCTTCCAAAAGTGAATAAAATCAGGGTAATCAAGATGTAGTCGCATTGCTCAATGACCAATACGCCAAGCTCGAATGCAGATCGGTTCGATAGTGAGTTAAGATTCAAGAATCCATTTGCAACATCTGAAAGATTAGTATAAGCCAAGTAGATAAATACAGTGCTTAAAAGTAGTGTTAGTTGACTCGACACAGTACCTAAAAGGCGTGTAACTTTATGGCTTGCAGACAATGTCTTCTCTACAACAACAGGCTGAGTTTCTTGTAAGAACTTACCTCGGTAAGAGCCTTTGCCTCCTGATTGTTCATTAAGTTGTGGATTGAATTTTATATAGCTTCTGTTTGGGATGTTTTTATATCTTCGATTAGCCATCACAACCTGATCCAAATTAATGAAAATTTCTTTCGGGTGGATGTTTTGCTCCCAAGTCTCACGACTTTCAGATGTTTCAGTTTTTGGATACTCAACGTTAGAGTTGAATGCAAACATTAGTAATGTATAAATTACGACTAAAAGACTAACCGAAATCATAGTGATTAACAGAGGAATGAAATTGATTTCCGATACAATTCCAGCCAAAAGAGCTTCAAGGTTGTCGTAATAACTAACATCTGATTCATTTAATGAAAATATTAGATTGACTGTCTCTATCAAATTATCAGGTATGTTGTTTAAGATAACTGACAATAGAATCGGCAATGATACGCTAAACACAACTGTCTTTACTAAGTCAAAAGTTGAAATTGAGCTTATGTTTGAAACTGATTTTTTGTCTATGCTTTGACCTGCAATGAACCAAACTTTTAGAAGATAAATCACGATAAAGAATGAATAAAGCTTCAAAGCAAAGCTCGATTCTATTGGTAAGATGTTCGTTGATAAAACGAAGTAAGTTAATGCCAGTGATATTAACGCTACACAACTCTGTATAACTGCAAAAACCACATTCTGCACAATGTTTCGTACTGGAATAGCTGCAAAAATTAGCTTTGGGAAAATTGAATGTAATATCAGTTCAATAACGCCTTCGGGTTCAGTAAAAGTCGTGTTGGTTCTGTTCATCAGCATTTGTTCGAGCGTATCAGATGTGTATAAACAATCTTCTCTTTCTCGACTCAGATCAGCATAATCATAAGCAAGTGAAGTAGGTGCATTACGCCCAACGTAGAACCTTACAACTTGCATAAATCCTTTTGATAAGGCTATCAATCCAATCGACAATACCAAAAATGCAATAGTTAATGTTGTCCAAACCATATATTGATTAATTTTAGACATTTCAGGCGCATTAAGTAAGATAAATGCACCAACTGCGAGTGTTAGAACACCTCTGATTATTTTAAATAAACCCTCTGTGCGGAATGGGTTTTTTATGCCAATTCCATCACTGCCAAATTCATAACTCATTTTAATTCACCACAAAGAAAATAGAAGATGTTCAGATAATTAGTTTATCTGAACATCAATATGTTGATTATTTTTTAGAACTGCATTTAAATGTTTTAACTTTCTGAATGGATTCAGGTGTTACTTTGTATCTAATCGGTTTTTTTCTGTCTGCTTTTCGGTCCATGAAAATGTTTTCAATATGATCGGAACTCCATACAACCTTTTTATTTCCAATCTCACCTTTATATTCTTTATCAGTTCTGAACATTACATCGTATTCAGTATCAGATACTTTTTTTAATTCAATTTTAAGCACAATACCTTCATAAAAACCACTATCGTCTTTTTCTGCGGTTACAAATGAGTATAAACCATCTTCTGATTTGTAGTCGTGCATACGAACAGATTGAAAATTTTCAATTCTCAGATATTGGTTGAAGTTGTCTGAGAATGTAAGTTTAGTTGGACCAATAACTCGTTCATCATCAGCAACGAGAACTAATCCATTAAGATCAGAAGTGCCGTAATATTTACTTTCTTTTGCAATGTATTCGCAAGTTGGAGTAACAGCGAATGCACTTGTTGAGATAAGCCCACTGAGCATTAATGGGATAAGAATAGATTTGTTCATTTGATTTCCTTTTAGTTAAGTATTTATCAAATTTTACTGACTAAACTTATGATGAAAAGGAGTTATGTTTATGAAATTAAAGATTTTAAGGTTAAAGGGAGTCATAAAGGTTCAATATGGATCTGTGAGGTATTTGATGACTCTCTTTTGTTCTTGTTTTGACAATTTGGACCCTTGAAAAATTATTTGGTCCTGTTAGTGTTTGCAAAAAAATGTTAGAGATTGAGTAATGACATTTGAACGAATTAAAACGCAATACTATACGGTTCCAAAAACAAATCATTTAGAACAATTGCTTTCTCAGTATAAAATAATTAATAACACTTGTTGTTCACTTAACGAACGACAATTGTTGTTGTATATAATCAATAGGGCAATCGAAGAAGAAGTAGAACTTTTCTCAGGTGAAGTATCTTTTGAATCTAAACAAAACATTAAAGTTAAAAAAACAAAATTGATCAAAACTCACTTCGATTCTATTTCAGAGGAATATGAAAAGTATGGTGCTCGAATTAGCCAGAGACAATATTTTTATCGATTGATTTCAGGGTATTTGGTCTTTCATATAAATCAGGTTTGTTTAGAAGAATCTCATTTGTAGACGTTCTTAACGTGGCAGGGTAGCTTACTACCAAGTTAAACATCTAAATAACTCAATATTGATCTACTTTCCAAATCGGATTTTTATGTGATATGCATCGAAGTTATTAATGATAAAATAAAGCGTTAATGTTTATAGATAAGAATGAGATCGTATGAAAGACCAAAACGAGCAAGCATTTGTCCATATTAATGAAAAAGGCATCTCAATTGGTGGTAAGGTGATTTGCCTTTGCTCTACACCATCACCAACCAATGAGCAGTTTGTAGTTAAAGGTGACTCGATTAGTGTTTACACTTCACCAGCTTCAACAAGTTCGGAGAAGATCAATGAGTAATGATGCAATTACTGTTGGTTCAAAAACAACAACGGGTGGTGTCGTTATAAGCGGTAATTCTGGTGTAGTTGTAAACAATCAACCCGTAGCATTGGTTGGAGATATAGCAACTTGTATGTGTGGCAGCAAGTCTTGCAGAGGAAAAGGTCCGATTGTTGCGACAAGCCCAAGGAATATTGTAGTCAATGGTATTTCTTTTGCCAAAGCTGGCGATTTAGTTGATACAGGCTGTGGAAATTGTTATTTGGCTCCAAGCTTTAACCAAGTTACGTTAGGTGCATCTTCTTCCCCTATAAGTATGGGAGGCGGAGTGTCTATTGGTAATGGTGTGAACGTCAATATCGGCGGTGGTGTATCTTTTGGATCTATGGGAAATGTTTCAATAGAAAAACAAGCTAATACAGGCATACCGAAAAATGCACCTCAAATTGATCCTAATCATGCTTATTGGCCACCATACAACCCATTAGCAAAAGATGGCGAAAAAACGCTTAAAGTTGATTATGTAACGCCTATAACAACTATTGCTTGGATGTCCCCAGAAGAAGCTCACGAGTTTTTACAGAATCTTTATGAAGATATTGGAGCTAATCAGTATTTACAGCAACTTAATGAAGATATTGATGTAGCGAAAGAGTCTTTACAGAACGTCTATGAAGATGTTGGAGGAAAAGAAACCTCTGGTCATTTGAAAGATTACGGACAAGGCTTAGGTAAAGGAATATACGATACAGTTAAGACTGTAAAAGGTTTGGGTGGTTTTGGCGTTAAAGCCTACACAAAAAACATAAATGGGCAAGATTGGATAATAATAAAAAACTACCACAAACACCTAAAAACTCTTGAACGAGGTAACAAATGGAAAGCTAATAATCCAAGGATCATTCAATTAGGTTTAGGTTTGAATGATCTAAAAGGTGCTGTTCGATACGTTCGTTTTAACGTTGGTTTAGAAGTTGCAGTATCAGTCGGTATAAATGCTGTTGATTATGCATTAAGAGATGAAGCCACATTAGCTGAGTTTGTCGGAAACTCGGCAGGAGATATTGTTAAAGGACTCACTGCATTAGGTTCTGCTGCATTAATTACAACTGCGTTTGTTCCTGCAACTGCAAGCGTTTTGTTAAGTGGAACAGTATTTGTTGTGATGTCTTTTATCGCAGGTAAAGGATTAGATGGTTTAGACAAACGAAATGGGTATTCGAAAGAAATCACTAAGGCAGTAGTAGAGTATTATAATGATTATAATTAGGATTTTACTGTGTATAGTTATTGCGCTTTTTTCGCTACATTTATCATCGGACTATATAGTTTTTTTTAGCACAACGTCAAAAGATATTTTAGTTGTTGATGGGATGTTAAATGTATGGGCGTCAATCTCAGGTGTTTTAATTGGACTATTTTTCTTATTGTACTACATCTGTCAAATATTGGATTATGAGATCACTGATAGAAAATTAAATGCAATATCTTTAATGCTAATTTTTATTATATCACCACTAATAAGCATTGCCATTCGTCAAGCCTCAGATAATAAAGTGGTTAATTATGTTGAATGTAAAGATCTTAGAGAATTATCAAGTCGTTATTCCAGTCGAACGTATGCTAAAACGATAGATTTATGTAATGATTTGAGATAGATGTTGCACTAATTTCAATAGTGTTTCATAAAAGCGAGTGATATCAATCACTCGTTTTCGTTTTCTGAGTAATCGGGTGAAGCTGATAGTGGTAGTTCATCAGCTCTTCGTTTGCTTGGAATAACTCGAACTTGAAGTAGAGCTGTTCAGTTAAGCACTTCAAAAACGCACTTAAATTATCTGTATGTATAAACAGTGAGATTGGTGCAATTTGGGCGTTATCAAGATCAGAAAAACAATTGTCTATATGTGCTCTATCAAGATATACAACGTCAGCTTCTTGAACTGGTGTATCTTCAATCAGCTTAGTTGTCATTCCTTCGCTCTCAAAGCTCTCTAACAGGCTGTATAGCTTCTCTACATCGTTCTTGCTTGAAACGACTTCATACTGGCTCAAAATGCTGTTTAAGTGCTTTTCGATAGAGCCAAATTTATTTTTCATTAAGCAAATGGTTTTGAGCTTCTTTTTGATTGTTGCGTATCGAGCTTGCTTCAACTTTGGTTTGAGAAAGTCGATGATGATTTTGTTGCGTTGCTCTTCTTTAACAAAGCTTTTAGAGCCATTGACTTGAAAATAGAGGTGAAGAAGTGTGTTTTCAAATGTAGTTTGTAGCAGTTTGTGATAAGAATCGTTGTTCATTAGTTAGTTTTAGAAGCTGAGAGTCTTATAATTTTATCATAAACAACACTAAAAAAGCCCACTCGAAAGTGGGCTAATATTTATTTTAATAATTCTTCAAACGCTGGTTCAAACTCGGTTTGAGCAAGGTTATTGTTGTAGAACGGAAGTCCCCACAAAGTGAAGTGCTTACCTTGCCATACTTGATCGATTTGATGTCGATCTTTTAGCTGTAATAAGAATGCTTGTTTCCACTCATCTTGTTCAAGTAGATGATCACCTTTTGGCTCAATAAAGACTTGGTAAGTTAAGCTGGTCTGCATTTCTTGACGCTTTAAGAACAAGACAAAATCAGGTTCAAACGGTTTACCATCATCAAATGAGTAGATTCTGAAATGTCGCTCATTCCGAACCAAGTAAACCTCATCATATTTGCGTTGTAAGTCTTCTATCATCTCATCAATGTATTTAACAAGATATTTCTCTTCTGACGTACCGTAGTTCTCATTAAATGCAAACCAGTCACGGCTCGATAGATCAAGTTGAAGATGTTGAGATAACGGCGCAGATTGAGGTACACCAAATTCTTGTTTTGAATTACCGTCATTAACAATGTTAAGAATTTTATCTCCGAAAACATTATGAACAAAATCAACTTCAAACTCGATCGAACCTTTGTAGTCAATTTTATCCTTATCAAGCTTTTCAGCAATTGTAGTAAGGACTGATTTAGTTGCGCCTAATTTTTCGATTTGTGTTAGTGATTGTAGAGCATCAGCTTTCGCACTAACACGCACTTTCACTTTACCCAAGTAATTGTCATCTTCGATGAACTGTTCGATAGATGTTAAATTAGGGAAATGTTGAATCAGCTTATCGAACGCCATCTCTGGAATTGAAGCCATAGCTTTACGAACAACGTGCTTTCCAAAAGACTTAATTTCAAACGATTTAGTTTTTAGATCAATCTGTCGGCTGGTAGTCGTATCAAAAACGGTTAATTCACTTGAAGCACCTGTTTGAACGGTATAGCTGTAAGATGTTTTAATCAAAGAAGAATCTAAGCCAATAACATCAGCTCTATCGTTAGCTAATCGCTTGTTTGTGTAAATAAAGCCATTCTTATAGAAATCAGTTTGTTTGAAGCTCTCTTTTAGTTTCAGTGGTAACTCTTTACTTAGTGTTGGAGCAATACCAATTTTTTGAAGAGCTTTATTAAGTTCTTGAATGTATTTCGGGTTATGAGCAGAGTAGTAGTAAAGCTCTTCACAAACTTTAAGCTCATGCTCTTCTTCTGTATCATCAAGAATGTCATATTTACGTTGATATAATGGTTGTTCGTCATTGATCTTAAACGGGCAATAACGAGCACCACGACCAATAAGTTGCGCTTCCTTAGTCGTTTCTTTGGGACTACGTACATCATAAAGTCGAACAATGTCAAAGAGGTTCAGAACATCCCATCCCTCATTTAGCTTATCAACGGCAAATACTGCACGTATTTCATTATCAGAATCTTCGAGAGAGTTAAGAAGAATCTGTTGACTTTCTACGCTATCTTTACTGTTAACTTCAATAGTATTTTCAATACCGAAATCACCTTGAAGTTCAAGAGCTACCGCTTCAAGACTGATATTATGTTTATCGAAGTAGTTAAACGCTTTTGAAACTATTCCAGTTGTATCAACAGAAGCTTTTATATCTTCCAAGACCTTTCCTGTAATGTTTTCAATCACATCGATAAACTCTTTATGAAAGAGCTGGCTTTCAGCGATTCTTTGAGATTTAAATAAGATTACAGGCTTGATTAATAGTTTATGCTTCTCAAAGATCTTACGTCGGTATTGACTAACAATAAGAGCTTGTAGAGCACGATTCATTGGCTCACTGTCTATTTGTACAACTTTAACTTCTTTTGAATAACCATCTAAACGAAATTCTTTCAGAGGATAATCAAACAAGACAATATCTTTATACTTTGCTTCGATCGCTGGGTCTGTCAGTTCTGCGGTAGCTGTAAATTCCAACATAATGTTAGAGGTATTAGCTTCGTAGATACTCTTTACAGTGCTTTCCCAACTTGTATAAGAGATTAGTTCATCGTTGTTTTTCTTTTTCTTTGTCTCAACGTTGATGTGGTGAGCTTCATCTGAAATCAAAACAACCTTGTGATCTTCAAAATCATCAAGAGACAATGCGTTTTCTTTTGGTTGACTCATTGTGATGTGAAGGTTTTGGATTGTTGTAAATACAATGTTAATATCATCATGGTTGGTCGCAGAGAAGTTATCAACTTCTCTGATGTTGACGTTTACACCATCAATTGAAATTACGTCATTGAACAGGTACTTTGAAGAGGCTTTGTTCAAGAAGTTTTCTTTTGTTTTCTTGATAATGTTTGCACTATTTACAAAGAATAAGAAATTACGGTATCCACGTTTGTAAAGTGTTAAAATCTCACCAGCCATTACCAATGTTTTACCTGAGCCAGTCGCCATATGGTAAAGCACATTTAAAGGCTGTGATTTATTCTGTTTAAAATGAGTTTCTAACTTGTACTCAAAACGTCCAAATGCTTCATATTGATATTCTCTTAGCTCAAACTTAGGATTTAAGTTTTTAACAATTTGATCATCAACTCGCTTTGAATAAAAATCTGGACCTTCTAAGGTCTTCATTTGTGTTAGTAATTCGTGAAGCATCATAAAATTATGCTCCGTAGAATTGATTATTCATCTCAATATCTTTTGCTGAGATGTTATTAGATTCATCTTGAATATCAGATAAGTTCACGTATAGCTGGTTCTTATCAATCATTTCGATAAGTAGCTGTTTTTGCTCTTCAAGAGGTAGTGCTTTAAATGACTCTATTTTATCATCAAATAATATAGGATCTACTTTGAATGATAGGTTAGAACTTTCTTTTAGCTCTGTCCATACAGCAAGAACTTTCTCTACTGTATCTGCACTTTCGATTTTAGCTAAGAATGTAGAAGCTTGCTCTGCAAGTTCACAATAAATGAATGAACTTCCACCTTGCCATGATAACTCTTTTGATATGCCACTTTGCTCACCACTTATTACTTTTTTGAGTCTTTCTATGGTGAATTCACTAATGTAGTCCATTTGTTCGATACATATAACTTGTCTATTCATTTTTATAGCGACAGCAGCAGTTGTACCGCTTCCAGCGAAGAAGTCCAGAACCAAATCGCCTTCTTGGGTTGAAATGTCGAGAATTTTTTTGATCACTCGTTCAGGTTTTGGTGTTGAAAACAACTCACTTGTCTTGTATGTAGGGAATAGTTTTTTTTGTTCAGATTTAGCTTGTCTGGTATGACCTGTTTCTTCAAGCTGCGCCCAGTATGATTCATCTTTTAACGACCATAGAGTTGATGGTGGTAGTCCTTTTTGCTCATATAGATATGTTCTACGTTTAATATTTGTATTATCAACATTAAAGTATATTTCACCTGACTCCATTTTTTGTTGAAGTGTTGTTTTGTCCCATCGCCAGCCATTGGTTGGCGGGTTAATTATATTTCCATTAGGTGCAACAATATCGTATGTGAGGTTTTTTCTTGGGTTCGGAGAATTCAATGGATTACCATCAAACCAAGGACCACGAGGATCATTATTAGGGTTTTTGTAATGCGAAGCCTGTTCTTCTGTTCTTGTGAGCTTGTAGCTTTCCCATGATGGATTGTTTGAATAGACTAATATGTAATTATGATCTGTTGAAAATTTCTTTGCATCATTGTTGCTATTATCGCTATGTCTCCATATCACAGTGGTAATAAAACAATCTCGACCATAGATTTCATCAGCAAGAACTTTTAAATATGCTTGTTCATTTTCATCACAAAAAATAAATATAGTTCCAAGTTCTTTTAATAACCCTTTGGAAACTAATAATCTATTTTTCATAAAAGTAAGCCACGTTGAATGACTAAATGAATCATTATATTTAAAACCATCTCCATTTGTATTATATGGAGGGTCAATACAAATCAAATTAACTTTTTTTTCATATCTTTTTAGACAAGATAGAGCTAAAAGGTTATTTCCCTTTATTAGAAGATTGTCATCATCATTAAAATCGAAATTAACATGCTCACCATCAGAATCAAACTTCTTAAAATTAGTGAGCGCTTTTGGCGCTAACAGAGTATCAACTTGTTCTGGGGCAAGCGTTTCATTCCAAAAAATTTCATTTCGTTTCTGGTCTTCTTTTGTCTGACCACCCTCTAAAACACAATCTTTGTAAGGCCATGCAAGAACAATGTCGTTTGATTCTGAAAGATAATGCGTGTCAGAAGCTAAACCAATTTTATTCTTAAATTGAGTGTAGCTGTCTGGTAAGAATGATTTGTTGTTCACAAAACGTTGAAACGCCACTTTGTCGAAAATCAACATACCATCAACATCTTGAAAGAAGTGTTTTTTAAGTTGTTCATCAGCCAGAAGCAGTTTGAGTAGAGCAGGATCAAGGTTCAGAGCCAATTCAACGATTTTGTTTTTAGCCAGCTTACCATCAATTACAAGTCGATCATCCGCTTGTAAGGCGTTAGTTAGTGCATTTAGAATAGGTAACATTATGTTTTTCTTCGCTTTTGATGCCAAAGGACATTGGTTAAAAAATTTGACCGATTATACAAGAATTTAAGATGGAAATCATTAAGCTAAGTCATAGTATGGAAGGTGATGTATATGGGACAGGGATTAAGAGGTGATATGGTCAATATTATTTCTGAAAATATGTTTACTCTCACAGCTAAAAGACAACCAAATCAGTAAATTGATGTATTGTAGATTTGCGTTGTTAGTAGGTTATTTAATGAATAGATATGTATTTTTAATGTTGTTTTCTTCATTCTTGGTTGGTTGTTCTTATTCAGTCGATACATGGGTTTCAAGTGAAGATGAACCAATAATCACTGAACAACATACAGAAGAATACTGGAATAAAAAAGGTTATTTTGACGGACCTTGTGGGTGGGTGAAACAGGAGAAAGTTTCAACATTACCAAGCTTAAATTCAAATGGCTTTCTGAAAGGTACGGATGTTGTTGTCGAGTTTGCAGATGATAACAAGATTCTAAAAGAGATTTCTGTCCCAGCGAATAGTATGGTTATTGGTGCAGATGAGAATAGTATATACACAAATATTGGATTAAAAATTGGGTCAGATGGGTCATTGTCAAAAGCCTCGTTAGAGTTAACTTCTGCAAAACCAATAGAATGCCCTGTTGCAATGATTGAGTATTTTGGTGGTTCAGATTATTTGATATGTACAGAATTTGAACTTGATAATCAAACATCACGTTTATTTGCTTTCCAAGGTTCTTGCACTTAATAAGTATCAACTTTTAAGGAAAGAGTTAGATGTTGTGAGTATGTAAAAGTGAAAGTATGACCAGAATAAAAATCCTGTTTTGTTTTACATCAGGTTGTGAAACAATACTTTCGCTCTTGTGATTGTCCGACTTACCTGTTTGTCTGAGGGCAAGTGTCATTGGCAGGATAGCCATAAATTACGTGTAGGGAACATTGTAAGCATTAAAAAATTGGTAATGCACCGTCAAGGTCAAAAGAGGTTGTTCTCTATGAGTAAGGTGCAATACAAGCTTCCGATCTTTCTGAATATTAACGGTAAGAAAGTATGCCATTTGGTTGATTATCATTTGGCTATACAGTTCCGAAAAGAGGGGTCATCTGAACAACTCTTGAAAGAGTTAGTTCAAAAAGCAGCTTAGTATGTCGGCAACCAAGAGCAACTGAATCATATCAAAACCACTCAGATGAGTGGTTTTTTGCTTTCTGGGTTGGGGTTAATTGAATCTTGAAAGGGGGCTTTATAAACACAAAAAGAGAAGAGTTTTCATATTAAAACCCTTTTGTTTTTCCATTTATAACAATGGGTTGACTTCAAATTTTCATATGCGGTGTTTTTCTTTTGATTATATTGATCATCCAAACCATAGCGTCAACAATCGCGTTTACGCCATTGATGATAGGGTCACGTTTCTCTTTCGCTTGTTTAGAAATCGCAATACCGAAGAATAAGCAGAAAACTAGAATTTGAAGAATGTTTGCTTCATTCAGTGATTGGAAAACGTTGGTCGGGATCATGCCCGTGATGGTTGCCCAGAACGTTGGAAGTTCGCCTTTCGCAGCATATTCAGAAGAGAACATGCCTTCAACGCCAGAAACATCGATACCACGACCTGGTTCGAATACTTCCCCCATTACAAGCGCTAGTGCTACAGCAAGTGCAGACGTTAGTGCAAAGTAACCCAGTGTTGTTACACCGACTTTACCAGCCGATGAGCTATTACCTAGACCTGCAGCACCTGAAATTAGGGCAACCGCGACTAGAGGAATAACCAGCATCTTGATCAAATTGATGAAGATAGCACCCAGTGGAGCGAACATAGTTGCGCTGTCACCCATCATCGCACCGACTACAGTACCGATGATCATTGCAATAACGACTTGAACGCCGATGTTGCTTAGTAAACTCTTTTCTTTTAACACTTCCATAACCTCTGTGCTACTAAATATAAAAATCCCAGAACTACTCACCAATGTACGATGTACCATTGGATTAATATTTCGCGACGAGTTTTACACGTATCCTTTACATTTATCAATATGAGCAGAGGTGAAAGTCTCTGAAAAACAGGTGGTCTAATGTCATTTGTTGATTTTGCACAACAATGCAATCGTTTGCTTTGGTTTTTTATAGCGATGTTATTTGTTGAATTTATAAAAGCTTTTTCACTGGAGGATTTGTGAATGATTTGCAAGCGTTGGTGTTGAAAACGTTCCATTAACATTTTGATTTCATTTTCGGGTGTTTTTTGAACGTTTGTGTTGGGGTAAATCCACAGGTACGTGTTGTGTGAAATTTAGCCTGAACTATGCTTAAGGTATCTATTTATTACCAAGATGTTACCTCTGCGCTTTAAATAAAACGTCTATCTAGCATCTCAGTTGTAAGGAGAGGGGCTATGACTTTTATATTAAAGTACTTGTTTGCGTTTCTTCTGTTGTTCAGCTCTGTGTTCGCTCAGGCCGATGATGTCTGGGTGATTGAGGTGAACGGAGGGATAGGTCCGGCGACCAGTGATTACCTCACGAGAGAAATAGAACAAGCTCACGATGAGCAAGCAAAGCTCATTATTTTGAAAATGAACACGCCTGGCGGGTTAGATTCGTCGATGCGTGACATTATTCGATCCATTACCACGTCACCGATTCCAGTCGCTACTTGGGTTGGGCCTGCGGGTTCACGAGCAGCGAGCGCCGGTACCTATATTTTACTTGCCAGCCACGTTGCTTCCATGGCGCCCGGAACTAATCTAGGTGCTGCAACCCCAGTGTCTCTTGGCGGTGGCAAAGCGCCGACTAATCCGTTATCTCCTCAAGACGATACCAATAAAGACGAGAACACTTCTGCGAGTGAGCAAGACGCAACCAAACAAGAGAACTCACACCAAGTAAAAGCCACCACTGCGATGGAAAAGAAAGTCATCAATGATGCAGCGGCTTACATCGTCAGTTTGGCTAAGCTGCACAAACGTAACGAAGAATGGGCAGAAAAAGCGGTGCGAGAGGCCGCAAGTTTGGATTCTGAGAATGCACTGACTCTTAACGTGATTGATTTTATTGCCAGCGACCTTCAACAATTGGTTGAACTGAGCAACGGCCGCATCATCACCATCAACGGTGTCAGTCAGGAAGTCCAACTTAGTGATGTTGCTTTTGTCGAGCGAGAACAAGACTGGCGCTTTAGTTTGCTTTCGGTGATCACGAACCCGAACGTTGCATATATCTTGATGCTGATTGGTATCTACGGTTTGTTACTCGAATTCTATAACCCTGGAGTCGGGCTACCGGGTGTTTTGGGCGGTATCTGTCTGTTATTGGCGATGTACTCCTTACAAATGCTGCCGGTGAGTTACGCGGGCCTTGCTTTAATCCTATTGGGAATTGCCTTAATGGTCGCAGAGGCCTTTAGCCCGAGCTTTGGTATCTTCGGTTTGGGTGGCGTTGCCGCATTTACATTGGGCTCGATCATGCTGATGGATACCGAAGTGCCGGGTTATCAAATCGCATTGCCGTTAATTATCGGGATCAGTTTGTTCTCTGTTGCCTTTATCGTCGTAACAATATCAATGCTAGTCCGAGTGAGAAACAAGCCTGTGACTACAGGGATGGAAGCGGTGGTTGGCGAGACAGGCAAAGTTGTCAGCGGTTTCCCGGGTGCTGGCCGAGTGCTAGTTGAAGGTGAAATTTGGCAAGCTCAATGCGCCAGTGAACTGCAAGCGGGGCAGCTTATCAGAGTGACCAAACTGACTGGGTTGCTGTTGGATGTTGAGGCGCTACCCGATGAGATACCACCGAGGCCCAGTTAGCGCAGAATGTTAGGACAAACTTGATTGAATTATTTATTGCTTAACCATCGTTACCATTAGGGGGCGGTTATGTTTATACACACTATAGGTATTGTCATCGTGCTCGTTATCTTGTTGATAGCCAGCATGTTCAGAGTTCTGCGCGAGTATGAGCGGGCAGTGGTGTTCTTCCTTGGGCGCTTTTATGGCGTTAAAGGACCGGGGTTGATTATCATCATTCCTTTCATTCAACAAATTGTGCGGGTGGATCTACGAACTATCGTTTTGGATGTGCCAACACAAGATTTGATCACCAGAGATAATGTGTCTGTGAAGGTCAATGCTGTGGTCTATTTTCGAGTGCTCGATCCGAAGATGGCGATCAACAACGTTGAGAATTATCTTGAGGCCACCAGTCAACTTTCACAAACAACGTTACGTTCTGTGCTAGGGCAACATGAGTTGGACGAGCTGTTGTCTGAGCGAGAAGAACTTAATAGAGATTTGCAATCCATTCTTGATCAACACACCGATAACTGGGGGATTAAGATTGCTAATGTCGAGATTAAGCATGTTGACCTTGATGACAGTATGGTGCGAGCGCTTGCTAAACAAGCCGAGGCGGAACGTTCTCGTCGAGCCAAGGTGATACATGCGACGGGTGAGTTAGAAGCATCGACCAAATTACGCGAAGCGGCCGAAGTACTGAATCAAGCGCCTAACGCCATTCAATTGCGATATATGCAAACGCTAACCGAGGTGGCTAACGAAAGAACCTCCACCATCATTTTCCCAATGCCCATCGATTTAGTGGAGAAGATAACCGATCCGATCAAAGCGACGCTCAATGAGGCAGCGATTAAGAAAGCGATGAAAGCCGATGAGTGATTGGCTTAAATGAAAAGCAATAAAAAAGGCTCCACAGTTGTGGAGCCTTTTAATATTTGAATCGCTGGTTTGATTTATTGACCGCAGATTACTTTTGCGTAGCCGCTTTCATTGGCGTAACAAACTCTGCAAGTGCTTTAAGCATTGCTTCTGGTTGTTCAACGTTATTTTCAATGATTTTCACAACCGCTGAACCAGAGATAGCACCTGCAGCGCCAGCTACAATTGCTTCTTTCACTTGTTCAGGAGCAGAGATACCGAAACCAAGCAGTGCTGGTGGCGCATCAAACTTGTTCAAACGGTCAAGTAGGGCAGTCACAGGCATGTTTGCTTTGGTTTCTGCACCCGTTACGCCAGCACGAGAAAGTAGGTAAGTGTAACCACCACCTAGCTCAGAAACCGATTGAAGCGTCTCATCACTTGCTGTTGGTGGAGCAATAAAGATTGGGTGAATACCAAACTTTTTAGCTGCAGCAACAAACTCGCCACTCTCGTTGGTTGGGACGTCAGCAATCAATACAGAGTCGATACCTGCATTCGCACAACGCTCGTAGAAGTTCTCGATACCACGTGCGTACACCAAGTTTGCGTACATCAGCAGGCCGATTGGCAACTCTGGGTATTTAGCACGAATTTGACCAATAAGATCAAAACACACATCTGGCGTGACTTTAGAATCTAAAGCGCGAATGTTCGCACCTTGGATTGTTGGACCATCAGCAAGAGGATCAGAGAATGGGATACCAAGCTCAAGTGCATCTGCACCCGCTTCAACCAAAGTTTCCATGATCTTAAGCGATTGCTCAGGGTTAGGATCGCCAACTGTTACGAATGGTACGAATGCGCCCTGATTCTTTTCAGCTAAGCGAGTGAAGAGTGATTGATAGCGATCCATTATAATGCTCCTTTCTCTTTAAGAATGTCGTGTACAGAGAAAATGTCTTTGTCACCACGGCCAGATAAGTTAACGACTAGTAGCTGTTCTTTCTCTGGATCGTCATGAGCCATTTTGATTGCATGAGCCAAAGCATGAGATGACTCTAGTGCAGCGATGATACCTTCGTTACGTGCGATAGCTTGGAAAGCTTCTAGAGCTTCGTCATCGGTCACGTTGTCGTATTCAGCACGGCCAATAGCATTTAGGTGTGCGTGTTGAGGACCAACTGATGGGAAATCTAGACCCGCAGATACAGAGTAAGACTCTTCTACTTGGCCGTTCTCATCTTGCATCAGTGGTGCTTTCATACCGAAGAAGATACCTGTTTTACCGTGCTTAAGCGGCGCGCCGTGTTGGTCGGTATCAATACCTTTACCAGCAGGCTCTACACCGATTAGGCGTACAGACTCTTCTTCAATGAAATCTGCGAACATACCGATAGCGTTTGAACCGCCGCCGACACAAGCGATAACTGCATCAGGAAGGCGACCTTCACGCGCTAGAATCTGGTTCTTCGTTTCTTCACCAATCATGCGTTGGAAATCACGAACAATCGTTGGGAATGGGTGAGGACCCGCTGCAGTACCCAGTAGGTAGTGCGCGTCTTCATAAGTTGCAGACCAGTCACGTAGTGCTTCGTTACACGCATCTTTTAGCGTTGAAGAGCCAGAATGAACAGGGATAACCTCTGCGCCCATTAGCTTCATACGGAACACGTTTGGGCTTTGACGTTCAACGTCTTTTGCACCCATGTATACACGACACTTAAGACCTAATAGAGCACAAGCTAGAGCTGTTGCCACACCGTGTTGGCCTGCGCCAGTTTCAGCGATGATTTCCTGCTTGCCCATACGTTTTGCTAGCAATGCTTGACCAAGTACTTGGTTTGTCTTGTGAGCTCCGCCGTGAAGTAGATCTTCACGCTTTAGGTACAGCTTTGTTTTTGTACCTTTTGTTAGGTTGCGTGCTAGCGTTAGCGCCGTTGGACGACCAGCGTACTCTTGAAGAAGCGTCATGAATTCGCTGCGGAACTCAGGATCGGCTTGTGCATCGATAAATGCTTGTTCAAGTTGGTCTAGTGCTGGCACTAGGATCTGCGGTACGTATTGACCACCGTATTCACCAAAGTAGGCATCGAGTTTAGCCATTGTGTTATTCCTTCAATTCTACTGATGTGTATTCACACCAAGTCATTTAATCTTGTTTGAGCTTCGCAAAAGGCAAAGCTCACAAATATGTTTTTAGTTTTTGCTTTCTAATTTCTAGCGCCGAGCTTGGACTAGTAATTACGAATCGCAGCAAAAGCACGCTGCAGCTTGTCTGCGTCTTTTTTACCTGGAGCGGATTCAACGCCAGAGTTTAGGTCTAATCCTAAGCAGCCCAACTTAGCCGCTTGGTTAGCATTTTCTGGGTTTAGGCCACCCGCCAACATGATTGCGCTTTGGTTGTTGATTAGGCTCCAATCGAACACTTGGCCTGTGCCACCTGTTTGAGACCCCACTTTAGTATCTAGCAGGTGACGAGTCACGTTGCTTTCCAGTAATTCTGGTAGCGAGCTCTCTGCATCGGAAGCAACACCATAAGCTTTCCAAATCTCAACGCTTTCAGGCAGTGACTGTTTTAGCTCATCGACATATGCTTGAGACTCATCACCGTGCAATTGCACAGCGAACAAGCCTAGCTCAGAAACCGTTTTCTCAACGTCAGTAACGCTATGGTTTTGGAACACACCCACGTAGTTCAAAGGTGCGCCGCTCATAGTCAAACGAGCCGCTTCGATATCCACATGACGCTTCGATGCTTCAACGAAAATCAGACCACCGAATACCGCACCAGCTTGATACGCTTTCGCTGCATCATCAGAGTGAGTTAAACCGCACACCTTGTTTTCACCCAGCGTTACTTTACGCACCGCAAGCTCAAGGTTCTTTTCTGCCATTAGAGAGCTACCGATTAGGAAGCCATCTGCAAACGTTGAAAGGTCACGAACTTGTTGATGTGTGTAGATGCCAGACTCTGAAATCACGACTGCGTTTGGAGCCAGTTCGCGAATCAGCGGCGCCAACTCTTTAGTACGGTTCAAATCAGTCGAAAGGTCACGAAGATTACGGTTGTTAATGCCGATCACCTTAGCGTTTAGAGCGACTGCACGGTGAAGTTCTTCTTCGTTGCTGACTTCGGTTAGTACACCCATGTTGAGTGAGTGAGCGACTTCCGCCAGCGCTTTGTACTCTTCGTCATCCAATACCGATAGCATCAACAAGATAGCATCAGCGGAGTAATGACGAGCTAAGTAAACTTGGTAGGTATCAACCATGAAGTCTTTACACAGGATAGGCTGCTTAGCAATGCTGCGAACCTTAGGTAAAAACTCAAAGTCACCTTGGAAGTACTTTTCGTCTGTCAGCACTGAAATCGCGTTTGCGTGGTTGTTGTAAACCGACGCAATGTAGTCGAGGTCAAACTCGTCACGGATTAGACCTTTTGACGGAGATGCCTTTTTACATTCAGTGATGAAAACCGTTTGTTCTCCGCTCAGAGCATCATAAAAGCTGCGGTCTGTGGCAGTTAGTGACGCTTTAAACTCGTCTAATGGTTGAGTCTGCTTACGCGCTTCAACCCATTGGTATTTGTCACGAACGATTTTTGCTAATACTTCCGCCATTTCAGCTTCTTTGACTGAAACGTGGGTCGACAATTTATCGGTAGTCTGTGTCATGTTCTTTGTCTCAATTCGTCGTTCGTTAAGCGTGTGCAGCAAGCTTTTGTACAAGCTCGTACGCTTTGCCTGAGTTCATTGCGTCAATCGCTTGCTGTGCGTTGGCTTTTAGGTCTTCGTGACCAAACAGACGCATCAACAGAGCAACGTTGACTGCCACTGCGCCAACTTGAGCATCAGTACCTTTACCCGTCAGGATATCAGTTGTGATGGCTTTGTTCTCTTCTGGCTCGCCGCCCTTAATCGCTTCAAGAGGGTGAGTGTTCAAACCAAAGTCAGCCGGTGTCACTGTGTATTCGTGAATCTCGCCATCTTTAATTTCAGCAACGATAGTCTCGCCGTGAATCGCCACTTCATCTAAGCCGCTACCGTGAACAACCGCAGCACGCTTCATACCCATTTGCAGCATGGTTTCTGCGATAGGGCGAACCAACTCTTTGCTATAAACACCCATTAGCTCGATGTTAGGACGAGCAGGGTTAATCAGTGGACCAAGGATGTTGAAGATAGTGCGTGTTTTCATGGTTTGACGAACCGGCATCGCGTGACGTACACCAACGTGATATTGCGGAGCAAATAGGAATGCTACGCCAAGCTCATCAACAGCCGTACGTGTGTCTTCAGCTGTCATTGCTAGGTTGATACCGAACGAATCCAGCAGGTCAGAAGAGCCAGATTTGCTCGATACACTACGGTTACCGTGCTTCGCGACTTTTAAGCCACACGCTGCCGCAACAAATGCAGAAGTCGTCGAGATATTGATGGTGTTGTGACCGTCGCCACCTGTACCTACGATGTCTGCGAAATCATAATCAGGGCGCGGGAACGGGTTTGCATTCGCAAGTAGAGCTTTTGCCGCACCAGCAATTTCGTCTGGCGTCTCGCCTTTGATTTTCAATGCAGTCAGTGCTGAAGCCATCAGGATTGGGTCTAGGTCGCCCTTGATGATGACATCAAATAACTGTTGGCTTTCTTCTTGAGTAAGAGACTGCTGTTCGTAAAGTTTATTAATCTGTTCCATGATCGTTTCCTATATCGTCTTTTTCTCAAGAGCCCATTCGATAGCGTTTGCTAGAAGCGTTGCACCGTAGGTCGTCATAATTGATTCTGGGTGGAATTGGAATCCACACACCTTGTCTTGTTCTTGAACCACAGACATCACCAAATCATCGACTTCAGCTGTCACCGTTAGGCTATCAGATACATGCGTTGCCACTAAAGAGTGGTAGCGAGCGATAGCCAGTGGCGAAGGTAAGCCTTGGTAAGTCGCATGGTTTTGATGTTCCATCATCGACACCTTACCATGAATGATTTCGCCAGCGCCTGCAACGGTGCCGCCATAGGCTTCAACAATTGCTTGGTGGCCTAAGCAAATACCAATCAATGGCACTTTACCTTTTAGAAGCTGAATCAGCTCTGGCATACAGCCCGCATCTGCTGGAGCGCCAGGGCCTGGCGAAAGCAGTGCAACAGGGTTGTCTAGTTCGTTGATCGCCGCTTCAACAACCTTTGCCGGAATGTTGTTACGGTAAATCTTTACGCTGTGACCTAATGAACGAAATTGGTCTACAAGGTTGTATGTGAATGAGTCGAAGTTATCGATGAATACAATATCAGCCATGATTACGACTCCTTCTTATTTGTTAGGTTTTTAGTATGTGCAGCTTGAATCGCAGAGATAACCGCTTGTGCTTTGCCGCGAGTTTCATCGGCTTCTGCTTGTGGGTCTGAATCGAAAACCACACCAGCGCCAGCTTGTACTTGTGCCACGCCATCTTCAACGTAAGCAGAGCGAATTACGATACAAGTATCTAGAGTCCCTTCACCGGTTAGGTAACCGACTGCACCACCGTAGCTACCACGACGCGTTTTTTCTACGTCACGAATAAGCTGCATTGCGCGGATTTTTGGTGCGCCCGTTAGCGTGCCCATGTTCATACAAGCTTGGTAAGCGTGCAGAGCATCTAAGTCTTCACGGAGCTGACCAACAACACGAGAAACCAAGTGCATTACATGGCTGTAGCGGTCTACTTTCAGTAAGTCTGCTACGTGGCGAGTGCCAGCTTCAGCAATACGTGCCACATCGTTACGTGCTAGGTCGACTAGCATCATGTGTTCCGCGTTTTCTTTCTTGTCGGTACGCAGTTCAAGTTCGATACGGCTGTCTAGGTCGAAATCGATTTGACCGTCTGGGCGCTTACCACGACGACGAGTACCAGCAATAGGGTAGATCTCAATTTGGTTGGTTTCTGTCTCGTATTTCAGCGCGCTTTCTGGAGATGCACCGAATAGAGTAAACAGCTCGTCTTGCATGTAGAACATGTAAGGGCTTGGGTTGCTTTGTTTGAGTTCTTTATAAGCTGCCAATGGAGCAGGGCAAGGTAGAGTAAAGCGGCGTGAAGGTACCACTTGGAACACATCGCCTTTAACTACGTATTCTTTTAAATCACGAACCGTTTGGCAGAAGTCTTCATCTGAAACGCTTGGTACCGCTTCAACATTGTCTAGCGGCGTTACTTCTGTGATGGCTTTTAGTGACTGACACTGAGTTTGAATGTCGGCTAGACGGTCAGTTAATTGCGCTTTGATGCTTTCATCTTGAGCGAACAAGCTCGCATGAAGTAGGCCTTCGTTCTCTTGGTGGTCGAAACGCAACAGTGTTTCCGCAACGTAGAATACAAAGTCAGGACAATTGTTGGTTGCTTCAGCATCACCGAGTGGTTCAAAGTTTGCCACGATGTCGTAAGCGAATAAGCCCGCCATGAATAACGCGTGTTTATTATCCGCGTCTTGCTCAAAGCTGTGCTGAACTAAACGCAGTGCGTCGAATGAAGAGGCTTCTCTTAAACGTGAGTCTTCATCTAATTCATTGCTTGGCTCGACAAAAGTCAGCGTCAAAACGTTATCAGTCAGGTCAGATTTAATTTCTGCTTTAACGTTTTGAGTAAGGTGTTCAATTAGCGCTTGACCGTTTTCAGTCAATGCTTGAAAGGTTACTTCATGTCCGCGACATACGATGCGAACAGCAGAGTCGATAAGGAGTAGGCTTGTCAGGTTCTGTTTAGATTCAATCTCAGCCGATTCCAACAGCAAACTGTCTGTTTTGTTTTCACACAGAGTATGGAAAACGCTGGTTGGATCTTGCGAGTAAGGAACTGATGAATTGATGACCTCAATGGTTCCCAGCTTTTTGATTTCAATGGCCTTGTTCACAAGACCTCCTTTATGATTCTTTAAATTTCCTGCCGTACATAGTCGCATAAAGATACCTTTCACCCAATCTAGAATATGGTCAATTCGATGATTTGTTAGTCAGTTGAATGTGAGATGTTCGACAAATTAAAAAGCCCGCTATGAAAGCGGGCTTAGTGATAACTTTTTTATAAACAAACTGTTTAACTAGAAGTACACGTTAGCCCACCAAGAACTTGTCCAAGTGCGCCACCAATTAAGCTCTGAACTTGCTTCTACTGAAGAAAGTTCTAAAACTTTATCTTTATGGTTTTGGTTAAATTCTTGTAACATGGTGAACCTATCAAATGTGATACTTCGTATTTGTGTACTAGTTAACTAGTTTTCCGCTTGCGGGTCAAGTGTGTTGACACAAATATAACGATAAAAATTGAAAACAATGAAAAAGAATATATGAGAATTGATCTACATAGTCATACAACAGCCTCAGATGGCCGACTTACTCCACCTGAGCTAATTGACCGAGCGCTTGGCTTTAACATCGAAGCGCTAGCGATTACAGA
>NZ_JADDYK010000075.1:203650-219295 GCF_015163615.1 Vibrio sp. OPT18
TCATGATACGACTGATGGGCTTGCTGAAGCACGCAGCTACATTGCGGATAACAACCTTCCGATTCAGTTGATCAACGGCATTGAGATTTCGACTGTTTGGCAAAACAAAGATATCCATATTGTTGGGTTAAACGTTGATCCTGAGTCACCAGAACTCAAAGCGCTCATTGAACAACAGAAGCAACACCGTATTGGGCGCGCAGAGATGATTGCTCACCGTCTTGAGAAAGCGACTCGTGAAGGGGTGCTAGAAGAAGTTAAATTGATTGCGGGTGATGCGCCTATTACTCGCGCTCACTTTGCTAAGTGGTTAGTCGACAACGGCTACGCAAAAACCATGCAGCAGGTGTTTAAAAAGTTTCTTACTCGCAATAACCCAGGTTATGTGCCGCCGACGTGGTGCTCAATGAGTGATGCTGTCACGGCCATTCATGCTGCTGGTGGTCAAGCCGTACTCGCTCACCCTGGGCGATATGGACTTACAGCCAAGTGGGTTAAGCGCCTGCTAGCGGCATTTGTTGAAGCGAAAGGGGATGCGATGGAAGTTGCTCAACCTCAGCAAGCGCAACAAGAAAGACGCACACTCGCGGATTATGCTATACAATACAAACTATTAGCCTCCCAAGGCAGTGATTTCCATTACCCATCTCCGTGGATGGAACTTGGACGTAATCTCTGGCTACCTTCTGGGGTCGAAGAAGTATGGAAAGATTGGGAGTTTCAAACGGTTTCACCATCTGAATAGTCTTTAGGTGAGCCTGCTCCTTCTGATGATAGAGTCGAGAGATTCGATAACGAGGATCAACAATGAGCCAGTTTTTTTATGTACACCCAGATAACCCACAAGCACGCTTAATTACTCAAGCAGTTGCGATTATTCGCAATGGCGGCGTTGTGGTTTATCCAACAGATTCCGGTTATGCGCTGGGCTGTCAGCTTGAAAACAAACAAGCACTTGAACGTATCTGTAAAATTCGTCGCATCGATGACAAGCATAACTTCACGTTGTTATGTCGTGATCTTTCTGAATTATCACTGTATGCACGCGTCGATAACGTGGCTTTCCGTCTACTGAAAGCACATACACCAGGTGCTTACACGTTTATCTTTAAAGCAACCAAAGAAGTGCCAAAGCGTTTGATGAACGCCAAGCGTAAAACGATTGGTATTCGTGTCCCAGACAACAAGATTGCACTCGACCTGTTGGAAGCTATGGGTGAACCATTGATGTCGACGTCTTTGATTCTGCCGGGTAACGAGACTACGGAGTCGGATCCAGAAGAAATTCGTGACAGCCTAGAACATGCGGTTGATGTCATTTTGAATGGCGGTTACTTAGGTGAGCAACCGACGACGGTTATTGACTTCAGTGACGATGATGCCGTGGTTCTACGTCGTGGTGCGGGCGATCCTGCGCCGTTTGAATAATCGCTTTACTGATTAACAGTCTGTAACGATACAGCAAACCTGCCACAGTAAATAACAAGTGCTTTTTGGCAGGTTATTTGCGATAATACGCGACCGCGATTTGGTCGCGAAAAATTCATTCGACGTCTGTGAAGACGACAATTAGGTAGAAAAGAGTAAATGAGCGAAAAATTACAGAAGGTTTTAGCGCGAGCTGGTCACGGTTCTCGTCGTGAACTAGAAGGTTTAATCAAATCTGGTCGTGTAAGTGTTAACGGTCAAGTTGCGAAACTGGGCGAGCGTCTTGAAGACGAGAACTCAGTGATCCGTATCGATGGCCATACTGTTTCAGGCAAGGCTTCTGAAGAAGTGGTTTGTCGTGTACTTGCTTACTACAAACCTGAAGGTGAGCTTTGTACTCGTCACGATCCTGAAGGCCGCCGCACTGTTTTCGATCGTCTACCTAAGATCCGTGGTTCTCGTTGGATTTCAGTTGGTCGTCTTGATGCAAACACATCGGGTCTTTTGCTTTTCACTACTGATGGTGAGCTTGCAAACCGTCTAATGCACCCAAGCCGTCAGGTTGAGCGTGAGTACCTAGTACGTGTATTCGGTGAAGTGACTGAGCAAAAAGTTAAAAACGTTACTCGTGGCGTACAACTAGAAGACGGCATGGCTCGTTTTGAAGATGTGGTTTACGCTGGTGGTGAAGGTATGAACCATACTTTCTACGTAGCGATTAACGAAGGTCGTAACCGTGAGGTTCGTCGTCTTTGGGAATCTCAAGAAACAACAGTAAGCCGCCTGAAACGTGTACGTTACGGTGATATCTACCTTGATAAGAAACTGCCTCGTGGTGGTTGGAAAGAGCTAGATCTTCAAGAAGTTAACTACTTGCGTGAGCTTGTTGAACTTAAGCCTGAGAAAGAGACACTGTTGGATCTTGATCCTTCAAACACTTCTCGTAAGCGTGAGCGTTCTCGTAGCCAAAAAATTCGTCGTGCTGTTAAGCGTCACGAAGAGCGTGCAAACGCGCCAAAAGGCCGTAGCAACCAAACTAAGCGTAAGAAGCCTGCAACTCGTGGTACTACAACACCTGATTCAGGTCGTAGCGCTCCAGCTGCAAACAAAGGCAAGCCTCAGGCTAACAAAAGTAAGCCTAAACTGAACAACGGTCGTCCGGCTAAACCAGCTAAGCCAAGAACACGTCAGTAATTACGTAAGTTCTTGCGCGTAAAGCTTCATTAGCTGAAAGCACCGAATACTAAAAAACCTGCTCATTGAGCAGGTTTTTTTACGTCTAGAAGAAGGAGAAGATGCGAGTAACCGAGTATCGAAAACATACTGCCATAATCGACAGTAAGCATGCTCTTCGCATCTCTTATCTCGTTTACGCGCATCTATAAATCTTTTCGTATCTCGGTCTATTTACTTATGATTCGAGAAGTTATCGCCTTTCGCCAATCGGTCGTAAAGCACAACATTCACTGATGCCGCTAGATTCATGCAGCCGTTGGTCGGAACGTAAATCGTCTCACGGCAGAAATCTGTGATCTCTTTCTTTAGCGTGCCATCTTCAGGGCCAAAAATGTAAAACGCACGTGGTGGGTGCTTGTAATCAGGTAGAGGCTTAGCACCTTCAATCAGATCAACAGCAACCGGTACGCAGCCTACTGGAATAATATCTTTCAGCTCTTCAACACCAATCAAAGGCAGGGCTAAGTGCTTTTCTTTGGTGTCGGTATGGAATTTTCGTGCATGGTCGTAGCGTGTGCCAGTGTAAAACACAGAGTTGGCGCCGTAGCAGCCAGCAGCTCGCATCACAGAGCCTACGTTTTCAGGCGTCTTTGGGTTAACTAGGCCAATACAGGCATAGCCTTTTGATTGTGTGTCTGTTTTTGCTTTGGTCATAATCAGTGAATCTAAAGTTGATGATGAAAGTGAGTAATCATGATGAGAAATGGCGTGATAAAAATAGCCGAGCAATCGGCTCGGCTAACTTTTAACTCGCTTACATGAATACTTGTTTACTCATGCAGATGAGCGTCAACAGCGGTATTAGTCGCGTTTCCACAGCATGTGACAGAACTTATGTTCTGGGTCACGGCTGATTAGCATGCGAGCAAATACGTCGTCTAGAACGTCATCAGCTTCATTCACAAGACCAATGCGCACTTCAGCGTAGATTTCTTTGTCGACTTCAAAGCCAACATGTTCAACCCAATCATCGCCAGTTTCAACAAGTTCTGCAGCGCCACGATCTTCAAACTGAGCTGTGAATAGAATCACGTCTGCAGGTTCAAGATTGTCAGGTGCCATCTCTAGAAAGATGTCGTATGCAGTATCAATTGCATCGTCGTAAGACATTAGGTCGTTAGCTTCGGTCATAATAAGTATCTTAGCTTGCGCGGTTCATGTATTTACGTTCAGCTGTGTTCACAACAACTTTGTCGCCAGTTGCGATGTACTCAGGAACTTGAACAGTAAGGCCTGTAGACAGACGAGCTGGCTTAGTACGAGCAGACGCTGATGCACCTTTGATTGAAGGGTCAGTTTCTTCGATAACAAGCTCAACTGAAGTTGGAAGCTCAAGCGTTGCTGCATTGCCGTCGATAAGAATCGCGTACATGCCTTGAGTTTCTTCGTTGATGAACAGTAGTTCGTCTTCGATTGTTTCACCGTTGAAGATGAATTGTGTGTAATCTTCGTTATCCATGAAGATGTACTCGTTGCCGTCAACGTAAGAGAACATTACTGCACGCTTAGTTACGTCGATAGTTTCAACGATTTCGTCAGCCTTGTGGCGAACTTCAGTTTTAACGCCAGTTGCTACATCGCTACCACGGAAACGGTAAATCTTTTGACCGCCACGGCCACCTGGTGTTGTTACTTCGATATCTTTAACTAGTACTGTTTTACCATCAACGTCGATCGCAAAACCTTTTTTAATTTCACTTGCTCTAGGCATTTTGTGTTTGTCCTTAGTGGGTCTATCCGCTGATTATATCTCGGAGATGCTATAAATAGGAATAGCTTGAATCATAAAGTCACCTAGGCGATCATAGAGTTATAGTTAAATCATTATTTTATTTACCGAAACGACCTATGCAGCTACCTGTTATTGACCCAACACAGCCTTTTCAACCTGAATTTCAACCTGTGGTTAACGATCTGATTACCTTTCTAAAAGGTGGATTAGGCTCTAATCTGCACAGTATTTATATTTATGGCAGTGTGGCACGTAAGCAAGCCGTCGTGGGTCGCTCCAATCTAGATGTGGTTGTGGTGACCCATCGACCGTTTCCTGACCAACGAACCACTTTGTTGAACACCATCAAATGGCGTTTCCAAAAGAGCTTCCCGCAGGTCACTCAAGTTGCGATCAAAACCACCTTAGTGAGTGAGATAGTCGATTTCGACAATATCTTCACTTGGGGTTTTATGCTCAAGCATTTAGCCGTGTGTGTGCATGGTGAAGACTTATCAGACTGCTATGGTGATTTTGAAACAAGTTGGGAAATCGCTAAGCACTGGAATATGGATGCTGAAAACTGGTTGGCGGTGTATCGCAACAAGATCGCACGAGCGACAACGCCAGAACAACAAGTCGCTGCGCAGGTGATTATTGCCAAGAAGCTGCTAAGAGCGAGTTACTCACTGGTGATGTACCGCGATAAATATTGGTACGATGATCCTGTCGAATGTGGACAACAGTTCTTGAAGTATCATCCAGATCGAGAAGTCGAAATCCAAAGGTTGGGCATTTTGCTTTCTGGTAGACCAATCCCTAAACGTTCGGTGATCGGTATTCTTGATGGCTTTGGTGAGTGGTTGATTAAGCAGTATCAGAAAACCGAGTTCAGAATCGGATAGAGATTTATAACCGACCAATTGATGCAAAAAAGCAGAGCGTGCTGAAGAGCATGTCTCTGCTTTTTTCGTTTTAAGGGCATATTAAAATGGTGCTAGAACAGACCCAACTGTTGTCCACTGACTCTTTCAAAATCTAAACCGATGAAGGGTAGGATTGCCTCTGCGACCGGTTTAATCTGCTTGTCGATATAGTGCTGATAATCGATACCACTCTTTAAATAATCTTTGGGCTCAGGGCCACTCAGAGTAATCAAATACTCAATCCGTCCTTTGTTTTGGTATTGAAGAGGGCGTCCTAACTGAGCATTGATCTCGTCGGCCATTCGAGCTGCGCGAACCTGCGGCGGAATGTTCTTTTGGTATTCGTGTAATTTGCGGCGTAAACGCTTTTGATACACCAACAAATCATCATGCTTGCCAGCAGAGGTTTCATCGACAAACTGTCTGACGTAGTCGGTTGGATCTTGATCGTGAAACACCATCTCATACAAGGTTTGTTGGAATTGCTGGGCGAGTGGTGTCCAATCGGTGCGTGCACTCTCAAGCCCTTTAAAGATGATCTTCTCTTTATCGCCTTGAGTGATTAATCCGGCATAACGTTTCTTCGAGCCGGTTTCTGAACCTCTAATCGTTGGCATTAGAAACTTGCGATAGTGAGTCTCGTATTCCAGTTCGAGTATTGAGGTTAGGTTATGGGTCTCTTTTAAGTGATTCGTCCACCAATCGTTGATGTAAGCGACCAGTTCATTCCCTATCTCGTCTGCTTTTTGCTGATCATAACTGCCGTTCAGAGATACGAAAGTTGAATCGGTATCGCCGTAAATCACTTGATAGCCTTTGTCCTCGATAAGCACTTTGGTTTGCTTCATGATTTCATGCCCACGCATGGTGATCGATGAGGCTAGGCGAGTATCAAAGAAGCGACAACCAGATGAACCTAACACACCATAAAACGAGTTCATGATGATCTTAATCGCCTGAGAGAACGCTTTCTCGTTGTTCTTCTTCGCCACATCACGTGCAGCCCAAAGGTTTTCGATCATCTCGGGCAAGAAGTGTTTAGAACGGTGGAATTGACCACCTCGAAAGCCATCAACGGCTTGGTCTTCTGCTGGGCCAAGTTCAAGCTTCAACCCTTCAATAAGTCCCATAGGGTCGATCAGAAACGAACGAATAATCGATGGATACAGGCTCTTAAAATCGAGTACTAAAACTGAGTCGTACAGATTGGGAATTGAATCCATCACATAACCACCGGGGCTCGCAATCCAGTTCTCTGGCTCTAAGTTCGGTGCGACATAACCCGCTCTGTGGATTTGAGGCAGATATAAGTTAGTAAAGGCCGCAACAGAGCCACCAACGCGATCCAGCTCAACACCGGTTAATCGAGAGCGCTCAATCGCGAAGTCGAGTAGGTGAGTGTGCTCGAAGATACGATTTACTAGCACGCAGTCTTGAAGGTTGTACTTGGCGAGTGAAGGTTTATCGAACTTAAACATTCGGTTTATCTCATCCATACGGTCGTGAACGTTATGGATGTCTTTACCTTCACCAAGCAGTTCTTGCGATACCGACTCAAGCGACCAAGAACGGAAGTGGTAGGTCGCTGTCTTGAGCATATCAATACCATCCAAGACAACGCGGCCGGGGATTGTGATAAAACCTTGCTGATTTTGAGCAGAACTGCGGAAAAAGCTCGGTTGGTTGTCTCTGCCGATGTTGAGCTTCACTTCGTTCCATTCTGAACGTTTGTGCAGCAGCCTAAAATCGAAGTCGATAACGTTCCAACCAATGATGATGTCAGGGTCAAATTCAGAGAACCAAGCTATCATGGCTTCAAGTAGCGCTTTCTCGTTGGCAACCCATTGGATATTGGTTTCAGCTTGTTGTGCTTCGCCGACCATGATCACTCGGCTGTCCATCGGGCTGTCTAGGCCAATTGAATAAAGCACGCCTTTTTCCGAACACTCAATATCAAGCGAGACCACAGATAAGCTGGGTAAGTAATCACCTGCTCGGCATTTTGCGTTTGAGACTCGACGATGCTGATTTTTTTGCGTAGCAGACCCAGTGAACTCAATACTTCCCTTGATAAAACGTTCCATCAAGAATCGATCGGCGAGTCGAATGTCGCTTTCAAAGGTTTGGATTTCTTCGTTGTGAAAGGCTTGCGCTAAACCAAAGCTACTTCTCGACAGTGAGGTGTAACACGCGGCGAGAGGTGTTTGCTCGAATGTGGCTAATTCTAGAGGCTTAAATTGGCAATCGATCGATTCTTTCGCTGCGATTGCGTGGCATGCTTCAACGTCAGATTGAGCAACAAAAAATACCGGTTTTTCATTTTGAATTGTCAGCAGAGTAGGGCCTTGAGGGGTGCTTAACCACAAGTCGATTTGCGTGCGCCCTGAAAAATCTCTTGCTTGTCTTGTGAGTACAAAGCCTTGCTGAATATCCAATGTAGTAACCTATTGAAATGGGGAATCGAATACTACCATCTAGCGACCCTCAGCGCACAATAGGCAGTACAAATACTAACTAAATTCTAGTTAGTAGAGGCGAATAACGGGACTCTATAAGCAAATAAGTGAAATTGTCACGAATGGTTATTCAATGGTATTGAAAATATCTCTATCTTATGTAATTTTATTGGGTGTTGTTTTAACTGGTTGATTTTTAGAAAAAGCGTGTTGTTTTAGTTAGCTTATTTGTTAATAAGTACTTGCTAAAGTTCGTGTTTCAGCACATATTCAACAGAGCTTTTTTTTAGTAATTAAGTTAAGATGTACTCAATGCTGCGATCCACTGTTCCTTTGTTCAATTGTTTCAAATAGATGAAACGACACAGTGGTTGCAGAGCCAATTAATAGTGTGGAGATACAAGTTTGATAAATGTTTTCCTTGTAGATGATCACGAGCTGGTTCGCACAGGGATACGACGTATTATTGAAGACGTCCGTGGAATGAACGTAGCAGGGGAAGCTGAAAGCGGTGAAGATGCTGCAAAATGGTGTCGTACTAACAATACTGACGTTATTTTGATGGATATGAATATGCCTGGTATTGGTGGCTTAGAAGCAACCAAGAAGATCTTGCGTTTCAACCCTGATGTTAAAATCATCGTTTTAACTGTTCATACGGAAAATCCGTTTCCAACTAAAGTGATGCAAGCTGGAGCTGCTGGTTACCTTACTAAAGGGGCAGGTCCGGATGAAATGGTAAATGCAATTCGAGTGGTTAATAGTGGCCAACGATACATTTCACCAGAAATTGCGCAGCAGATGGCTTTGAGCCAATTCTCGCCTGCGTCTGAAAATCCATTCGCAGACTTATCTGAACGTGAACTTCAAATCATGATGATGATTACTAAAGGTCAGAAAGTGACGGATATTTCAGAACAACTCAATCTAAGTCCTAAAACAGTCAACAGTTACCGATACCGCTTGTTCAGTAAGCTGGAT
Source organism: Vibrio sp. OPT18 (assembly GCF_015163615.1). Classification (NCBI taxonomy): domain Bacteria; kingdom Pseudomonadati; phylum Pseudomonadota; class Gammaproteobacteria; order Vibrionales; family Vibrionaceae; genus Vibrio; species Vibrio sp. OPT18. Next base: position 212,389 of record NZ_JADDYK010000075.1, read on the forward strand.
ATCAGTGGCGATGTAGAGCTGACGCATTTAGCGATTAGACATGGAATGTTAGACACTGAGACCCTTTAACACTGAGATCGTATAGTGACCAACTTGTTTGACTCAGTCTCATTCCTCAAGACAGTAACAGAGCAGCCCGGCGTTTATCGAATGTATAACGCCGAGGCTGTCGTTATTTACGTCGGTAAAGCTAAGAACCTCAAAAAACGCCTTTCCAGTTATTTCCGTAAAAAAGTCGATAGTGAAAAAACACGCGCTCTAGTCAGTAATATTGACAAGATTGATGTCACTGTAACGCACACGGAAACAGAAGCGCTCATTCTTGAGCACAACTACATCAAGCAGTACTTGCCTAAATACAACGTACTTTTGCGTGATGATAAGTCGTACCCTTATATTTTTATTAGCGGTCACAAGCATCCTCGTTTGTCGATGCACCGTGGTGCTAAGAAGAAAAAGGGCGAATATTTTGGTCCTTACCCTGATTCCGGCGCTGTGCGTGAGACGCTACACCTAATCCAAAAGATTTTCCCTGCCCGCCAGTGTGAAGATACCGTTTATGCCAACAGAACGCGCCCGTGTTTGATGTATCAGATTGGTCGTTGTGCCGCGCCTTGTGTCAGCTCAATCATCTCTGATGAAGAGTACAGTGAACTTATCGACTACGTTCGTCTATTTCTGCAAGGGAAAGATAAGTTGGTGCTAGAGACGCTCATCGAGAAGATGGACACAGCAAGCCGAGAGCTTCGTTTTGAACAAGCTGCCGCTTTCCGTGACCAAATCCAAGCGATTCGACGTGTGCAAGAACAACAGTATGTATCTGACGATTCAATGGAAGATATGGATGTGTTGGGCTTTGCTCAAGAGAATGGCGTAGCGTGTATTCATATCTTGATGATTCGCCAAGGCAAGGTTTTAGGCAGCAGAAGTCATTTCCCAAAAATTCCAAACAATACGGTGCGAGAAGAGGTCTTCTCGAGCTTTTTAAGCCAATACTATCTTGCGCATAATGAAGCGAGAACCATCCCAACTCGTTTGATTCTCAATGCCGATTTGATGGAAGATGTCACACCGATTCAAGAAGCCTTGTGTGAAGTGGCGGGTCGTAAGATTCACTTCAATACCAACCCCTCTGGTACTCGAGGTCGTTACCTTAAATTGTCGAATACTAATGCATTGACGGCTATTACTACCAAGATTAATCACAAGATGACAATTAATCAGCGCTTCAAAGAGCTTCAAGAAGTGTTGTCGATGGATGCTATCAAGCGCATGGAATGTTTCGATATCAGTCATACCATGGGTGAAAGCACGATTGCGTCGTGTGTGGTATTTAATCAAGAAGGCCCGGTTAAACCAGAGTACCGTCGTTACAACATCACCGGCATTACAGGTGGTGATGATTACGCTGCGATGGCTCAGGCGCTTGAGAGACGTTATTCGAAGCAACTCGATGTCGACAAGATCCCCGACATCATCTTTATCGATGGTGGTAAAGGTCAGCTAAACCGCGCTCATGAGATCATTTCTAAATATTGGGGAGATTGGCCGTTTAGGCCAAGAATGATGGGTATTGCGAAAGGGGTAACGCGTAAACCGGGTTTAGAAACTTTGGTAACCCTTGAAGGTGAAGAGTTTAATTTACCTAGCGATGCGCCAGCACTGCACCTTATCCAACACATTCGTGATGAGAGCCATAATCATGCGATTGCAGGGCACAGGGCGAAACGTGGTAAAACGCGTAGAACCAGCGCTTTGGAAGGAATTGAAGGGGTAGGGCCTAAACGTCGTCAAGCTTTGCTGAAATATATGGGTGGCTTACAAGAACTTAAGCGTGCAACTGTCGAAGAAATAGCCAAAGTGCCGGGCATTAGTCATTCTTTGGCAGAAAACATTTATCAAGCATTGAAACAATAGTAAAAATCCCGCACCATTAAAGCGCAATTAATAAGAGCCCAATAATATGCGTTTGAATATACCTAACATTTTGTCCTTACTGAGACTATTTTTGATCCCAGTATTCGTTGTCGTTTTCTATCTACCTTATCAATGGGCTCCTTTCGCTGCTGCGATGGTGTTTTGGGTAGCAGGTTTCACTGACTGGCTAGATGGCATGCTAGCTCGTAAGTTAGGGCAAACGTCTCGCTTCGGTGCCTTCATTGACCCTGTGGCTGACAAAGTGTTGGTTGCTACGGCTCTTATCCTGATTACTGAGCATTACCACTCGATTTGGATAACTATCCCAGCCGTGACTATGATTGCTCGTGAGATCATCATTTCAGCGCTTCGTGAATGGATGGCTGAAATCGGTAAACGTGCAAGTGTTGCGGTATCTTGGGTTGGTAAAGTAAAAACGGTTTCTCAGATGTTCGCCCTTTGGGTACTTATCTGGCGCTATGACGATTGGATGGTATGGGTCGGATACATTGCGCTCTATGTCGCAACCGTACTTACTTACTGGTCAATGGCACAATACTTGATGGCCGCCAAAGACGATTTGTTAGACGAAAAACATCATTGATGAAGAAGCGAGCTGAGGCTCGCTTTTTTGATCTTTAACCTAAGGTTAAGTTATCAATAGTGGATATCTAATGTGATATAGATCTCCTTTGAATAACCCGCTCACAGTGTGTTTTGAACATAAAGTCAGCTATTTGGCCTGTTTCGTATGAAATCTATTCAAACGAATTAAAAATACAAAAATAATATTGACTCAATCGTCTGAATCCGTAGAATGCATCCCGTACCCAAGAGGATGGCAATGAGCGATTCGATTGGAGTTACTAAGGCGCCTTGGCAGAGTGGCTATGCAGCGGATTGCAAATCCGTGGACCTCGGTTCGACTCCGGGAGGCGCCTCCATTCTCTCTTTCTTCTAGAAAGAGTTTGAATGAAAATGCGATACTAGCTCAGTTGGTAGAGCGCAACCTTGCCAAGGTTGAGGTCATCGGTTCGAACCCGATGTATCGCTCCAAATTTTGTAATGTTGATTGGCGTCAGCATTAAGATGGTGTTTTACTTTTCAGTAATCGGCATCGCAATAAAGAATTGCGTGCCCTGGTGGTGGAATTGGTAGACACAAGGGATTTAAAATCCCTCGGCGTTCGCGCTGTGCCGGTTCAAGTCCGGCCCGGGGCACCATCTATTAAAGTCTTTATCTCGATAAAGCAAATGCGATACTAGCTCAGTTGGTAGAGCGCAACCTTGCCAAGGTTGAGGTCATCGGTTCGAACCCGATGTATCGCTCCAAATTAAAAAGCCCGAACAGAAATGTTCGGGCTTTTTGGTTTCTGGCGTTTAGCTTTACGGGTAAGTACTCTTCTTGTTCGAATCCGCGCTAAAAATTCATTTCTATTTGCCTCAAAATTTCGAAATCAAGTTCGTTTTTAAAAGCGAGATTCCCTATGAACTCGTTCCTCGTGCTAGGGAATGACGTAGACGCGGACAGGTGATTAACTTTCGATTCCTTTATCTGTGTAGTGAACTTTTCTTGGTTTCAGTGTGAGATTCCCTATGAACTCGTTCCTCGTACTAGGGAATGACGCAAACGCGGACAGGTGATTAACTTTCCAATCCTTTGTCTATGTAATGAACTTTGTTGGTTTCAGTGCGAGATTTCCTATGAACTCATTCCTCGCTCTAGGGAGTGACGCCTGACCTCAAAGCTTCTCTAGCAACGTTTATAATCCCACGTCGTCATCCTCGGGCGTGAGGAACGAGCGAACCGGGGATCTCTTGCCGCTTGCTGATTAACTTCAGTTTAATCTATTGCATCAGATAGTTTCTTGAATAAAGCAATACAATGACATGTTGTAAGGGGTTCTCTATGAATTCATACCTCGCTCTAGGGAGTGACGCCATGACCTAAAAGCTTCTCTAGCAACGTTTATAACCCCACGTCATTATCCTCGGGCATGAGGAACGAGCGAACCGGGGATCTCTTTCCCAAACGATAGTGTTGACGATATTTGCAGCAATTGCTTAGCCACCGCTGCTATTTATCAAGCTATTATTAAAAACTATTGGTCGTTCATTTCACTTTATGTTACTTTCCCGCGCAATCTCGGAATGAACAATGTTCAAGAAGAGCAACGATTGCTTCTGGGGGATACGCGTAGTGACCATTCTTGCTGATTGGGACATTACGTAGGGTAGGTATTGGCTAGTCCTTTAGCTGATAGACGGGATACTTATGGCGCAGTTCGCCATGTTAATGGGAAACCCAACATTGAACACACTAATTACAACATTGCTAATCAGCTCTGCATTTCCAAAGGGACCAGCTCCTCATAGCTGCCCGATCCTGCAAAAATGTCCAATTCTTCAAAACAGTAGCATTACTGAACCTTGAGCTCACGCTAACAATTTATCGCTGTCTTAAGACGGCTTAATTTCGTATCCGTCATTTGACTTATGCGAGCGTACAGCTATATCTCATTTCTAGACAATACGTGTACTTCACTATGAACTCTCTCCAAATTTAACGAGAGTTGGTGGGTAATTGCGTCTGATGGAGGTGAGTATGAACACATTCAAGGGGACTTTTATGACTACCGCCTTTGAAGTCGATATCAATACTATCGCAAATTCATTTTCAACTATGGTTCCTATCTTAGAGGGAACGTACGACCTAACACCTGACGCTATTTTGCTAGAGCAAGAACAGCATGAGTCGGATGTTCGCTCTTACCCAAGACGCCTGCCTATTGCTATTAAACGAGCATGTGGCGCTTTAGTTGAAGATACTCGTGGCCAACTCTTTCTCGATTGCTTAGCCGGTGCAGGTACACTTTCTCTGGGTTACAACCACCCTGAGATTAACCAAGCACTGAAAGACCAGCTCGATTCTGGTTTGCCATACCAAACACTTGATATCACGACTCAAGCAAAAGAGACGTTTATCAAGCGAGTTAAAGCTTTTCTTCCTCAAGACTTTTCAAATAACTCGGTTCTTCAATTCTGTGGCCCATCTGGCGCTGACGCTGTGGAAGCGGCGATCAAGCTCGCTAAGCAAACCACAGGTCGCAATACCATGTTTGCTTTCCGTGGTGCTTACCATGGTATGACGAACGGCACCATGGGCATGATGGGTAACCTCGGCACTAAAGAGCGTCGTAGCGGCTTGATGTCTGACGTACATTTCATGCCTTTCCCATACAACCTACGCTGCCCGTTTGGCATTGGCGGTGAAGCGGGTGCCAACGCGAGTATTCGTTACATCGAGCGTATGTTGAACGACGACGAATCTGGCATCATGAAACCAGCGGCGATGATCGTTGAACCTGTGCAAGGTGAGGGCGGTGTGATTCCTGCTCCGGCATCTTGGTTACAAGGCCTACGTCGTATCTGTGACGAGCACGGCATCCTACTGATTTTTGATGAGATTCAGTGTGGTGTGGGTAAAACGGGTCATCGATTTGCGTTTGAAGAGTCAGGCGTTAATCCAGATATCTTATGCTTGTCTAAAGCGATTGGTGGCGGACTGCCTATGTCGCTGCTTGTGTTCGATAAGAGCATCGATACATGGAAAGCGGGTGAGCACACCGGTACATTCCGTGGTAACCAATTAGCAATGGTGTCTGGCGCTAAGGCATTGGAAATCATCGAGCGTGATGGTTTGGTTGAGCACACGAACATCGCAGGCCAATACTTACGTCATGGGCTTGAGAAGATTCAATCTCGTGTGAGCTGTATTGCTGAAGTTCGCGGTAAAGGTTTGATGCTTGGCGCTGAGATCAAGCAACCAAATGGTGAGCTTAACAAGTTTGGCGAACCACAATCCGACGGCGAGCTAACTCTAGCGATTCAACGAGCAGCACTAGAGCGCGGCTTGATGGTCGAAAAGGGCGGCCGTGATGGTTCGGTTATTCGCTTCCTTCCACCAATGATTATCTCTTTTGAGCAGATCGACTTTGCATTGCGCGTCATGGAAGAAGCGATCATCGCAGTTGGTGGTGGTCTACAACAAGACCCAGCGTCAAGCGAACAAGCAAACCAAGAATGGAACAAGCATTTCATCCAGACAGGTTTAGGCGGTAGCGACGAATTTGCTAGCGTGATGAACCAAACCACTCAAGCGATGAAAACGGTTTTTGAACAGGTTGAAACCCCTTATTCGGGTTTAGAACCAAAAGTGCTAGAAGCAGCCATCAATGCTGTCGACCTTGATAACAATCAACACGCTTTGGTTGATGTTGTAGATAGCACTGCAGACCTTGTCGCTGCAAACTCCATCTTCGTGCAACACCCAGATTGTATTGCACACCTTCACACGCCTCCTCTTATGGCTTCTGTTGCTGCGGAATCGATTATCGCGGCGTTGAATCAATCAATGGATTCATGGGACCAAGCATCGGCTGCGACTTATGTTGAGCAGCGTGTGGTGGATTGGATGTGCGACAAATACCAACTTGGCGCACAAGCTGACGGTGTTTTCACAAGCGGCGGCACGCAAAGTAACTTAATGGGTTTATTGCTTGCGAGAGACTGGGTTGCGGATAAGCACAATGGTCATTCTATCCAAAAGCTTGGCTTACCAGAATACGCGAGCAAGTTGCGTATCTTATGTTCAAAGAAATCTCACTTTACGGTTCAAAAGTCAGCCTCTCTACTAGGGCTAGGCGAAGCGGCAGTGTGCTGTGTTGACACCAATGCAAACGGCACTATCAAGCCTGATTTGTTAGATGCAGAAGTGAAAGCGCTGAAAGCACAAGGGTTGATTCCTTTTGCTGTTGTCGGTACGGCGGGTACGACCGATCACGGTGCTATTGATGACCTTGAGGCGATTGCTGACATCGCAAACCAACAAGATCTTTGGTTCCATGTCGACAGTGCTTACGGTGGCGCGCTTATCTTAAGTAGCCATAAAGCTCGTCTGAAAGGCATCGAGAAAGCGGACTCTGTCAGCG
>NZ_JADDYK010000075.1:219345-241446 GCF_015163615.1 Vibrio sp. OPT18
TTGATTTCCACAAGTTGTTCTTCCAAACAATCAGCTGTGGTGCTGTGCTGCTGAAAGACAAAGCGAACTTTAAGTACCTACTGCATCACGCAGACTACTTGAACCGCGAACACGATGAACTGCCAAATCTAGTCGATAAGTCTATTGCGACCACCAAGCGTTTTGATGCATTGAAAGTCTTCATGACGATGCAAAGCGTTGGGCCAAAGCAGTTGGGAGATATGTACGATCACCTTCTAGAGCAGACGCTTCAAGTTGCAGACCTAATTCAAAACCAAGACGATTTTGAACTGCTTGCTGAGCCGTCACTGTCTACTGTGCTATTTCGATCGGTGCCTCGCAATGGGCAATCAGCAAACGGTGAGCTAGATTTAGACAAACTGAATCAAACGTTAAGACTGGAAGCACTGACTCGTGGTGTTGCCGTGCTTGGCGAAACGGTCGTCGACGGTAAAAGCGCGCTGAAATTTACTATCTTAAATCCGTGCTTAACGACATCAGATTTCAAATCTCTAATTAACAAAATTCAAACTTTAGCTATTGAGCTAGCAGAACAACAAGGGTAATTAAAACTATGGCTATTCTACAAATTGGTGCAGGCGGCGTTGGTTGGGTTGTTGCACACAAAGCAGCACAAAATAACAAAGTTCTGGGTGATATCACGATCGCTTCTCGCACAATCGCGAAGTGTGAAAAAATCATCGAATCTATCAAGGGCAAAAACAACCTTAAAGATTCAACTAAGAAACTAGAAGCACGTTCAGTAGACGCTGATGATGTTGATGCGCTTGTTGCTTTGATTAAAGAAGTTCAGCCGGATCTAGTGATCAACGCTGGTCCTCCTTGGGTAAACATGGCAATCATGGAAGCATGTTACCAATCTAAAGTTTCTTACTTAGATACATCGGTAGCGGTTGACCTATGTTCTGAAGGCCAACAAGTACCACAAGCTTACGATTGGCAGTGGGGCTACCGTGAGAAGTTCGCTGAAGCGGGTATCACAGGTATTCTTGGTGCTGGTTTCGATCCAGGTGTGGTATCAATCTTTGCTGCGTACGCGGTTAAGCACTTGTTTGATGAGATTGACTCAATTGACGTAATGGACGTGAATGCTGGCGACCACGGTAAGAAGTTTGCGACAAACTTTGACCCAGAAACCAACATGCTTGAGATCCAAGGCGACTCTTTCTACTGGGAAAATGAAGAGTGGAAACAAGTACCTTGTCACTCTCGTATGCTTGAGTTTGAATTCCCAAACTGTGGTTCTCACAAAGTTTACTCAATGGCGCACGATGAAGTTCGTTCAATGAAAGAGTTCATCCCAGCTAAGCGTATCGAATTCTGGATGGGCTTTGGTGATGCATACCTGAATTACTTCAACTGCATGCGTGATATCGGTCTTCTTAGCCCAGATCCGCTAACACTGCACGACGGCACTGTGGTTCAGCCTCTGCATGTTCTTAAAGCACTACTACCAGATCCAACATCTCTAGCTCCGGGTTACACTGGTTTAACGTGTATCGGTACTTGGGTTCAAGGTAAGAAAGACGGTAAAGAGCGTAGCGTATTCATCTACAATAACGCAGACCACGAAGTGGCTTACGAAGACGTAGAGCACCAAGCGATCTCTTACACAACTGGTGTTCCAGCGATTACCGCAGCACTTCAGTTCTTCCGTGGCGAATGGGCTGATAAAGGCGTGTTTAACATGGAACAGCTAAACCCAGACCCATTTCTAGCAACTATGCCTGAAATCGGTCTAGACTGGCACGTTCAAGAGCTAGAGCCTACAGCTGGTCTACCTCTGATCCATACTTTGAAGTAATACATAGTTAGGTTCTTACCTCGCTTTGAATTACTGGGGGAATGACGAAGGTGATGGTTAGTTCTTCCATGAGATGACTAAGAACATCGTCATTCCCTATAGAGAGGGACGAGCGTAATAGGGAATCTCAGTTGTTGTCGATTTCTATTGAACGACAGGTGACTTTGGGAGATCCCCAACTCGCTCATTCTTCCCTCTTGGGGATGACGGAGAGTGTATTTACTCCGTTAGAGGATGATGAAAGGTGATTATTTTCTTTGGTATTTGACGAAGATGATATTTGCCAAATCTAACCGGTAATGCAGAAGTCGTCATTCCCTAAAGCGAGGGACGAGTGTAATAGGGAATCTCTAATACACTTAAAGAACTTCCAATGTACTTACTTATATCGAGCCGATGCATTAGCGTCGGCTTTGTTCGATTATCATGTGCCTTCGTGAACTCGAGGGCAGCAAGGTATTAACATGCAAAACAACGAACTAAAAACGCCTTATTTCATGATCAACGAAGACAAGTTGATTGCGAACTTAGAGAAAGCCAAGCAGCTGAAAGAGATTTCAGGTGTGAAGTTGGTATTAGCACTGAAGTGTTTCTCGACATGGGGTGTGTTTGACATCATCAAACCTTACCTCGATGGCACGACAAGCTCTGGCCCATACGAAGTGAAACTTGGCCACGAAACCTTTGGTGGTGAGACGCACGCTTACAGTGTGGGCTACAGCGAAGATGACGTGAGAGAAGTTGCTGACATCTGCGACAAGATGATCTTCAACTCTCAGAGCCAACTTGCTGCTTACCGCCATATTGTTGAAGGTAAAGCTTCACTGGGTTTACGTTTAAATCCGGGCGTGAGCTACGCAGGACAAGACTTGGCGAATCCAGCACGTCAATTCTCGCGTTTGGGCGTGCAAGCGGACCATATCAAGCCAGAGATCTTCGATGAGATTAATGGTGTGATGTTCCACATGAACTGTGAGAACAAAGACGTCGATGCATTTATCGGCCTACTTGATTCAATCTCAGAACAGTTTGGCGAGCACTTAGATAAGTTGGACTGGGTGAGCATGGGCGGTGGTGTGTTCTTCACATGGCCTGGCTATGACATCGAAAAACTCGGTTTTGCGCTGAAAGCCTTCTCTGAGAAACACGGCGTGCAGATGTACCTTGAGCCGGGCGAAGCGATCATCACTAAAACAACCGATCTAGTTGTGACAGTGGTCGATATTGTTGAGAACGTGAAGAAAACAGCTATTGTGGATTCAGCGACTGAGGCGCACCGCCTTGACACGCTTATCTACAATGAGCCAGCATCGGTATTGGAAGCCTCAGAAACAGGCAGTCACGACTATGTGATTGGTTCATGTTCATGCCTTGCGGGCGATCAGTTCTGCGAAGCGAGCTTTGATGAGCCACTTAAGATTGGTCAAAAGCTACACCTGTTAGACAGTGCAGGCTACACCATGGTGAAATTGAACTGGTTCAACGGCCTTAAAATGCCTTCAATCTACTGCGAACGTAGCAGTGGTGAAGTTCAGAAGCTAAATGAATTCGGCTATGAAGACTTCAAACGCTCATTATCACAATGGTCAGTTAAGTAACTGAATCACAAGTTCAGAGCAATAAAAAGAGCAGCCAATGAGCTGCTCTTTTTTGTTCCTCAATTTTGTTTATTTAGCTTTCAATCATCACTCGAGTATCTTCACTGAGCGTTTCGAGTTCATTGACCACATCGTCGATCTGTACTTCGATTGGCAGCTTAACGGCGATTTTTGATGTGAATAGGCTTGAGCTAACACCGCCACCACCTGCGATAAAGACACGATGACAGTCCATATCGAGAATGCTGATCCCTTGTCTATCCAATACATGAGTCACTTCGTTGACGATGCCTGCTCGGTCGTTAGAGTCGAGTCTTAAGTGATGGACCGTGTCTTGAACATTGTGCGTATGGTCTGAATCGACAAACTGCACGATGAGATCCGGATTGGCGCTAAAAGCTTCTTTGACAATCGATTCGTTGATGGCTGGAAGTTGAACCTTTAGTACGCCTGCGACTTGGTCTTCAATAAAGTTCACTTTACTGATGAGCCATTTGCCGTCGTTTTCGTGAGTAACCGCAGCAAGCTGTTTGATTGTTGCTGGTGATGCTTTTCCGATAAAGTTTACGATAAATGTACTGTTCATATCAGCCCCCAAGGTTTCAATTATTCTTTGCTAATTAAATGTTTGATATCACGCGATAAAGTTCTTTAATTTCAGTGTAGAAGGTTACATCGAACAATGTTTGACCTAGGTCAATTTTTGAAACTAAGCTTCGATGCAAAAAAAGAGAATGAAGAGTAGGGCACAAAAAAAGCGACTAGAGAGCCGCTTTTTAGAAGAGTTGTCACTGTGATTGATGATCCAGCAACTTATATTCAGTAACTTGTATTGAGTAGTACTAGAGACGAATTAGAACGTTACTTTGAAGTTCATACCAACAAACTGAGAGTCATATGGTGCGCCAGCATCGTAAGCAAAACGTGCTGCGTCTTGGTTATCCCACCAAGGGTTAGTATTCAGGTTCACTTCTGCATCACCGCCCCATGCGTCACTTACCCAGTAGTGAATGTGTCCAACAGGGTTAAGGAAGAATAGCGACACATCACCCATGGTTTGAGAGCCCATCACTTCGCCACCTGAAGCAATGATATCTTGCTCTGCTTCTAGCATCATTTCACCCACAACCGCACCGAAGAAAGGTGTGATGAAGAGATCTTGCCATGAAGGTACTTCAGCAAATGCTTCTACGCCGTATTCCCAGAAGAACGTCGACATAGTCCAAGAGTATAAGAATGACTCAAACTCGTCGTAACCTGCGTGTCGAGCTGCCGTGTAGTAAACACCACCAAAATATGGGTGCATTACGTAGTTTAGGAAGTGTTCGTCACGGTCCCATACTGGGCCTTCAGAAACGTTATCTTTCCACTTTTTACCTAATGAGCTGATATCACGTTGGTCATCATCCCACTTAGTAATACTTTCAGGGAGTAGAGTCATTAAACCCACTGTCGCGACACTTAAGCCAAGAATGGTGTAGGTTTGACCCATTAGGTAATCCCAATCTTTCTCCTGGCTCACCAACATGTGTTTTGGTTGTTGGATTGTGAAGTCGTACTCATCACTCGATTCGCTCAGTGCGTAATTGGTACTAGGCTTGTAGGTGTACAAGTTGTCATTAAAACAGTAATCTTGAGCACATTCATCCGAGTAAGAAAGGTTGATTGGCTGGTCGAAGTCGTATTGGCTTGCAACCGAGTTAACTGACATTAGCATTGAAAATGCGGCAGTAACCTTTGCTAGTAACGGTGATTTGGCCACAAGGGTCTCCATGAGAAAGTTTGGAATTGATCAGGGTCACAATTATCTATTAAATGCCTGATTTAGGGAACTAATAATTTATAGCTTTTCCTAAGAAAACCTTAGGTTTAACATTATTAATATTAGTGAAAAGGCGAATTGTTCCAAATTCAACCATAGACCAGTTTGTAAATAATGCAGTGTCTTTTTATGACAACAAGGGATAGAAATATGACGAAAATCGCAATGTTAAGCACAGGTGAAGAAGTTCTTCATGGAGACATTGTAGATACAAACGCAGCTTGGATGTCTGGTGAGTTTTATCAGCATGGTTTTGCGCTTGCTAAGCGCTCAACTGTGGGTGATCAAATGAATGCTCTTGTTGAAGAACTGCTGATGCTGAGCTTTAACTATGATGTGGTTATCGTTAATGGTGGTTTAGGCCCGACGACCGATGATATGAGTGCTGCAGCCGCTGCAGCTGCTTCCGAGCAGAAACTCGTCATGTTCCCTGAATGGCTTGCTCGTATGGAAGAGATGTTCTCTGGACGTGGCATGCCAATGCCAGACAGCAACCTTAAACAAGCTTTGTTACCTGCGAGTTCAGAGATTGTCGATAACCCTGTGGGGACGGCTTGTGGCTTCAAACTGAAAATTAACGATGCGACTTTCTATTTCACGCCGGGTGTACCAAGTGAATTCAAGCGCATGGTGACGTTTGAGATTCTTCCTGACTTGTCGTGTACCTACCCTCAAGTGGTTGCCTCTGAATGCAGTCGACTGTTTACGTTTGGTTTGTCTGAGTCTGGTATCTCTGATGTTTTGGACCAACTAAAGCTGCCAGAAGGTTATGAACTTGGTTATCGCTCTTATCTGCCGTTCATTGAGGTCAAACTGTTTGGTCCTAAGGCAGACTTAGAAACTCGCGTTAAGCTTCTGCAGATGGTTTACAAGCTGCTAGAGAGTAATGTCGTTAGTGTTGATGAGCCGATGATTGACCATATTGGACACATCATGGCGGAAAAAAAGAAGACGTTATCTGTGTCTGAAGTGTCGACCAAAGGTTCACTGTCAGCGTGGCTGCAATTGAATGAGCAGATAGAAGATTGCTTCGGACACTCATGGGTGATGGCTGAGCCAAAAGAGAGCGAACTTGAAAAGAGCGATCCATTAGCCGCGACCTTTGCGCTGGCTGGAGCAACAAGAGATAAGTGCGGAACTGAATTGGCTTTGGTGACTGGTAAGCTGGAAGGCAACACATTCAGCGTTGCATTGTCGACTGAAGCAGGCGAGTGGGGGCAGGTACTTGAGTTTTATCGTCAGTACTCGCGTGAAGACCAACGCAACGTGATTAAGACCGTTGCCGCCGATATGCTTAGAAGGCATCTAGACAACAAACCGATGTTTGGTACTTACTCTTCGGTTAAGCGATTGAAAGACATGTTTATTCCAGCGGCTATCATTAAGTAGTTATGTAAGCGAACTATGTAAGCTAACGATGTAAGCGGACTCGCTAAGTCTGTACTAAAAACGCTAGAAAAAACGCAATAAAAAGGCCCAACATCTAAATAGGTGTTGGGCCTTTTGTTTATCTAGCCTTCTAGATAACCAAACAAGCAGCGATGTTTACACGCAACTCATATCTCTAAGAACTCGATTACAAACCGCTTGTCATATGTAGGCTGTAGAACAAACCACGGCCGATTAACTCTGAAGCCAAGAACAATACTAGTGCTAAGCCAAGGTTAACTGGGTTCACTTTTGCTTTGTTCAGCATAGGTAGAATCCAAATCAACAAGCTTGCCATTAGCAGTGCCACTTGAAGAATCACATAGCTACCTAAACCATCGACTAACTCAGACGCTTTTGCCGCTGAAGTTTGGATGTCACCGATTAGGTTCAGTTTTCCTACTGTCACAAGCAAGCTGATAGCAACAGCGATAACAGCCAGCATGGTGATGTTACGGTCAACCGTAAAGCGACTGTCGTTTGCGAATACAATTACGAACTGAGATAACAGCAAGCCACCCACAACCATCGTCATGATGAAGCTCAGTGGTGTGTAGATGTTGTCCCACGTAGGTACTGTGTTGATCATGTATACATTGATCATCGCGTACATGAAGATAACACCCAACACCATCGCGCCAACCATCAGTGCTTTCTGGATAGCTACGCCACCTTTCTTAAGTACAGACAATAGCCATTGCAGGCCACCGACAGCGAAGAATGCCGCACCGAAGAACACTTCGTTAGACAACCAAGCCGAACCTAGCTGATTAAAAGCGTTAAACGCGCGCAGTGGAGAGCCAAGGTGCGTTGTCGAGAACATGAAGCCAAGACCCATCAGTGCCCATAGGATGAACATTGGAACCTTGTAGCTGTTCAGCTTCTCTTGGTCATGACCAAGTACCAGTGCACGTGCGCCAATCAGTAAGTAACCACCAACCGCAGTTTGCGCTAGCACCGTAAAGAAGATTAAAGACCACTCATGAAAAATCATCTTACACCTCCTTCGGGTTTGCTAGGTGACCACTGGTATCGCCAGTTGGCTTCGCGTTTTTGTTCAGCTTAATCACGATGTTTGGTAGCGTTTCTGTTGAAGATGGCAGTGGAGCCACATCCGCACCAGAGCCGTACTTCTCGCGAAGTGTATTGATTTCGCCAAACTCCAATGCACGAAGTGGGCAAGACTCAACACAGATAGGCTGTTTTCCTTCAGAAACGCGTTGGTAACAACCATCGCATTTCGTCATGTGACCTTTCTTCGCATTGTATTGTGGTGCGCCGTAAGGGCACGCATTGCTGCAGTGCTGACAACCAATACATACGCTCTCATCAACCACAACCAAGCCGTCTTCATCACGTTTGTGCATTGCGCCCGAAGGACACACTTTCACACACGCTGGGTTAGTACAGTGGTTACAAGCGATAGAAAGGTAGTAAGAAAAGACATCTGTCTGAACCCAGGTATCGCCATCTTGAGTGAAGCCACCACCTGCGTATTCGTATACGCGACGGTAGTTCGTTTTGATGTCGAGATCGTTATAATCTTTACAAGCAAGCTGACAGGTTTTACAACCCGTGCATTTACTTGAATCAATGTAAAAGCCGTATTGTTTCATTCCAACCTACCTTATGCTTTCTTTAGCGCTTTGATTTGAACTAGGTTTGTATGCTGAGGGTTACCCTTAGCAAGTGGGCTCGGGCGCTGAGTAGTCAGCACGTTGATAGAGCCTGCATGGTCGATCTTCTGACCATCCGGTGCATACCATGCACCTTCGCCTAGTGCGACAACTCGAGGAAGAATCCTTGGTGTCACTTTCGCTGGAATATGTACTTCGCCACGGTCGTTGAAAATACTCACCATGTCGCCGCTTTCAATACCACGTTCTTTCGCATCGATTGGGTTGATCCACAACTCTTGCGGTGCCGCAGCCTTGATCTCTGCAACGTTGCCGTAAGTTGAGTGGGTACGAGCCTTGTAGTGGAAACCCGTTAGCTGAAGTGGGTACTTCTCTGCTAGTGGATCGTTATGACCTTCAAAAGAGTCCGCGTAAATCGGAAGTGGGTGAATCACTTCGTCTTCTTTCAGCTTCCAAGTCTTCGCGATATCAGCCAGTTGCTCTGAGTAGATCTCGATCTTGCCACTTGGTGTAGTCAGTGGGTTAGCTTCAGGATCTTTGCGGAAGTCTTCGTAAGCGATGTAGTGGTGGTCGTAGCTACGTTTGTAGATACCCAGCTCTTTCATCTCTTCGAAGGTTGGCAGTGTTGGATCGTTCTTACGAGTTTCAGCGTAAAGATGCTCAATCCATTGCTCTTGAGTACGGCCTTCGGTGAACTCTTTTTCTACGCCCATGCGTTTCGCAAGCTGAGTACACATCTCGTAGATAGATTTCGCTTCAAACTGAGGCTCAATCGCTTTCTGCGCGTAGATGAAGTAAGGCATGTTCGATGCTTTACCATCCATACACCAGTCGTCTTGCTCAGACGTTGTTAAGTCTGGCAGGATGATATCTGCGTATTTCGCTGAAGAAGTCATATGGTTATCAACCACGACAATCATTTCACACGCGCTTTCATCTTGAAGAATCGCGTGAGTCTTGTTGATGTCTGAGTGTTGGTTGATGATGCAGTTACCTGCGTAGTTCCAGATCATCTTGATTGGGTTCTTAAGGCGCTCTGCACCGCGAACACCATCAGTGATGTCGGTCATTTCATGGTGACGGTAAATCGCGTCTGTCCACATGAACATTGAAATAGACGTTTCAACTGGGTTTGGCACAGTAGGGAAGCGCACAAACGGAATGTTGATGTCACTTTCACGAGCACCTGTAGAACCACCTGATACACCCACAGAACCGGTTAGTAGCGACAGCATTGCGATAGCACGACACGCTAGTTCACCGTTCGCAGTGCGTTGTAAGCCCCAACCTTGGTGGATAGCACACGGTTTCGCTGTGCCCATCTCACGGCCAAGCTTAACGATAGTATCAACTGGAATACCTGTGATCTTACTAGCCCACTCTGGTGTCTTCTCTACGCCATCTTCACCTAAACCTAGGATGTAAGATTTGTAGTCACTGTTTTTAGGCGCTGATGCAGGAAGAGTCTTCTCATCGTAACCGACACAGTATTTGTCTAGGAACGGTTGGTCGACTAGGTCTTCAGTGATCATCACGTGCGCAAGACCCGCAACCAATGCAGCATCGGTAGAAGGGCGAATTGGGATCCATTGATCTTCACGACCACCGGCAGTATCGGTGTAGCGTGGATCGATGATGATCGTTCTTGCGTTTGATTTGTTTTTGCTTTCTACGTAGTGGTGGATCAGACCACCGCCAGACATACGAGTCTCAGCAGGGTTGTTACCAAATTGGATGTTAAGCTTAGTGTTCTCTAGGTCAGAGAAAGAGTTGTTGTTTGCCCAACCACCGTAGGTGTAGCTCAAGCCTTTCGCGATTTGCGCTGTTGAGTAGTCACCGTAATGGTTTAGGTAACCACCACTTAGGTTCATTAGACGCGCAATCAGCGTTTGTGCTGGTGGCCAAGACTTAGTTACCGTACCACCAAGCGTACCTGTACCGTAGTTTAGGTAGATAGTGTCGTTACCGTAGTCTTTAATAAGGCGTTGCATAGTGCCAGCGACTTCATCGTAAGCCTCTTCCCAGCTAATACGCTTAAACTTACCTTCACCACGTTTACCCACACGTTTCATTGGGTATTTTAGGCGATCTGGGTTGTAAACACGGCGGCGCATCGAGCGACCACGTAGACACGCACGAACTTGGTGATGACCGTATTCGTCAGTACCTGTGTTGTCTGTTTCTACGTATTTGATTTCACCGTTTTGTACATGCATACGCAATGGGCAGCGAGAGCCACAGTTTACTGTACATGCACTCCATACGATTTTCTCATCCACATTCTCAGCAACTGCAGCCGCTACTGGTTTGGATTTGAAAGGTAAAGCGATACCGCCCGCAAGTGCGGCTGCACTACCTACTGCAGAAGAAGCTTTCATGAAGCCTCTTCGAGTAAGATTCATTACCCCAGATTCTTTCTTATTCGTCATTCTAAGATGCCTTTTGCTATTGATGACTAGCACTTTATAGGTAGTTTGTTCTTTATGTTTTTATTTTGGATTGTTGATTGATTGGCATCAAATAAGAGCGAAATTTAAATCTTATGAATCGAATGTATAAAATAGATCAAAGAATTAAATCGTCTTATTTATATAATTATCTTTAAACCTATAACGGTATAAATAATAATGATTATCGATACGCATAAATTATTGGGTTCGCTATTTTATCAAGCGACAAGTAAAGAACAGTTAATCACCATTGTTGAAGCTTTGGTTGAGAGCGAAGTACTCTCTGAAGAATGCTTGCAGGCATTAAGAGGCGAAGACGAAGATGCACTCTCAGCAGAGTTCAGTCGCCTGTTTGAAGGTGTTGGAGACATGCCAGCTCCGCCTTGGGGTTCTGTGTACCTAGATAAAGACCGCGTTGTGTTCGGCGCTTCTACTGTAGAGTATCGTCAGTTTTTAGAATTGAATCAGATTGAATTAGACACGGGGTTAAGAGAGCCGGAAGATCAATTTGGTTTAATGTTATTCGCTCATGCGTATTTGTTAGAAAATAATAATATCAATTCAGCTAGTGAATTGCTCGAAGGTCACTTATTAACTTGGTCTTCTGTTTATTTAGAAAAACTAAATAAAGCATCAGAACTATCTTTTTATAAAAAGCTATCGGTTGATGTAATAGATTGGTTTAAGTACTTAACATCTGAATATAATTTAAACGTTGTGACTAAAAAGTTATATATCGACTAATGTCTGAACAAATAAATTCAAATAGACGCGGTTTCTTAACTCGACTTTCTAAACCGGTTAAAGCAGCTGCGAATTATGAAGAGATATCGCAGCGCTTGCACGCAAGGCCGCCAAGAGCGGTGGATGAGGTGCTGTTTGAGCGTCTTTGCGAGGGTTGTGGGCTGTGTGAGCAAGCGTGTCCGAATAGCGTTATTGAGATGCTAGAGGGCAGTGCGCTGCTGAATTTGGATTACAACAGTTGTTCTATGTGTAACAAATGCACTGAAGTGTGTCCGACTGGCGCACTTCATCCAACTGTCACACCTTATATCGACCTCAAGCCGAGCTTTGCGGATAGCTGCAATAATTACATGCAAATGGACTGTTCAGCATGCCAAATTGCGTGTTCAGCAGGTGCGATACACATCGAAGTAGGAGAGTTGCCTACGGTGGACAAAGATAAGTGTAACGGCTGTGGAGAGTGCCGAAGCGCTTGTTATATTGGCTCTGTGACTCTTAACCTGACTCAGCAATAAACGTTTGGCTTCGTATGGCGCGAACCAATGAGAAGACTTTGGTTGAGCGATAGACGAGTCGTCTTACGATACCTAAAGACATAAATAGAAAAGGGTCCGCATTCCTAAGGAAGCGGACCCTTTTTAATTCTTATTGACGATATTCGAGCAAAGCGATCTAAAGCCAGTTGGCTTATGCGCGTTTTTGCTTGTTTCTATGAATAACGTTACTCAGCGATAGCTCAGTCTTTGCTTTACAGATACAAGGTAATATTTCATTACCTTGCGTGTAAGCCATAGCAAAACCAACGTACTCGACTTCACCAGAATCCAACGTACAGCGGCAAGCGCCACAGTGGCCATCTCGGCAGTTGTATTCTGGCTCTAACCCAGCTTGTTCCATTGTTTCCAACAGAGTGTTTGAAGGGTTAGATTCAATTGAAGTCAGTTTGTTGATTTTGATTGTTGGCATTACAGCTCAAATCCTTCAAAGTCGTCAGCTTTTACTTCGTTGTCGATTTGGCCAACTAGGTAAGAACTGATTTCTGCTTCTTGTGGAGCAACTTGAACGTTATCTGAAGACAACCAAGCGTTGATCCATGGAATTGGGTTCGACGTTGCTGCTGGGTAAGCAGTACCCAGACCAACAGCCTGCATACGGATGTTGGTAATGTACTCAACGTATTGGCAAAGTATGTCTTTGTTTAGACCAATCATAGAGCCATCTTTGAATAGGTATTCTGCCCACTCTTTTTCTTGCTCAGCCGCTTCTTTGAATAGGTCGAAACACTCTTGCTTGCACTCTTCAGCGATCTGCATGAATTCGAAGTCATCTTGACCGTTACGAAGCAAGTTGATCATGTGCTGTGTACCAGTAAGGTGAAGTGCTTCATCACGAGCGATTAGCTTGATGATCTTCGCGTTACCTTCCATTAGCTCACGTTCAGCGAATGCAAATGAACATGCGAAACTTACGTAGAAACGAATCGCTTCTAGTGCGTTTACAGACATTAGACATAGGTAAAGTTTCTTCTTCAGGTCGTGAAGTGAAATCTTAACGTCTTCGCCGTTGATGCTGTGGTTGCCTTCGCCGTAGCGGTGGTAGTCAGCCGTTAGCTTGATTAGGTCGTCGTAGTAGAAAGCGATGTCTTTAGCGCGCTTCAGAATCTCTTCATTTTCAACGATGTCGTCGAATACTACGCCTGGATCATTCACGATGTTACGGATGATGTGCGTGTAAGAACGAGAGTGAATCGTTTCAGAGAAAGACCAAGTTTCAATCCAAGTTTCAACTTCTGGTAGAGATACCAGTGGAAGTAGGGCAACGTTAGGGCTGCGGCCTTGGATAGAATCTAGAAGCGTTTGGTACTTCAAGTTAGAGATGAAGATGTGCTTTTCATGCTCAGGAAGCTTGTTGTAGTCGATACGGTCGCTA
The DNA here is from genome assembly GCF_015163615.1 of Vibrio sp. OPT18. Classification (NCBI taxonomy): domain Bacteria; kingdom Pseudomonadati; phylum Pseudomonadota; class Gammaproteobacteria; order Vibrionales; family Vibrionaceae; genus Vibrio; species Vibrio sp. OPT18. The sequence goes on from NZ_JADDYK010000075.1 coordinate 232,779, forward strand.
GACACGTCTACTTCTTCTGGACGCCAGAAGAAAGAAAGCTGCTTCTCGATCAACTTTTCGAAGATTTCGAATTTTTGTTGGTCGTAACGTGCAACGTTTACCGACTGACCCAAGAACATTGGTTCTTTTAGTTGGTCATTTTTTTGCTGAGAAAAAGTACTGTAAGCCATAAATGCCTCAAATCCTTTAAAGACCCGTAATAAAACGGACCCTGTTAATGCTTTAAACCCAGAGAAGATAACTCTTCTCTGGGGTCTTAATGTTTATTGCGGTTTAGATCTTACAACCGCCGCCTTCACAATCTTCTTCCGGCACTTGAACTGCATCGCCTTGGTCGTCTTTAGCACCATCACGAGTGTTATGGTAGTAAAGCGTCTTAACACCGTACTTGTACGCTGTTAGTAGGTCTTGAAGCAGCTTCTTCATTGGTACTTTACCGCTGTCGTAAACACTTGGATCATAGTTAGTGTTTGCAGAGATAGCTTGGTCAACGAATTTTTGCATGATACCCACTAGGTGTAGGTAACCGTCGTTAGAACCAATGTTCCAAAGTAGCTCGTAGTTCTCTTTAAGATTTAGGAAATCTGGAACCACTTGCTTTAGGATGCCGTCTTTCGATGCTTTCACTGATACGTAACCACGTGGTGGCTCGATACCGTTAGTCGCGTTCGAGATTTGAGACGATGTCTCAGAAGGCATAAGCGCTGTTAGCGTAGAGTTACGCAGACCGTGCTCCATGATCTCTTCACGTAGAGAATCCCAATCGTAGTGCAGTGGCTCTTCACATACTAAGTCGATATCTTTTTTGTAAGTATCGATTGGCAGTAGGCCTTTCGCGTAGTTGGTCTCGTGGAAAGATGGGCAACGACCTTGCTCTTTCGCTAGTTCAACAGATGCTTTTAGCAAGTGGTATTGAATTGCTTCAAAAGTACGGTGAGTCAGGCCATTCGCGCTGCCATCAGAGTACTTAACACCATTCTTCGCTAGGTAGTATGCGTAGTTGATTACACCTACACCTAAAGTACGACGGTTCATTGTCGACTTGTATGCAGCTGGAAGCGGGTAGTCTTGGTAATCAAGCAGTGCATCTAGAGCACGAACAACCAGCTCAGAAAGCTCTGCTAGGTCGTCTAGTTCATTGATTGCGCCAAGGTTGAATGCTGAAAGCGTACATAGTGCAATTTCGCCTTCGTCATCTTCTACGTTAGAAAGTGGCTTAGTAGGAAGCGCGATTTCTAGACATAGGTTCGATTGACGAACAGGTGCAACTTCAGAATCAAACGGGCTGTGTGTATTACAGTGGTCAACGTTCTGAATGTAGATACGACCAGTAGAAGCACGCTCTTGCATTAGCAGAGAGAACAGCTCAACGGCTTTAACCGTTTCACGCTTCACTGAAGGATCGTTTTCGTACTTAACGTATAGCTCTTCAAAACGGTCTTGGTTTTCGAAGAACGCATCGTAAAGGCCAGGTACGTCTGAAGGTGAGAACAGGCTGATGTTGCCACCTTGAACTAGGCGAGAGTACATAAGCTTGTTCAGTTGTACGCCGTAATCCATGTGACGAACACGGTTCTCTTCAACGCCGCGGTTGTTTTTCAGTACTAATAGAGACTGAACTTCACCGTGCCATAGTGGGTAGAACACTGTTGCTGCACCGCCACGAACACCACCTTGAGAACAACATTTTACTGCTGTCTGGAAGTATTTGTAGAAAGGGATACAGCCCGTGTGGAACGCTTCACCATTACGGATTTCAGAACCAAGTGCGCGGATACGACCTGCGTTGATACCAATACCAGCACGTTGAGATACGTAACGAACAATTGAGCTTGCTGTTGCGTTGATTGAATCAAGGCTGTCACCACACTCGATCAGTACACAAGAACTGAATTGACGAGTAGGCGTACGTACACCAGACATGATCGGTGTAGGTAGAGAAATCTTAAACGTAGACGATGCGTCGTAAAAACGTTTGATGTAGTCAAGACGAGTCGATTTCGGGTATTTAGCGAATAGACACGCAGCAACTAAAATGTAAAGGAACTGAGCACTCTCGTAGATTTCTTTCGTTACACGGTTTTGCACGAAGTATTTACCTTCGAGCTGCTTAACCGCTGCGTAAGAGAAGTCTAAGTCACGTTTGTGGTCGATGTACTCGTCAAGCTCTTCGAATTCAGCTTTCGTGTAGTCTTCCATAAGGTGGCTATCGTATTTACCCATATCAACCAGTTTTGCAACGTGGTCATACAGTGCAGGCGGCTCGTATTCGCCGTACGCTTTTTTACGTAGGTGGAATACAGACAGACGTGCTGCTAGATATTGGTAATCAGGAGTCTCTTCAGAGATTAAATCCGCTGCTGACTTGATGATAGTTTCATGAATGTCAGTAGTGGTGATGCCATCGTAAAACTGAATGTGAGCTTTCAATTCTACTTGTGATACAGAAACATTGTGCAAGCCTTCAGCTGCCCATGTAATCACGCGATGGATCTTCTCTAGATCGATCGTTTCTTTGCGCCCGTTACGCTTGGTAACAGTAAGTTGTTGGTTCATTCTGCTTAATTTCCCTAACAAAACTGAACAAGGCCGTGTTTTTGTGTATTTCTTTGTAATTTTTGTAAATTACGTTTCGGCTTTGTGATCTTGGTCTACCCATACATTGTAGTTCAAACACAACATATAGGGGTCATTTGTTTGTTGGGTTACAAGATAGTGCTACAACTGATATTTTTCAAGGTAAAGAAATGGGGTTGCTTGTGGATAAGTGGTGGATTGAAAAAAAACTGTAAGTGACCACTAACTGATGAGGTTAGATGTGACTTGATTGTATAAAAGTCGGCTTTTAATGATGCTTTATTTTTGCACGCCCATAAAAAAAAATCCCTTGATCTTTGAGCAAAATGGGCGATGGATTTTGGGCGATTAAATTTAAATCGAGGTGGTCAAAATGGAAGCTAGCGCACGAAATTTAGACTGAAAAAAGTCGCAAAGTTATGGTAATTGCAACTCTTTTCATTCGTCTTTTTTACAAAAGGTTTTACGGTAGGGCTACCGATATTTTTTAGCCAAAGTTTTGTGTATGAACGATGTAGTTCACATCGACTTTTTGGCCTAAACGGTAAGTGTTCGTCAACGGGTTATAGTGCAGGCCTGTAATGCCTAATTCTTGCAGCGGAGTGTTATCAACCATCTTGATAAGTTCAGCAGGGCGAATGAACTTCTCGTGCTCATGAGTGCCTTCAGGAACGATCTTCAATAGTTTCTCTGCACCAACAATCGCAAACAAGTAAGATTTGAAATTACGGTTCAATGTAGAAAAGAACACGTGACCGCCCGGTTTCACTAATTTCGAACAGGCAGTGATAACAGATTGCGGGTCAGGAACGTGTTCAAGCATTTCCATGCACGTAACCACATCGTATGTCTGTGGGTTCTGCTCTGCGTGGTCTTCGATAGTGCTCTGGATGTAATCGAGCTTGGTACCAGTTTCCAATGCGTGAAGGCGCGCAACTTCTAGCGGTTCTTTACCCATGTCTAGGCCTGTTACTACCGCACCTTCAACCGCCATGCTTTCTGCAAGAATACCGCCGCCGCAGCCAACATCGAGGACTTTCTTGCCAAACAGGCCTTCCGTCTTCTCTAATACGTAATTTAGGCGCAGTGGGTTGATTTGATGTAGCGGCTTAAATTCGCCTTCTAGATCCCACCAGCGTGACGCCATGTCTTCGAATTTCTTGATTTCTGCTGGGTCTACGTTCTGTGATTTAGTCATAATCGGCATTTCCAAGTTAAATAATGCATCCATGAAATTGCAGGCATTATAACTTGCCTTTTCGCGCTGACCAGAAGATCTACAATTTTGCTAGTTTATTGGATGTAAAGTGACCATGTTTCAGCAAGATATGATGCGGAGGTGCAATTTCTCATCAATTGATTGGCTACAAGGGTCACAAGATGGTAAAAGGAGAGGGAAAGTGATGCCTCCGTAGGTAAATTTGTGTTATATTTTTCGGTCTTATACGTATTCAAAAATACGATCTGACTATAGAGGGAAAATGGCTCTATGAGCGATCTAGCGAAAGAGATCACGCCCGTAAATATTGAAGATGAGCTTAGAGGTTCATACCTAGACTACGCGATGTCCGTCATCGTTGGTCGTGCCCTTCCAGATGTGCGTGATGGCCTAAAACCAGTACACCGCCGCGTTTTGTTCGCGATGAATGTACTAGGTAATGATTGGAACAAACCATATAAAAAGTCTGCTCGTGTAGTAGGTGATGTAATCGGTAAATACCACCCGCATGGTGATAGTGCTGTATACGATACAATTGTTCGTATGGCTCAACCGTTCTCACTGCGTTACATGCTAGTTGATGGCCAAGGTAACTTTGGTTCTATCGATGGCGACTCCGCGGCTGCAATGCGTTATACCGAAGTTCGTATGGCGAAAATTGCTCACGAGCTACTGGCTGACCTTGATAAGGAAACTGTGGATTACGTACCGAACTACGATGGTACAGAACAAATTCCAGCAGTACTTCCTACAAAAATTCCTAACCTATTGGTAAACGGTGCTTCTGGTATCGCAGTAGGTATGGCTACCAACATTCCACCACATAACCTTGGTGAAGTTGTTGATGGCTGTTTGGCTTACATCAATAATGAAGAGATCACTATTGATGAGCTAATGGACTACATTCCTGGTCCTGACTTCCCAACAGCAGCACTTATCAGTGGTCGTAAAGGCATCGTTGATGCTTATAAGACTGGCCGCGGTAAGGTTTACATGCGTTCAAAAGCGGATATCGAAGTAGAGAAGAATGGTAAAGAAACCATTATCGTTACTGAGATCCCTTACCAAGTAAACAAAGCTCGTTTGATCGAGAAGATTGCTGAACTGGTTAAAGATAAGAAAGTAGAAGGCATCAGTGCACTGCGTGACGAATCTGATAAAGATGGTATGCGTATTGTTATTGAATGTAAGCGTGATGCAGTAGGCGAAGTGGTTCTAAACAACCTATACGCTCAAACTCAACTGCAAACGACTTTTGGTATCAACATGGTTGCGTTGAACAACGGTCAACCACAGTTGTTCAACATCAAAGACATGCTTAAGTGCTTCGTAGACCACCGTCGCGAAGTTGTGACACGTCGTACTATCTTCGAACTGAAGAAAGCGCGCGATCGTGCACACATCCTTGAAGCACTGTCTCTAGCACTTGCTAACATCGACGAAATCATTGAGCTTATCCGTAACGCTCCAACACCAGCTGAAGCAAAAGCTGGCTTAGTTGCACGCGGTTGGGATCTTGGTAACGTTGCTTCAATGCTTGAGCGTGCTGGTACTGATGCGGCTCGTCCTGATTGGTTGGAAGACCAATACGGTATCCGCGATGGCCAATACTTCCTAACGGAAACACAAGCACAAGCTATTCTAGAACTTCGTCTTCACCGCCTAACTGGCCTTGAGCACGAGAAGATTCTAGACGAGTACAAAGCACTTCTAGAAGAAATCGCTGAGCTAATGCACATTCTTGCAAGCACTGAGCGTTTGATGGAAGTTATCCGTGAAGAACTTGAAGCGGTACGTGAAATCTATGGCGACGAGCGTCGTACAGAAATCACAGCGGCAGTTCATGACATCGACATGGAAGAGCTGATTGCTCAAGAAGACGTTGTAGTAACGCTTTCTAACGCAGGTTACGTTAAGTACCAAATCCTAAGCGACTACGAATCTCAACGTCGTGGTGGTAAAGGTAAGAGTGCAACTAAGATGAAAGATGAGGATTACATTGAGCGTCTGCTTGTTGCTAATACTCACGATAACATCCTATGTTTCTCTACTCGTGGTAAGACATACCGCCTGAAAGTTTACCAACTACCATTAGCAAGTCGTACTGCTCGTGGTAAGCCTATCGTGAACATTCTTCCTCTAGAGGAAGGTGAACGTATTACGGCTATCCTGCCAGTTTCTGAGTTCTCTAACGAGAAATTCATCTTCATGGCAACGGGTGACGGTACAGTTAAGAAGACATCACTGGATCAATTCGCAAACGTACGTGCTAACGGCCTAATCGCAGTTAACCTACGTGACGACGATTCACTGATTGGCGTTGATATCACTAACGGTGATAGCGACATCATGCTGTTCTCTAAATCGGGCAAAGTTGTTCGCTTTAACGAGGACAAAGTACGAGCAATGGGCCGTACTGCCTCTGGTGTTCGTGGTATGAAGCTTCCAGAAGACGATCAAGTGGTTTCACTGATTGTTCCTTCTAACGAAGGCGATATCCTAACTGTGACTGAAAACGGTTACGGTAAGCGTACTGAGCTAGCAGAATACCCAACGAAAGGCCGTGCAACGCAAGGTGTAGTATCTATCAAAGTCTCTGAACGTAATGGCCCAGTTGTTGGCGCTGTTCAAGTTGAAGAAGGCGATGAAATGATGATGATCACCGACGCAGGTACGCTAGTTCGTACTCGCGTAGCGGAAGTTAGCCAAGTTGGTCGTAACACTCAAGGTGTAACACTGATTCGTACTGCTGAAGACGAGAATGTTGTAGGTCTACAACGTATCGACGAAGTAGAAGAAGCTGAGATTGTAGAAGGCGAAGCTGAAGAAGCTGGTGCTGAAACTATCGACGCTGAAGTTGCTGAATCAAGTGAAGAGCAAGCATCAGATGCTTCTGACTCTGAAAGTGATAGCGAGCAAGACACTTAGTAATCTCAATTACGCTAAGTAATTAAGCTTACCATTGAAAAAACCGAGCCTAAGTGCTCGGTTTTTTATTTCCTGTTATTTGTGGAGCTTGGTGTGACTTTATAGCTGGGCTGTGATGGCTAAAATCTCGATAGCTAAACCTTGATCAATATAGAGGTGAGATGAAAACGATAGAGTAGGGAGTGAATAGAAAGGAGTGTTGAATGGACATCTGGTTGTTGATTGCGTTGGTACTAATGAGCCTGTTTTTGATTGTGGTCGTCATTGCGGCGAACAAAAACAGCGGTCATCTAAAAGGGAATGTGGTGATTTCGCTTACTGCGGTCGCTTTAAGCGTGCTTGTTTGGTCCCAACTGAAACAAGAGGTACCTCAACTTCCTTTAGATGATAACAATAGTTACACGGCAACAGATTTCGAAGATGAGCTTCAGCAAAGCCTCAAACAAGATCCGAATCAATCCGATTTGTGGTTTAAGCTTGGTGGTGTGTATATGCAGAAAGGGGAGTTTGATGCTGCGTTCACCTGTTACGACTACGCGATTCGATTAGATCCTCAAGCACCTTCTGGCCTCTATGCTGCTAAAGCAACCGCACTTTATTACCTTAGCTCTCAAGCGATGAGTGATGACGTGAATGCGTTATTGGATCACTCCATGCAGCTTGATCCCAATGATCGTACGGCCTTGATGTTGATTGCGACCGATCACTTCATCAGCATGCGCTATCAACAAGCGATTGATGCATGGACTCAAATTCTCGACTCTAATCAGAAGGGGATTGATCGTGTTTCGATTATTCACTCGATCAACCAAGCCAAACAGATGATCCGCTAGGCTTGGCATAATCGCTAGTTGTTAATCGTTTGTTTTTAGTTATTTACTTTCCTGCATTTCAATCAGGCCACCTGCGTTATGGATTTGAGTAAACCCTTGAGCTCGCAAGAATTGATAGGCTTGTCCTGAACGATTACCACTGCGGCAATACAAAACGATCGGTTGGTCTTTATCTATCTTGGCGAAGTGAGTAGCCACTTCAGAAAGAGGGTAGTTGATGGCGTTGTCTAGATGCCCTTGTTCGAACTCTGCAGCTGTTCTGACATCAACCACTAATGCACCTTTCTCTATTAATTCCCACCCAGTCTCAGCACGCTCAGAAGCGTAAACGCTTGAACAGAGTAGTGCGATACATAATGTTGAAAGTGAAAGTAAGGTTTTCATTGTCTATTCCTTGAATTGGCGAGTGGATTGGGGAAGAGATATTGATGTGTATCGCCCCAAACCTAAAAAACCAGCCACACAATAATAGTGTGACTGGTTTTTACCTAATGGTCTAATTGTAGAAACTAGTATTCGTAGTTGGCTTCACGTTTTTCAGCTTGCTCTTCCCATTTAGGAACAACCGTGTCTAAGAAGTGTTGTTTCTCAGCGTTCATCTTATCCATGTCCATTCCAAGCGCTTTTTGAGCCGCTTCTTTGGTCGAGATGTCTGGAATCTCGATTGGATCAGTGATGCCTTTCTTCGCCAGTAGACGAACAATCTTAGTACGAGCATCGGCTGCGCGGTCAACGGCAGTACCTAGCACTTCTAGAGCGATTTCAGGAGCGTGCATATGAACACCATGAGACGCAATAGCGTAGTCCCAGCGCCATTGAGCATGACGGATATCCAGTAGGATAGGTTCCATCTCTTGCTCGGTCGCACCCGCTTCCCATGCCGCGCCTGCTTCAAAGTGAGCGGCTACGATTTGTTTCTCAGCAGTCAGCTTCATGTTCAGCACTTGCGCTTTACGGCTTGAAACGATGTTACGCATGGTCTCTTTAGATTGAGTGTGACAGTTTGCACAGGTATCTTCGAAGCGGTCGAATGGGTTACCCACTTTATGGTCGGTATAAACGGTGCCATCTTCTTTGGTCACTTTCGGCATATGACAGTCAACACAAGCAA
>NZ_JADDYK010000075.1:241503-252916 GCF_015163615.1 Vibrio sp. OPT18
CTTTGTTTTTGCCGTGAATGCCTTCACGCCACGTTTCATAGCCAGGGTGCTGTGCTTTTAGCATTGGCGCTTTAGATACTTTGTGCGTCCAATCTTTAAAGCCGATTCCATCGTAATACTCTTCCATTTGCTCAACACGAGTCCCTTTGTCCCAAGGGAATTTCACGCCTTTTGTTGGCCCTGTGAAGTAGTATTCCACATGACATTGAGCACAAACGGAAGCTTGTTGATCTAAGCGACCTTGGTCTTCAAACTTCTTACCAATCGCATCGAACGCACGTTCAACATAAGGACGCGTCACCTTCAGTGCTGGCTCACCATTTTTAAAGCCTTCGCTTTGGGTATCGTGACAGTCTGCACAGCCAATAGGATTCACAATCTCGTTGCCAAGACGTGCCCATTTACCTTCAAAGTAACCGTCTTCGCCACGCTCTTCGATAACACGTGCTACGTCTGGGCTTTTACAGCTCCAACACGCCATTGGCATAGGGCCTGAACTTTCGTCCGTTGGGCCGCCAGTACGAAGTGTTTGTCGTACATCGTCAATCGCATAAAAGTGACCACGTGCCTTGTTGTAATCTTTTGCGAAGCCGTAGCCAGCCCACATGATAACCATGTTGGGATCTTCTTTTAGTGCGTCTTCAATGGTTTCGCTTTCTGAAGTTTGTCTCCATGAATGATATTGATCTGGGTGGTTTTGCTCGAACTGATCGTTACGAGGATCGCCAATTTCTTTTTGTTCAGACGCAGCAAAACTGGTCGCGCTTGCTAATGACGCGCTAACCATTAATAGTGCTGTGACCGAATTACGTATCCAATGCTTTTTCACAGTGATATCTCCAATATACTGATTTTTATACCAAGCGTTGTGAGTTTGCTATTCAAATTAAGAACTGGAGAATTCCTGTTTATATTAATTCATAAACAAACACATTTTGTTACGTGTTGGATATAGATTGTCCCAGATCAATTAATGGCAGTGACCTTAGTCACGTTGAAGTTCATATAACCCTAAAGTGGTATTGGTGGTTAGTTTAATTAGAATTTAACTGAGAATTATTATCATATATAACAATCAATTACCTAAATTGACCATGATATAAATAGGGTGATTGCGTTCACAGATTAACCTATCGAAATTTCGTATTACCCAATTAGAGGTATATTCTAACTATAGAAAGCGTTGTGGCTTATCCAAAATAAGAATTGATATCATTTAAACGGTAATAATATCGTTTAAGGGTACTTTTGTTTAACCGGAATATTATTTAGTTGAGAGTTAAATAATGCCGGTATAAGGAAAGGATAAAATGGGCAATATTAAATTGGCCATAGTCATAATGCTTAAATCCCTTCTAGCATTCTGCCTCTATGGTTATTCCATTCATGCTGTTGCTGAGCCTGCTGTTACGCCAGTAGGGGAATCAACAAGACATGAAGTCGAATTAATCCGTGACAAAGACTACAAGTGTGTTCAGTGCCATAAAGATTCAAAAGAAACGGTATTGGGTTCACATGGTGAAAGTGCACACGCTTTGCTTGGCCGTGAAGTAAATTGTACCGACTGTCATAGTTCTATTAGCCCCGACCACCGCGAAGGCGCGCCTAAAGTGGTGAAGTATCGTGAGGCTCAATCACAACCAGGTACCGACAAGGTTTACCTAGATCCTAGCTTAATTTTAGATGCCAATAGCCAGTGTATCGATTGTCACACGCCTGATGATCTGCGCGAAGCGAGCTGGACCCACGACGTTCATGCGCAAAACTTAACGTGTTCAAACTGCCATGATGTTCATGCGACAGAAGCAAAGGTGTTGGGCTTAGATAAGAAGCAAACCATCAAGCTGTGTGTGGATTGCCATTCAGACTTCAACCAGAAGAAAGAAGGGGAGTAATCTATGAGCTGCTCAAGAAGAAACTTTTTAGCTGGCGCGGGTGCCGTTATTTTTACTACAGGTGTTGCGGGAACCGCAGCGGTGACAAGTCGTAAAACGTTGGCCAATGTTCAAGAGGATGGGGCTAAACGTTATGGAATGATTCATGACGAAACCGCGTGTATTGGTTGCACAGCTTGTACAGAAGCTTGTCGTGAAGTGAACAAAGTGCCTGAAGGCGTATCGCGCTTAGAGATTATTAAGAGCGAACCCCAAGGCGAATATCCCAATGTTGATTACCGTTTTACTCGTAACTCTTGCCAACATTGTGATAACGCGCCCTGCGTGATGGTTTGCCCAACAGGGGCGGCCTACAAAGATGAAAAAACCGGCATTGTCGATGTTCATCAAGAGAAGTGTGTTGGTTGTGGTTATTGCTTATTAGCTTGTCCGTATCAAGTGCGCTTTTTCCATCCAGAGAACAAATCCGCAGATAAATGTAACTTCTGCCGTGATACCAATCTTGCACAAGGGAAGTTACCGGCTTGTGTCGAATCTTGCCCGACCAATGCGTTAGTATTTGGCGATCTAAATGACCCTAAGAGTGAGATAAATCAGGTGCTTAAATCTGAGGTGGTTTACAGAGATAAAGCTTATCTCGGTACTCAGCCAAAACTCTATAAAGTGCCACACCAAAAAGGGGAGATCTGATTATGAGTGCATGGGACACAGCTTTTCAGTCTGGTACCGTGGTATGGGACTGGATTATAGCTATCTATCTATTTCTCGCGGGGATGTCGGCGGGTGCCGTAATGATCTCCATTTACCTAAAACGTAAGGTCATTGAAGGCGATCCTGCTCATAATGGTGTGTTAAAGGCGACCGCTTTTCTTGCGCCATTTGGGATCATTTCAGGCCTACTGATCTTGGTTTTCCACCTGACAAAACCGTTATCTTTTTGGAAGATCATGATCTTCTATAATCCGACGTCTGTGATGTCGATGGGTGTGATCTTATTCCAAGTGTATATGGTGATCTTATTTCTTTGGATCGGCATTATATTTAGAGATCAAATCGTCGTATTTTTAAATGGCCAAACATGGTTAAAAGGACGACTCGATTTCGTCGGTAACTGGATTGGCAAATTAGAAGTGTTTGAGAACGCTCTGGAAATATTCTTAGCTGTTCTTGCTCTAATGCTTGCCGCTTATACCGGGTTCTTGCTTTCAGCTTTAAATACCTTCCCACTGTTGAATAACCCAGTGCTGCCGATTTTGTTCTTATTCTCGAGCTTATCTTCGGGAGCGGCGGCGTGTATTTTATTTGGTGTGTTGGTCTTTAAAGAGTCACCTCATAGTCCGAGTATTTCATGGATCCATGGGTTCGAACGTCCGGTCGTGATGTTTGAATTGTTTGTTCTTATTACTTTCTTTACTGGGCTTATCTTCGCTGGTGGTCAAAGTGAGCAAGCAGTATGGAACGCAATAGGCAGTGGTTTCTGGGCGAGTTGGTTCTGGTATGGCGTCATCGGTGTTGGCATGGTTCTACCGTTGTTGCTGAATGCCGTTACACCAACCTCAATCCGCCATAGCTCGGTGTATATTTTCTCGGTGACTTCACTAAGCCTAATGGGCGTATTAATGCTGCGAACTTTTGTCCTTTATGCAGGGCAGTTAACGATAGCTTAATTTCGCTCAAGTTTGTTAGTGAGCAGATGTTGGATACTAAATATCTGCTTATTAATGAACATGTTCTTAATAAACATGAGATGCGTGTTTAGATCGGCTCTGCTCAGGTAGAGCCTTATTGAGGTGATATGGTCGGTTCTTTGGGGCTGTTTAGTTTGGTTTTGGTTGCTGTACTCAGCAGCGTTATTGGTGTGCATTCGTTTTACCAAATGCTTAATAAACGGACGCAAAATCTAGGTTTAATCCGCAGTTTCTCTATTTCAAGCGCGCTGTTTTCTCTCACTTCTGTCGTATTGCTTGGCTATGCCTTTGTCAGTGATGACTTCTCTATCTTATATGTCGCTGAACATTCAAATACTCAATTACCCTCATTTTTTAAGCTTGCAGCCGTATGGGCAGGCCATGAAGGTTCGCTGCTGTTTTGGGTACTGACGATCAGCGTCTGGTCTGGCGTTATCGCCTTACAAAAACACTATTCAAATGAATACCAAAGCCGTGTGTTGTGGGTGATGAATCTACTGCTCGCGATATTTGCTTGGTTCACCTTATTCGCATCAAACCCATTTGAAATGAACGCGACATTACCGCTAGAAGGGCGCGACCTTAACCCAATGCTGCAAGATGTCGGTCTGATTTTTCACCCTCCATTGCTTTACCTTGGCTATGTCGGCTTTTCTGTGGTGCTGGCATTTGCTGTCGCCGCTTTGCTGGTTGATCCTATTGAGTTTGATTGGGTTGCCCATTGTCGCAGTTGGTGTTTAGTCGCTTGGATCTTTTTAACCGCAGGGATCATTCTTGGTTCTTGGTGGGCGTATTACGAATTAGGTTGGGGCGGCTGGTGGTTCTGGGATCCGGTTGAGAATGCCAGTTTGTTGCCGTGGCTTACTTCGACCGCTTTACTGCACAGCCTAGGTGTTGCAAAGGGCAAACGGCAGTTGTTGAAATGGTCTCTCAGTCTCGCTTTCATTACGTTTTGTTTGAGTATCTTGGGCACCTTCATTGTGCGTTCTGGCGTACTCACATCGGTACACGCTTTTGCCGTCGACCCAACCAAAGGGATTGCACTGCTTCTTATACTAGTTCTGGTACTGGTGAGCTCATTTTCTCTGCTCATCGTCAGAGGAGAGTTTTTTGAATCTAATCCGATTACTAGCTTCGCCAGCAAAAGCTTTTTGAGCTTAGTTGCGGTGCTTATTTTTGTTCTCGCGACTGCTGTCGTGGTGTTCGGCACGTTTTATCCCATGGTCTTTGAGTTGCTTGGCCTAGGAAACATCTCGGTTGGTGCGCCTTACTTTAATCTCTTGATTGCACCTTTGGCTTTGCTCGCGTTAGCCGTCGTCGGCCTTGCCCCATTGCTGAGCATTAAGCCTCAAGCGTCGAAAGGCGTTATTACGTTGATCGCTCTAGCATCTATTGGTATCGGGTTCGCCTGTTACGCTTTGCAAGTAGAGAAGATTCAAGTGATGGCACTAGTGACATGGTCACTCGCATTTTGGGTTTTACTCACTCATGTGTATGGCTTGGTGGTAACGCGCAGTTCCAAGTTCCAACGCAAAGTCTGGGTGATGACCTTTGCTCATGTTGGGGTAGCAGTGTTAGCGGTCGGTGCTGCCATGAATAGCTACCACTCGTTTGAGCGCAGCTATAAGCTAAGCCCGGGCGTAGAAGTCGAATTCATGGATTGGACGCTTTCTCATCGTGATACGGAGCTGTATGTCGCTTCAAACTTTACCGCAGAAAAAGCGATACTCAACCTAGAGTTTGGCGAGCAGCGCTTTTCTATAGCACCGGAAAGAAGACATTACCAAGTTCGAGTCATGAATATGAGTGAACCCGCAATGAAATGGTTTTGGCATGGCGATGTTTATATCACCATGGGCGAGAAAGTCGATTCCACCGCTTACGCATTTCGTGTTCAGTATAAGGCGTATGCGCGCTGGATCTGGTTTGGTGGGCTGTTCTCCATTATCGGCGCTTTGCTCTCATTGACTCATCGTAAAAAGAAAACCGTTAAGGCGTCTCAGTATGCATACCAGCGTTCGTAACAAGCTAATTAGTCTAATTGCCTTAGCATTGATTGTGGTGCTGGGGTTTGTCTTTGCGCTTGATAATAAGCAGCAGTCGACCATGGTGTCTGAACAACAAAGGGCATTTCCAGAATTTACATCGAGTGCGTTAGTAAATAGTGAAGGCGTCAGTGGTCAGCAGAAAATTACGCTCGCTGATGTCACGCAGCACCCTTATCAACTGGTTAATGTGTGGGCTTCTTGGTGCGGGATATGTAAAACCGAACATTCATTTTTGCTTCAACTTCACGATAAAGGTATTCCCATCGTTGGGCTTAATTATCGAGATAACTCCGGGGCTGCGATTAACGTGTTATCGAACGATGGCAACCCGTACTTAACTGTGATCAGTGACCCTCAAGGCAAGTTAGCGTTAGAGTTGGGTGTAATCGGCACACCTGAAACGTATTTGGTTGATGCCAATGGCCAGATCATTAAAAAGCTATTGGGCGTGATTAATGAAACGGTATGGAAAGATGAGCTTGCGATGTATTTTGATGGTGTGAATGGATGATGAAGTCTCTAATACAAACCTTGTTTATGCTGTCAGCTCTTGTAGTGATTAGCCTTCCTAGTGTGGCTGAAGACCTGTTTACTGCCAGTAACAAAGAGACGAGTATTCAAGTTGAACTGTTTGAGTTTGAAAACCCAGAACAACAGCAACGTGCTATTAGCTTGGCGAAAACGTTACGCTGCCCACAATGTCAAAACCAAAATCTGATCGAATCCAACTCACCAATAGCAAAAGACTTACGCCTTGTTGTGTTCAATATGGTGAAAGCAGGGAAGAGTAATAGTGAAATTACTCAATATATGACGGAAAGATTTGGTGAGTTTGTACTTTATAAACCGGCAATGACGGCTTCAAATCTATTACTTTGGTTGCTACCGAGCCTATCACTTCTCTTATTTATATATTTATCAGTAAAAAGTGTTGGGAAGAGCTCATAAAAATTGTGTATTACTGTTTACCAATTGACCTGTATTTTGTAACATTAACCGATTATAAAGGCTAAGCACTGCTATATAAGGATGTATCTGTGGATAACGTAATCTCAAATTTAAAGAAAGAGTTCCATACTCATGTCCAGTCAGATAAATGGGCAGAGAGATACAGTGCTAAGTCGAGCATTTCTACGCTTACGCAAGAAGAGCTAACCGAATTAGAGAATGCTTGGGTGCAACTTGTCATCTGGAAGCAAACTCAAGTAAGTTGAGCGTTCTGTAAAAAAGTGTAGTTTTAGCCGCAACTGTTTAATTTATAACCCCATGTTGGTCATCCCAATGTGGGGTTTTTTCTTACTTGAAAAATAATTGTTATGTTATAACAATTTGTGCAAGGTCGACCTTGAAAAAAATTGTTAACAGCCTCATAGTGTCTATCATTAGATAGTTAGCTACAAAATATTGCCTAGACATATAATGTAGCGTCGTTAAATACATCGAATTTTCAAGTGAGTATAGCTATGGCGGAAGTACGTGCCAGAATAGATTTCAAAGTAGGGGCAACAAGCAGTATTGATGCTGAACTTCTGTCTTTTCATGGGTTGAAAACAGATAAAGAGCATGTTGCTGTGATATTTAAATCAGCAGACAAGACACAAGACATACCTCTTGTTCGTATGCACTCTGAGTGTCTTACTGGTGATGTTTTCCATTCTTCTCGCTGTGACTGTGGTGAGCAGCTAGACGAAACCATTAGAATTATGGGTGAGACGGGTGGCGTGATCCTTTATCTTCGTCAAGAAGGTCGTGGTATTGGTTTGTACAACAAAATCGATGCGTACCGTCTGCAAAGCGAAGGCATGAACACTTATGAAGCCAACAACCACCTAGGTTTTGGCGATGACCTACGCGATTTTACTGAAGCTGCTGAAATGCTACGCGCTTTAGGTACCACAAAAATCCGCTTAGTCACCAACAACCCTAAGAAGATCAATGAGCTAAAATCCTTTGGTATTGAGATTGAAGAAGTGGTGAATACCTCTGCTCATATCAAATCGGGTAATGAAAGCTACCTAAAGGCGAAAGTCTCACACGGTAAGCATAACCTGGATATCTGATTAGCCTCCTTTGTTGCGCATAACACAAAAATGTTCAAAGACCTCACAAATGTGAGGTTTTTTTGTATTTATCTTGCAATAAAATTGTAAGTTTGTATTATTCCAATCCGTAGTGTAAATGATAATAGTTTGCACTATTACTACGAATAATAATTTAAAGCTCAACAAGGATGCTTCATGACCATTAAATCTTTAGTGACAAAAGCCGTAACTTCGTCACTCATTTTTGCCTCTGCTTCTTCTTTCGCAGCAGTAACTCAAGATCAAGTTGTAGAACATTACGCAGATATTGCGCATGCAGTGTTTGCAGATTCAGTAATTACAGCAAAAGCGTTGAACTCTTCTATTGATACCTTCTTAGCTTCTCCTTCTGCTGGCAACTTCGAACAAGTAAAACAAGCTTGGCTTGAGTCTCGCGTACCATACCAACAGTCAGAAGTATTCCGCTTCGGCAACGCTGTTGTTGATGATTGGGAAGGCCAACTAAACGCATGGCCACTAGATGAAGGCCTGATTGATTACGTTTCGACTGATTACCAATATGAACTTGGTAACGAAGGCGCTAGCGCAAACATCGTGGCTAATAAGACTTTCCAAATTGGTCAGACTACGGTTGATGCAACTAACATTACTCCAGAGCTAATCGCAGACTTGAACGAGATCGGCGGTTCTGAAGCGAACGTAGCGTCTGGCTACCACGCAATTGAATTCCTACTTTGGGGCCAAGATTTAAACGGTACAAACAGCGGTGCAGGTGAGCGTGCTTACACTGATTTCGTTGTTGGTGCTGAGTGTACTAACGGCAACTGTGACCGTCGTGGCGCATACCTAAAAGCATCAGCTGAGCTACTTATTCAAGACCTAGAGTGGATGGAAAAGCAGTGGGCTGAAGGCGAGAAAGGCAACTACCGTCAAGAGCTTCTTTCTGAATCTAGCGAGAATGGTCTTCGTAAAATGCTGTTCGGCATGGGTTCACTGTCTCTAGGTGAGCTAGCGGGTGAACGTATGAAGGTTGCACTAGAAGCAAACTCTACTGAAGACGAGCACGATTGTTTCTCTGATAACACGCACAACTCTCACTACTACAACGAGCAAGGCATCTACAACGTTTACACGGGTCTATACAAGCGTGAAGACGGTACTCTGCTTTCAGGTCCAAGCCTGTTCGACCTAGTAGAGCAAAAAGATGAGCAAGCTGCGAAAGAGATTCAAAAGCAGTTTGACTTAGCGCGTGCACAAGTAGGCGAACTAGTAACGTCTGCAGAGAAAAACAACCAGCACTTCGATCAGCTAATCGCTGCTGACAACGCTGCGGGTAACGCACTAGTTAACAAAACAATTGTTGCGCTAGTATCTCAAACAGCTGCTATTGAGCGTGCTGCGGGTGTGATTGGCATTGATAGCCTAAACCCAGACACAGCGGATCACGAGTTCTAAGAACCCGAGCGAACACAAATATAAGGGCTCTCATAGGGCCCTTAATTGTTTGCTAATTAAGAAAGTCATTTCCACATAAAAACTAAAATCAAAAACACAGCAAGGCAATGTATGAAGTCGTATCTCTCAGCCTCACTATTAACCGCACTGTTTTTCTTATCTCCGCTACACGCCCATGAAACCTACTCTGGTGGCAAAACGACCGTGAAGAAAGAGGGAGCGAACGCTTTTTCTCTTCCTGCTGCCAATTTACCCATGAGTAAACGCTTAGATTTCAGCGTAGGTAACAGCTTTTTTAGAAACCCTTGGGTACCCGCGCCTTCATCAACCGATGCTCGTGATGGACTTGGCCCACTGTTCAACACCAACGGCTGTCAAAATTGCCACATCAAAGATGGCCGTGGTCACGCGCCAGAAAAAGGCGATGAGAATGCGGTTTCAATGCTGGTTCGCTTAAGCATTCCAGCAGAAACGCCAGAGCAGAGACAAGCCTTCATTCGTGATGGCGGTATTCCAGAACCGACCTACGGTGGCCAGCTACAAGATTTTGCGCTTCAAGGTGTAAAACCAGAGGGCAAAGTGAATATTAGCTACACGGATGTTCCTGTTGAGTTCAAAGACGGCACTGTCGTTACTCTGCGTAAACCTATTTTAAAGATTACTGAACTTGCTTTCGGTGAAATGCACCCTAAAACAGAATTCTCAGCTCGAGTCGCGCCGCCAATGATTGGCCTTGGTCTGCTTGAAAGTATCCCACAAGAAACGATTCTAGGATTTGCAGAGCAGCAATTGGCTGACAAGCAAGGCGTGTCGGGTAAAGCTAACTATGTTCTTGATGTTCAAACCAATGAAATGGTGCTAGGTCGTTTTGGTTGGAAAGCTGGGCAGCCAAACTTAATGCAGCAAAACGCGGCGGCATTTAACGGCGACTTAGGCCTGACAAGCAGTTTATTCCCGAATGAAAACTGCACATCAGCGCAATCAACCTGTGATGATTTCCCAAATGGTGGCGAGCCAGAAGTTAGCGACAACATCTTAGATTTTGTTGAGTTCTATTCGCAGCATCTCGCGGTACCTATTCGTCGTAATGTCGAGAACCCAGCGGTTGTTCAAGGTAAAAAGCTGTTTAAAGAGATTGGTTGTCAAAGCTGTCACCAAGCTGAAATTCGCACAGCAGAACGTGAGGGTCTGCCTGCTCTTTCGAAACAGTTGATTAGCCCATACACCGATATGCTTTTGCATGATATGGGTGAAGGTTTAGCCGACAATCGCCCTGAGTATCTTGCCAATGGTCAAGAGTGGCGTACCACACCACTTTGGGGATTAGGTTATACCAAAGAAGTGAACGGTCACACATTCTTACTTCATGACGGTCGCGCAAGAAACGTTATGGAAGCGGTACTTTGGCATGGTGGCGAAGCAGAAATGGCAAAACAAAAAGTATTAGCTTTGAGTCGCAGTGAACGCGAAGCACTACTAGCGTTTTTGGACTCATTATAGGCTGTCTTAAATTCAGTTAAGCCAACGGCTTAGTTACTTAAGAAAGCGCTAACAAAAGACTGACTACCGCTGAACTTCTAGTAATAAGAGGTCAGCGGTCGTTTCATATTTATTGAACTCATATAATTAAAAGAAAAACTAGGAAGTAAGGTAACAGCATGGCACATAAATTTTTGTTAATGCCTTTATCGGTATTAGTCATAGCAGGCTGTCAATCATCGGGTGAGCAAGCCGCTTCATCTGAGGTTAACGGTGTCTCTTATCAAGCAGACACAACCAATCATATTAGTCGCAGTGTTTATCAGCAGGAGTTTGATTCTGCCGTCCTATTCGCCAAGCAAGCCAACGAGCTGGAAGTCTTGATGCAAGGGTACTGCCAAACTAATGATGTTGAGTTAGATGCTTTGAAAAATCAGTGGCAGCTCACCATGAACAGTTGGATGGCACTGCAAGGACAAGAAAGAGGCCCAACGGCGGCACTTGAAGAGAGCTGGAATGTTCAATTCTGGCCAGACAAAAAAAACACCACCGGCCTAAAAATGCGCCAGTTGACTCAGCAAGATAAAGCTTGGTCTCAAGATGAAATTGCTCAACAGAGTGTGACGGTTCAAGGACTAGGTGCGTTGGAATGGTCGCTTTATGACGAACAATCTCCACTACTGCAAGATAAAGCGTCTGGCTGTCTATCTTCACAAGCTATCGCACAAAACTTGGCAATGAAATCGGCCTCTATTGCTGAGGCTTGGCAGGTTAACCCTTGGTTAGCGTTAGACGAGATGCGTTGG
>NZ_JADDYK010000075.1:252975-259412 GCF_015163615.1 Vibrio sp. OPT18
GAATCTGAATACATCGCTTTACTAACTAACCAACTTGATTACAGCATGAAAAAGCTCAGTCGCCCAATGGCTAAAATTGGTCATCCCCGCCCTTACTTCTCGGAATCATGGCGCGCTCAAACCTCAATGACTCAGTTGAAAGCGAACGTAGCGGCGCTAGAGAAATTGTACCTAGCTGAAGGTAATGGGCTTGATGATTTATTGAGAGAGAAGGGCTTAAATGACCTTGCCGATCGTGTTGCTGCCCAGTTCACGCTAACGTTAGATACTTGGCCTACAGACTCTAGCTTGTTTACTCTATTACAGAGCAAAGAAGGCTACCGAGAGGTGCTGACTCAATACAACAAACTAGAACGTTTGAAGTACCTGATTCATGAAGAAGTGGCGATAGAGCTTGGCGTGGTAATAGGATTTAATGCTACCGATGGTGACTGATAATACGCGAAGATCGTTACTCAAGGCTGCGCTGGGTTGTGCAGCTGTTCCATTGCTTCCGTTTGGGTGTGCGACTCGAAAGGATGGGGCAACTCGAAAGGATGGCATGAGCACATCTAATGATCCCCAGTTGATTGGTTGTGCTCTTAATGGTCGTGGTCAATATTCAGCGGTTGTGGCTGACGAATTTGGTATGCCACTGAGCCAACTTCCGATCCCCGATCGTGGTCATGGCGTAGCAATTTGCCCAACATCATCACATGCGGTGGTTTTTGCTCGTCGTCCTGGTGACTATTTTATGGTGTTTGACTATAAAAGTGGTCAGCAGATCAAAATGGTCGTCAAAGGTAACAACCGCCACTTCTATGGTCATGGCGTTTACTCATTGGATGGTAAGTTACTGTATGCCACCGAAGGGAAAACGGACAGCAGCCAAGGCGTAATTGGCGTGTACGATGTCGCGCAAGGCTATCGTAAGGTTGAGGAGTTCACTGGTTTCGGTATCGGCCCACATGAAGTGATCATCATGCCTGATGGTAATCTCGCGATTGGCGTTGGTGGCGTTCATACTGATGGCAGAACACCGAAAAATTTGGACTCCATGCAACCGAGTTTGAGTTATGTTTCTCCTGAAGGTGTGTTGCTTGATCAGGTTGAATTGCTAGACAAGAAGCTGAGTATTCGACACTTAGCCCATGATGGTGCTGAAACCGTGCTTTGTGGTCAGCAATATCGTGGTGAGCCAGACGAGTATCCTTCGCTTTTGGCGATGCATACCAAAGGCGGGCAGTTTGAATCACTGAACGCTGAGCCTGAGCAATGGGCAAGATTTAATCACTATATCGCAAGCATTGCGGCGTCAGATGATTGGATTATCGCGACCTCGCCAAGAGGGAGTTGCTACGGTATTTGGTCTAAAGAGAGCAAAGAATTAGTCGAGCTTTCTGCGCTGTCAGATGCCTCTGGTGCCGTGTTACTTGATGGAGAGTTTCGACTCAGCTCTGGGGCGGGTAGTGTGGTCAGCCAACGCAAGCCTTATGAGAAATCAACTCAGCAATCATCGGTCCAGTGGGATAACCATTGGAGTTCTATCTGATTTATAAAGCCGCTTAAAAATAACATGCTTACTCCTATATCTTTGCCATACTTATGGGATGATTGATGATGGAGTTAAGCATGTTCGCGAAATACTTCTGTGGATTACTAGTTTTAGTCTCTGTGCATGCATGGAGCTATACGAGTTCTGACGAGAGCCGCTTCATTCCGGCTGATTCAGAACTCTCTTTCATGCTTATATATCCAGAGCTCACACAGAGTATCTATCAAGACACTTCTCTGCCTATCCTTTGGGATTCTCCTGAGCTGGTTAAAGCGTTTGAGTTCCAATTGTCGCTTCTTGAACAAGCGCAAATGGCACCGCTTTTTGAACGACAACTCAAGCAAATCCGCCAGTATCAATCTCGTCGTCAATGGCAAGAGTTAGACATCTTACTCACTGATACCTTTATCTATTATCTTAGCTACGTTGAAAACGCGCCGCTTGCCGGTAAAGAGTGGTACTTCTCGGGTAAGTTGCATTCTAAATTGCCTCAACCTTCGCCACATATTTTGATGAGACTGAAAAGCAGCGTTGCTAATGATTACTTATTAGAGATGGTGTTGTCTTACGCGCCGCCTGTTGGGGATTTTGATCAATTCAAAGCAACCTATTCCGTGTTGGAAACCGCGTCTGAACTCAATATTGAACGATACAGACAGAAAGGATTGAAACGCTTGGGAGACTCGCTCTCGGACAAAGCGACTTTGGTTGAGCGTATTGCATTGGTCGGCGTTGATACCTCTATGATCGCGGTCGACTTCCCTAAGTTCGATCGAGATCTGCAAACGGCGATTAAGTCCTTCCAGCGTATGCACGGTCTTACAGACGATGGGATCATCGGCCCTGACACGATCAAGTGGATCAACATGGGTTTTGACGATCGATTAACCTCATTGGCCCTGAATGCCGAACGTGTTCGTTTGTGGCCAAGAGACAGAGACTCTCTCATTGTTGTTAACGTGCCGAGTTTCGACATGAAGTATTGGGAAGATGGCGAAGAGGTGTTTGAGTCTAAAGTCGTGGTAGGCAGAAAATCGCGAAAAACGCCGCTTTTAGAGATAAACCTAGATTCGGTCATTCTAAACCCGACTTGGAACGTGCCATGGAAAATCATGGTCAAAGACATCCTGCCCAAAGTAAAAGCCGACGAAAGCTATCTTGAAACGAACAACTTCCAAGTGATTGACGGTTGGCGTTCAATGGAAACCGTCGACACCACCGAGATAGATTGGCAGACCATCAACTTCAATTCTTTCCCATATCGAATGCGTCAGCAGGCAGGCTCACGCAACGCACTAGGCTTGTATAAGTTCAACACTCCCAATAAGCGCGCGATCTATCTGCACGATACACCAAGTAAAGGTCTGTTTAATGACGACTTCCGAGCTTATAGCTCAGGTTGCATACGTGTTGAGCATGCAGAAGAACTGGCTGAGTTGTTGTTTGCGACCAAGGTAAGGAAGGTACCGAACCAAAATAGCAACCTTGCCCCGAATACCAAGGTTCGTCTCAAGAAGCGAATTCCAGTGCACATCATCTATCAAACCGTGTTGTTTGAAGAAGGAGGTATACAATACCGCGGCGATATCTACCAATATGATAAAGAGGGTGGTTGATTAAAAAATGACCAATAAAGGTGATCTTGACCGAAAAATGACAACCAAGCTTCTATTGATAAAATTATAATGAGTATCAATAACTAACCGTGTAAAGGTTACAAATACTAACGTTTTGCGCGGTTTTTGTACGTTGACGCAGCAAATTCCATTATGTATCGTGCATTTTTCGTTCGATCTAATTGGTTTTTTTGCTGTATGTCTCAAAGTTTATTTTCACGCCGTCAGTTTCTGACTTACGCTGGTGGTACTGCTGTTGTCGCCTCTCTTACTCCTTCTATCGCTTTTGCTTCATACCCGGATCAACCAAGAACGATTAGCATGAACAATCTTCACACTGGTGAACGATTAGAGACTTGTTATTTCGATGGCACTAACTATGTTGGTGACGAGATGGCACGCCTTAGCAAACTGTGTCGCGATTTCCGTCGCAATGAAATCCACCCAATG
Source organism: Vibrio sp. OPT18 (assembly GCF_015163615.1). Lineage (NCBI taxonomy): Bacteria > Pseudomonadati > Pseudomonadota > Gammaproteobacteria > Vibrionales > Vibrionaceae > Vibrio > Vibrio sp. OPT18. The sequence goes on from NZ_JADDYK010000075.1 coordinate 256,576, forward strand.
GATAAGAACCTGTTTGATCAGATCACTCAGATTCAAAACGTGTTGGGTATTCAAAAAGAAGTTCAGGTGATCTCTGGTTATCGTTCTCCGGCGACTAATGAAGCCCTTCGTTCTAAGTCGAGTGGTGTCGCAAAGAAGAGTTACCACATGCTAGGTAAAGCGATCGATTTCCGTATCGATGGTGTTGACCTTAAAGAGCTGAGAAACGTAGCGAAAAGCTTGAACGCGGGTGGTGTCGGTTATTATGCGCGTAGCAACTTTATCCATATCGATACTGGTCCAGTCCGCAGCTGGTAGCGCTAAGTTGAGTTATTGAGTGATACGGTAGGCACTTGTCAAAGTAGACATCCAATGTCATAGTTTGCCCAAATTTCAGTTTGTTCTAATAACTCGGTTTATTGCTGCTCAGTTTGTTGCTGTTTAGTTTGTTATTGCAGGGTTTGTTACCAATAACATAGCGATATTCGAGTTGTTCACCAGATTCGCTCTTTAAGGTTTGTATATGTCTCTTAAGTATCAAGTTGTACCTGTTACCTCTTTCTCTCAGAACTGCTCGATTGTGTGGTGTGATGAAACCATGGAAGGCATCGTTGTCGATCCGGGCGGTGATGTTCAACAACTCGCGGCTATCATTGAAGAACTCGGTGTTAAGGTGGTGAACTTGGTATTGACGCACGGTCACTTAGATCATGTTGGCGGCACGGTACCACTTGCTGAGATCTTGAAGGTGAATATTGTTGGTCCACACAAGGCAGACAACTTCTGGCTACAAGGTCTAGAGAATCAAAGTCAGATGTTTGGTTTCCCACTGTGTAAAGCTTTTGAACCGAACACTTGGTTAGAAGAGGGCGACAAAGTCACTTTTGGTAATCAAGTTATCGATGTGATTCACACGCCGGGCCACACGCCAGGTCACGTTGTACTGTTCAGTGAGCAAGCTCGTTTAGCGTTTGTGGGTGATGTATTGTTTAACGGCGCAATTGGCCGTACTGATTTCCCACAAGGTGATTTCAATACGCTGATCTCTTCAATCAAGACTAAGCTTTGGCCACTAGGCAGTGACGTAACATTCGTTCCGGGCCATGGTCCTGAATCGACATTCGGTCGCGAGCGCGCATCAAACCCGTTCGTCGCAGATGAAATGCCTCTATACTAATTAAATCTTTGATTTACCGACCGATTATTTGTGTCGATTGATTGAAAATGAAGCTTAGCTTTTGTCCTGAAAGCTAAGCTTTTTTTTGCGTGTGAACTTATTACTGGTAAACCTTAATCAGAAAGGCGTTCAGCGGCAGCCAAGTAGCGTCGAGCCAGCCCCACAAACTCTTCTCCACTCATATTCAAATCATGGGTTGATATGAAAATGTCATAACCGTGGAAACCTCTTTGATACTTCATTCTGTTGGCAAGCATCGCCTGTAATCCAGAATAATCTTTAATCACCGCGTTTTGATTGTTTGTTTCATTCGGTGAATCAAGGTTGTCTTGTGATTGGTTATTGTTGAAATCAACGTCGTCGGTATTCTGCGACTCTTTGTATTGGCTTAATTCAACACCGCCGTTTTCGGTACAACGCGCGTGGTAATGCGATGAGTCGAGAACCATATCCTCAAAGTTGGACTCTTTGCCTGCTTGTTTGGCTCCTAAGTACAAAAGTGCTCGTTGGCTGAGCAATAATTCACAGGTGATTTTAGGACAAATCGAATCGAGGTAGGGCGAGTAATCTTTTACCTTAATTCCGACCCACGGCAGGGGCTGATGCCAACCATCTTGTTCATAAGTGCAAAGACCAATTTTTTGGATGTTACTCCATTTTAAAACCCAACCCCCTTTGTAAAAGTGCTGCTGAAAATGAGTCGGGGTAAGTGTGAACATCACTCGGCTGCGCAGCATCAAATAGTAGCCAGTTCCCAGAAGCGCAATACTGCAAAAAGCACCCACGATCAGTAACTTTGGATTGTCACTGTAGAGCGCAACGATAAAGCAAACGAAGCCTAAAATAACCGCGAGGATACGGTACGAGCGAGTGAATGAAGGCAAAGAGAAATTAGTAAGGTGACGAGTGTCCATAGGCAACACCAAGTTTTCATATTTTTGTCTGGATGGATAACCAGTGTATATGACCCTGAATTGATAAGTCGATGTTTAAATAATAGACGCTAGTAGACAATATCGGTATTTTTCGTCGACTTTCGACGCTTCACTCTACAAATAGCTCCTGTTTTTTGGTATAAATCGCGCTTCAAATTTTCACCACTGCGAAAAGAGCAGTGAACTGGAGAAATATTCAATGAGACTTGCTCATAAGCGTAAGGTGCAGGCTAAACTGCAGAAACGCACTAAAGCGGCTGTAGTTAAAGCAGTGGCAACGCCGAAAAAAGCGAAGCCTGTCGCAGAGAAAGTTGTAGCAGAAAAAACTGTAGCAGCAAAACCAGCGGTAGAGAAAGCAGTAGCAGCAACTAAAGAAGTTGCAGTAGCACTGACTCCTAAGCAACAACAAGTTCTAGACATCGTTGTTAGCAATGCTGAAGGCATTAACCCTAAAGGTATCGGCCTAGAAGCTGGTCAAGAAGACGCGAAAGCAGCTTCATGGGCAACAGGCGCATTGAAAAAACTTCTTGAAGAAAACCTAGTAGCGAAAGAGCAGCTAGCAGGTAACAAGGTTATCTACAAAGCTATCTAATCCTGTGGGATTACATTCGCTTCGTTAAGTTTTTAAGCCTCGATTTTCGAGGCTTTTTTGTATCTGGCACATTATGCCAAGCCCAAGCCCAAGCCCAAGCCCAAGCCCAAGCCCAAGCCCAAATCTAAACTCAAGCCTAAACCTAGGCTCAATA
>NZ_JADDYK010000075.1:259467-262585 GCF_015163615.1 Vibrio sp. OPT18
CTCACTTCCAATTCGATATACGGCTTAACTGATTACTGTTGTCTCGTGTCAGAGCTTCGAATCAGCAAGCACTAAAGTAGGGCGTTAGCTAGGTAGAGTAAGAGAGCAAAGCCTTGATTGCTTTCCCTAAAATACAGCAATGAATAGAGCTTCATCACGAAATGGCAATCAATTGTTAATAGTATTTAATTATTAATACTTAGGTATTTATCAATAAGCATTTTCCTTGTGAATGATCTCAATCCTTTAAAATCGACATTACCCAATCATCTCCTACGTAGTTCTACGTAATCCTTTGGTCTAATACGCAGTTTGTGTGCGCCCGTCGTGCGTGCTCTCCCTGATATCTTGTTGCCTCATCACGGTGCACTCTTATGTTGAATCATAAAAAATGCTCATAGAAAGAGTGTTAACCCAACAAAGGACGTGAACATGAGTCTCATTTCTAACTCCCTCACACGAGTTTTTAAAAACGTTGCAGTAACTGCTGCGGCTTGTTTAGCTTTGGTCGCTACTGGTGCTACAGCCGCTGATAAGGTTTACCGTTTAAAACTTGCGGAAACTTGGGGACCAAACTTCCCAGTTTTCGGTGATGCAACCAAAAACATGGCGGCGATGGCTGAGAAGATGTCGAATGGTCGACTGCAAATCAGAATCGATTCAGCAAACAAACACAAAGCACCTCTTGGCGTTTTTGACATGGTTAAGTCTGGTCAATACGACATGGGTCACTCAGGCTCTTACTACTGGAAAGGTAAAGTTCCAAACACTCTTTACTTCACTTCTATGCCTTTCGGTATGACGCCAGCAGAACAATACGCGTGGTTCTATCACGGTGGTGGTATGGAGTTGATGGAGCAGGTTTACTCTCCACATAACTTGATGTCTTTCCCTGGTGGTAACACGGATATCCAGATGGGTGGTTGGTTTCAAAAAGAGATCAACAGCGTTGAAGATCTACAAGGTCTGAAAATGCGAATCCCAGGTTTTGCGGGTGAGATTCTTGCAGAGCTAGGTGCTAAACCGACAAACATTGCTCCGGGTGAGCTTTACACCTCTTTGGAGCGTCGCACAATCGATGCACTGGAGTGGGTAGGTCCATCACTTGATCTACGTATGGGTTTCCACAAAATCGCGCCTTACTACTACACAGGTTGGCATGAGCCGGGTTCAGAGCTTCAATTCCTAGTGAATAAGCGTACATGGAACAAGCTTCCTGAAGACCTACAAGAGATCTTGCGTGTTGCCATGCGTACAGCGGCTTATGACATGTACACACAAGCTACGCACGAAAGTGGTAAGAACTGGGTTTCAATGAAAACAGAATACCCAGATGTACAAGTTAAAGATTTCCCACCAGAGGTAATGTCGGCACTGAAAGAAGCGAACGATCGTCTTCTTGCTGAGCACGCTGAGAAAGATGAGTTGGCGAAAGAGATACAAGCTTCACAAGCAAGCTACCTAGAGCAAGTACGTTCATGGACGGATATTTCACACAGAGCTTATCTAAATAGCCAAGCGAAATAATCGACAGTTGTTGAACTGAAGCTAAATGAACCCAAAGCAAACGTACTGTTACATAGCTTAAGTCTAAGGGCTTAAGTACCTAAACAGATAAGCGGCGGGTTCATTTTAAACATAATAATGAATTGCCCAAGAACCCTTTCTACGTCGTGCCTATTGCTAGCTATAAACTGAATTGTTTTTAGTTGGGTTAGCTGTACTGCAAGATGTCTTTTCAAATTCCATGGAGTCGGGAATGCGAAGTCTAATTTATATTGAACGCGTGTTTAATCGTATCGGTGATGCACTGGGATGGCTTTCCAGTATGTTGTTTATTCTACTTATCGCCAACGTTGTGTATGACGTTGTCATGAGATATGCCTTCAATGATGTCTCAATCGCTTTCCAAGAGATGGAGTGGCACCTCTTCTCAGCCGTTTTCCTATTAGGTGTTCCTTATGCCATCAAGGCTGGTGGCCATGTGCGAGTGGATGTGTTCTACGAGCAACTGAGCTTCAAGGCACAAGCCATTATTGACCTGCTCGGCACACTTATCTTTCTGATGCCTTTCTGTTTACTGGTTGCTTGGTTTGGAATTGATGTGGCCAAAGAGAGTTATAACCTCGGCGAAACCTCAGGTGACCCGGGTGGCTTGCCATATCGCTGGATCATCAAAGCCATGATCCCGCTGTCATTCTTCCTAATGGCACTCAGTGGCGTGGGTTTAATCCTGCATTCACTTAATAAGATTTTTAATCCGCATCTTATCCATGCAAACAATACTCATACAAAGAATTAGTAGAGGCTGAACATGATTGGAATAGTAATGTTTTTCGTAGCCTTGTTTGCACTTTTACTTGGCTTCCCAGTGGCCTTCACCTTTGGTGGTATCGCCTTAATCTTTGGTGTTTGGGCTGAGGGCATCGAAATGTTTGCCTTTATGCCATATCGAATTCAATCAATCATGGAAAACACGGTGCTGATGGCCGTTCCATTGTTTGTCTTCATGGGGCTTGTTCTGCAAAAGACCAAGCTTGCTGAGCAGTTGCTTGAGTCAATGGGCCGACTGTTTGGTGGTGTTCGTGGTGGTATCGCAATCTCGACGGTACTCGTAGGTTCACTGCTTGCTGCGTCAACCGGCGTAGTAGGGGCTTCGGTAGTGGCGATGGGTCTTATCTCGTTACCCGTAATGCTTAAGTACAACTACGACAAAGGCTTAGCCTGCGGCACTATTTGTGCGTCTGGTACGCTAGGGCAGATCATTCCGCCTTCTATCGTACTGATCTTATTAGGTGATGTACTCGGTGTTCCGGTTGGCGACTTGTTCCAAGCGGCGATTTGGCCGGGTGTGATGCTGGTCGGCGCGTACATCGTTTATATCTTGATATACGCGAAGCTACACCCTGAAGCGGCTCAACCGATTGAACGTGATGACTCCATCAGCCGTAAGCAAGAAGTGTTTAATGCACTGAAAGCGATTCTTCCGCCTTTAGCGCTCATCATTGTTGTACTCGGCTCTATCTTCGCAGGTGTTGCTACGCCAACAGAGTCAGCGGCATTAGGTGGCGCGGGTGCGATGATACTTGCACTGCTTTACGGTCAGTTTAGTTGGTCG
>NZ_JADDYK010000075.1:262641-279056 GCF_015163615.1 Vibrio sp. OPT18
ATGGTGTACGACGCGTCGAAAGAGACGGTGAAAGTAACCGCGATGGTATTTGCTATCTTGTTGGGTGCAACGGCATTCTCAATGGCGTTTACCTACACTGGTGGTGACTATCTGGTTGAAGAGTGGATGCTGCAACTGCCAGGTGAGAAATGGGGCTTCTTGATCATTACCATGTTGGTGATTTTGATTCTGGGTTTCTTCATCGACTTCGTAGAGATCTGTTTCATCATCGTGCCGATCATTGCGCCTGTTGCTGAACTGATGGGCATCAACATGACATGGTTCGCTATCCTTATCGCGATGAACCTACAAACCTCATTCCTGACGCCGCCATTTGGTTTTAGTCTGTTCTATCTCAAAGGCGTAGCACCTAAAGGTGTGACAACTAAGGACATCTACCGAGGCGTAATGCCGTTCATTCTGATTCAAATCCTCGTACTTGGATCACTTCTCGCTTTCCCATCTTTCTATGGAATGTGAGTGAAGCCAAGAATGTGAATGATATGTTTCAACGGCTATCTATAAATTGCTAAAGTAAAACGGCTTATTGATGTTCAGTAAGCCGTTTTTTGTGAGGGAAAGGAATGCCTCTAAAAGCCAAGCTGATTTTGCTGACGTTGCTCCCGTTGCTGCTGGTAACGGCGAGTATTAGCTGGATCTCGCTACACCAGACTAAGACGTTAGGCGCTAAAGAAGTTGAGATCTTTAGAGACAGCCTAATCAAGTCGCGTGAAAACGCCCTCAAAGACACGGTTGACCTCGCTTTCGACGCCATAGAACACGTCTATAACGATCCAAATATCCAAGAAGCCCAAGCCAAAAAAAAAGTTCGAACCATATTGTCTAAACTTAGATATGGCTCTGATGGGTATTTCTTCGCATATGATCGCCACGGAACCAACTTGGTTCATCCAATTCAGCCAGAATTGATAGGCCAAAACCTACTCCAACTGCAAGATGAAGATGGCGACTTTCTGATAGAGGCTCTGTTAAGAGAAGCGCAAACCGGAGGCGGATTTCACCAGTATTTGTGGCAAAAACCCTCGACTGGAGAAGTGGTGTCTAAGCTGAGCTACGCTGCTTGGTTAGAGCGTTGGGACTGGATGATTGGCACCGGCTTGTATATTGAAGATGTACACCAAGAAGTGGCTTCGATGCAGGCTGCGATTAACAATAATATTGAAACCACGTTCTTTTCGATTGTGGTGATTTTGAGCGTGACAGTCGCGGTCATCATCGTACTGACCTTGGCCATTAACATGCATGAACATCGGATTGCGGATAACAACCTAAAGGAACTGGCTCATAAGACGGTGATGTTCCAAGAAGACGAGAAGAAGCATCTAGCACGTGAGTTGCATGATGGTATTAACCAATTATTAGTGTCGAGTCGTTGCCACTTAGAACTGCTCGGTAATAAGCTACAAAATGAAGACCTCAAAGCCCATTTGAATAAGTCGCAGCATTCACTGATGCGAGCGATCGAGGAAGTGAGGCACATCTCGCATCAACTTCGCCCAAGTTCGTTGGATGACATAGGCTTAGAAGCGGCGTTGTCTTCGCTGTTATTAGATTTTCAGGCGCACTCGGGTATTGAGGTGGAAACTTTATTTAGTACTCAACAGGGCAAGTTGAAATCTGAGGCTGCGACAACTTTGTATCGAGTGGTACAAGAGTCGCTGAATAATATCGAGAAACACGCGCAAGCGACCAAAGTAACGGTTATCGCGCAGCAAATTGGTAATGTGCTGCAACTACTGATTCAAGATAACGGTGTCGGTTTCAACACCTATAAAGCGATGGAAAAACGAGGGATCGGGCTGCGTAACATGAGAGAGCGAGTGGAGTTCATCGGTGGTGACTTTGAATTGATGAGTGAGATTGGCCTCGGAACGGAAATTACAGTGTTACTGACACTAGAGGGATTAATGAATGAGTGAAGTTATTCGAGTTGTGATTGCTGATGATCACCAAGTGGTACTGGATGGCTTTATGGCGAGATTGGAACTCGAGCCAGATATTAGCGTGATAGGTACCGCCAGTAATGGGCTAGAAGCGGTAGAGGTCGTTAAGTCTCTGCGCCCTGATGTGGTGTTGATGGATATCAGCATGCCTATCATGAATGGTATTGATGCCACCCATCTGATCAAAGAAGAAGACCCAGAAGCCAAGGTACTGATGCTGACCATGCATAACAACCGTGAATACATCATGAAAGTGATGCAGTCGGGTGCTGTCGGCTACATGTTGAAAGAGATTTCGGCTGAAAAAATGGTGCAGGCAATCAAAACGGTCAATCAAGGCTCGACCTATTTCTGTGAAAAAGTCACGCAGAATTTGTTTACTCAGCCGATTACTCCAACGCCATCGGTCAAGAATCCATTGAGCAGGCGTGAAGAGGCTGTGCTGAAATTAGTCGCAAAAGGGGAGAGCAGTAAAGAGGTCGCAAAGGCGCTGAATATCAGCTATCGAACGGTAGAAACCCATAGGCAAAATATTAAGCATAAGCTCGATATTCACTCTACGGCAGAGCTTGCAAAATATGCGGTCAGCTCCGGGCTTGTGGACTGATCTTACGCTAAATAACGTTAAATGTGTAATTTAATTACTAAATGTGTAATTTACGCCTCCTTTATGGAGGTTTTTTTAGTATTTTTGCGACAGGTTGATATTCTTCTTTTCGAAATTTAAGCGCCGAATGCAATGTTGCAAACTGTGCGCTGCAAATTAGAGAGGAAGCATGGAGCCTGTAAAAGATAGGTATAGTATTGAAAATACCGATTATACAGTAGGACAAGATAACGTTCAGAAATGGGGTTTTGATGTTCATAACCCAGTATTTGGAATCAGTGCAGGGGCGATCATTATCTTCCTGCTGGCACTTCTAGTCGCAGACCCTGAAACCGCAAAAGCGGCGCTTGATGGAATCAAATGGAAAGTCATTGGTAACTTCGATGGTTTCTTCATGTGGGCAGCAAACATCTTCGTAATTTTCTGTTTTGCCCTCATTGTCTCCCCGTATGGCAAGATACGTATTGGTGGCAATGATGCCAAAGCAGAGCACTCAAACCTATCTTGGATGTCGATGTTATTCGCCGCAGGAATGGGTATTGGCTTAATGTTCTGGGGTGTGGCTGAGCCAGTGGCTTACTTCACTGGCTGGTATGAAACGCCATTAGGTGTTGAAGCTTACTCTCCTGAAGCGGCGAAGTTGGCTCTTGGTGCAACCATCTACAACTGGGGTCTTCACGGTTGGGCGATTTACGCTGTTGTTGCTTTAGCGCTTGCTTTCTTCACCTTCAATAAAGGTTTACCTCTATCAATCCGCTCTATTTTCTATCCTATTTTGGGTGATAGAACTTGGGGTTGGTTTGGTCATATCGTTGATATCGTCGCTGTACTTGCAACACTATTTGGCCTTGCAACTTCACTGGGCTTAGGTGCTCAACAAGCAACAAGTGGTATTAACCATGTATTTGGTACCGATGGCGGGATTGGCATGCAGTTGGTTGTTATCGCAGTGGTTACTTTCTTAGCGACAATGTCAGTGGTTCGCGGCATTAACGGTGGTGTAAAGCTTCTGAGTAATGTGAATATGCTGGTTGCTTTGGGCTTGCTTATCTTCGTAACCATCGCTGGTGGCATGGCGGGTATTAAAGCTATCCCAACCGCGCTAATGGGCTACATTGAAAACTTCATTCCTTTAAGTAATCCTCACGGTCGTGATGATGAAACGTGGATGCAAGGTTGGACGGTATTCTACTGGGCGTGGTGGATGTCTTGGTCTCCATTCGTAGGCATGTTCATCGCTCGTATCTCTAAAGGTCGTACGATTCGTGAATTCATCGTTGCTGTATTGTTCATCCCAACGACAGTAATCATCATCTGGATGGCTATTTTCGGTGGCATCGCGATTGATCAAGTGGCGAACAAAGTGGGCGAGATTGGTATGAATGGTCTGCAAGATATTACACTTTCTCTTTTCCATACTTACGATGCACTGCCAATGAGCTCTGTGCTTTCAGTGGTATCGATTGGTTTGATTATGGTGTTCTTTATCACCTCGTCTGATTCAGGCTCTTTGGTTATCGATAGCATTACCTCTGGCGGTAAAGTGGATGCACCGGTTCCACAACGTGTATTTTGGGCGTTGATGGGCGGCGCGATTGCAGCGGTTCTATTGTGGGTTGGTGGTACGGAATCAATTCAAGCACTGCAAGCTGGAACGGTATCAATGGCGCTACCATTTGCCTTCATATTATTGCTTATGTGCCTAAGCTTATTGCTAGGTTTACGAACTGAAAATCAATTGGTTAAGCACCAAAATGCTTTGAGTTAAAAGTATTTTTGATAAAAAGGTCGACAGGGTCGACCTTTTTTTCGTCATAAACTTGAGTAATTACGTGAATATTGTTTGAAATTCCATCGAACCGATTCTGGTTTACTGAAAACAACAAGTTAACCTGCTAAACTTCAGACATCCAAGTATTTGAATTATTGTGACAACAGCTTGTACTACTTGGATCGTAGGTTCGAGTTTGTGATTAAGTCGCAGGTAAGTAAGGAATACGAGGTCAATAGACCCTAATAGTATTCCGTAGAGAGGGATAATGACTAAAGGTATAGATAAATACAGTATCGACAGTACGGATTACACTGTCGGTCAAGATAACGTCCAAAAATGGGGTTTTGATGTTCATAACCCAGTATTTGGTATCAGTGCGGGACTTATCGCTTTGTTCCTGATCGGTGTTCTTATTACAGATACCGCTTCAGCAAAGGCTGCACTAGATGGCGTTAAAGGCCAGATTATCAATTCGTTTGATTGGCTTTTCATCTGGTCGGGTAATATTTTCGTAATTTTCTGCTTAGGTTTGATTGTTTCTCCATACGGCAAAATCCGCCTTGGTGGTGTTGATGCGACGGCAGATTACTCATTCATCTCTTGGCTATCGATGCTATTTGCCGCAGGTATGGGTATCGGCTTGATGTTCTGGAGTGTGGCTGAGCCTGCTGCTTACTTCACGGGTTGGTTTGAAACTCCGTTAGGTGTTGAACCAAACACACCAGAAGCTGCAAAACTGGCATTGGGTGCAACCATGTATCACTGGGGTCTACACCCTTGGGCGATTTATGGCGTAGTAGCACTGTCACTTGCGTTTTTCTCTTACAACAAGGGATTACCTCTTTCTATCCGTTCTATCTTTTACCCAATTTTAGGTGATAGAGCTTGGGGCTGGGCTGGTCACATTGTTGATATTCTTGCTGTACTTGCAACGCTATTTGGTCTGGCGACATCGTTAGGTCTTGGTGCGCAACAAGCGGCAAGTGGTATTCAGCATGTATTCGGCATTGAAGCGGGCCTAGGTCTGCAAGTTATTGTGATTACAGCGGTGACTTTATTGGCGGTAGTATCAGTACTTCGTGGTATTGATGGTGGCGTTAAAGTTATCAGTAACATCAACATGTTGGTTGCTTTCCTTCTGCTTATCTTAGTGGCTCTAATCGGCTACGCGGTGACTTTAGGTTCTATCCCAACAACATTGATGGCATACATTGAAAACATCATTCCGCTAAGTAACCCTCACGGTCGTGAAGATGAAACATGGATGCACGGTTGGACTGTATTCTACTGGGCTTGGTGGATCTCATGGTCTCCATTCGTAGGTATGTTTATCGCACGTGTTTCTAAAGGTCGTACCGTGCGTGAGTTCATCACAGCAGTACTAATTGTACCGACTACAGTGACTATCATCTGGATGTCAGTATTCGGTGGCATGGCGATTGACCAAATCGTGAATAACGTAGGTATTCTTGGTCAAGACGGCCTAACAGATGTATCACTAGCAATGTTCCAAATGTTTGATGCACTGCCGTTCGGTACTCTGCTTTCAATCATTGCGGTTGTATTGGTTCTAGTATTCTTCATTACATCGTCTGACTCAGGCTCTCTAGTAATCGACAGCATCACTGCGGGCGGTAAAGTTGATACGCCTGTGCCTCAACGTGTGTTCTGGGCGTTCCTTGAAGGTGCGATCGCTGTTGCTCTATTGTGGGTTGGTGGTACTGAAGCAGTACAAGCTCTACAAGCGGGTGCAATCTCGACGGCATTGCCATTCACCATCATTCTATTGCTGATGTGTGTAAGCTTGCTAATGGGTATGCGTACAGAAAAACGCTAGGCTTTTTAAGCTGAAATCTACTGCAATTTATACGCAGTAGAACGGTAAATAATATGAAGGTAGAAGAGGAAACTCTTCTGCCTTTTTTGTTTCTTCTGTACCGTGTTTTCTTGCCTCTTTTTAACATGTGAAGTGCGATAAAAATTCTAATAACCGTAGAGATAATGCCGCCTTAAATTTGGCGACAAGCCAAGGAATTGACATTAGGTAAGCTTATGGTTTGCTTAAAATTATATTCCGATATTAAATTATAAAATCGCTCGAATTTAATACTGATTTTGGGTAGTATGCGCGAGATTTCCCACCACTCGTGAAACTTTGACATGAAACTAACACTAAAGCAGAAGTTGATAGGTGCTAGCCTATCTGCTGTTGTCGTTATGGCTACAGCGTTGACTTGGTTGTCAGCAAACCAATTATTTGAACAGACTCGTAATGGCGTATACCTACGAGCTGAAAGCGTATCTGAAGCAGCATCTGAAGGGATTAAAAACTGGATTGATATCCGCACGGATATCGCATCAGCATTTAATGACTTTTCACGAGAGGATGATGTTGTTCCTTTCCTTAAGCAAGCTCGTGTAGCGGGTGGCTTTGACGATATCTTTTTAGGTACTCCAGAAGGTGGAATGTACCGTTCACACCCTGAACGTAATCGTGCAGATTACGATCCTCGTCAACGTCCTTGGTACCAAGAAGCAAACGCTGCAGGTAAGCAAATCATTACCACGGCTTACCAAGATGCAATCACCAAAGCACTTCTAGTAACGATCGCAGAACCTGTTCGCCACAACGGCCAACTTGTTGGTGTTGTTGGTGCAGACGTACTTATCGACCAATTGGTTAACGATGTAATCAGCCTTGATGTTGGTGACAACGCTTACGCAATGCTAATTGATGCCTCTGACGGCACATTCCTAGCACACCCAGATTCAGCACTAAGCTTGAAGCCAGTAAGCCAACTTTCAAACGATATCTCTATGCCTATCATCGAAAACGCAGTGCGCACGGGTAGCATCGAGATCATCAAAGAGCGCGGCGCTGACAAGCTGCTTTACTTCACGAAAGTGCCTAACACTAACTGGATCTTCGCGGTTCAGATGGACAAAGCAACAGAAGAAGCGAACCACTCAACGCTACTTACTCAGCTGATCATCACTGCTGTCGTTATTACGCTCATCGTAATCGTACTCGTGTCTTGGTTAGTAAGCTTCCTATTCCGCGACCTAAACCGCGTTTCAGCGGCACTTGAAGAAATTGCTTCAGGTGAGGGCGACCTTACTCAACGTCTTGAGCCTAAGAGCGACGACGAAATTGGTCAGCTTGCTGCAAACTTCAACCGTTTTGTGGGCAACATGCACACTATGGTGATCAAGCTAAGCGAAGTATCTGCTGCGCTAGGCAACCAAGCACGTCAAACGGCTTCTCAAGCTGAAGAACGTAGTGCTCGTATCCAAATGCAACAAGACGAGATCAACATGGTAGCAACAGCCGTTAACGAAATGGCTGCAGCAACACAAGAGATCGCAGGTAACGCAGACCACACTGCACAGAACTCATCTGAAGCGGTTGGCGCGTGTGAGCACGGTACTGGTCAAGTAACACAGACTCAAAGCTCTATCCAAAACCTTGCTCAAGAAGTTCAAATCGCAACCAACGTGATTCTAGAGCTTGAAGAGCACGGCAACAGCATCAACGCTATCTTGTCTAACATTCAAGGTATTGCAGAACAAACGAACCTACTTGCACTTAACGCCGCTATTGAAGCTGCACGTGCCGGTGAGCAAGGTCGTGGTTTCGCAGTAGTAGCGGATGAAGTTCGAGTTCTGAGCCAACGTACACACGGTTCAACGCAAGAAATTCAACAAACGATTGAGTTGCTACAAGGTACAACAGGCAAAGCGGTTAACATCATGAACGATAGCCGTACACTTGCTGAAACCAGTGTTGATGACGCGAACTCAGCGGCTGCAAGCCTAACGCAAATCCATGCTGCTGTTGAACGCATTAGCGACATGGCAACACAGATTGCTTCTGCTGCAGAAGAGCAAGCGTCAGTAACGTCTGAGATTACTCGTAACACTGAAGGAATCCGTGACGTATCTAATGAGCTAGCAGACGAAGCACACCAAGCTGCAGAGCAAGCTGCGCAGCTTTCTGAACTGTCTCACGAGCTAGAAAGCGAAATCAGCCGCTTCAAGCTGTAAGCGCTAATAGGTAATTTGAAAGCCGAATGTGATTATCACATTCGGCTTTTTTGTGCGTGCTAGTTAGAGTTATGAACTCAAATTAGTTGTTCGGGTAACCTGGGAACTTAGCTTTAAGCGCAGCACGAGTAGGGAAGTACTGCTCCATAAATTTAACCATCGCAGGGTCGTTCGCTTGTAGCTCTGTGAACGTTGCTGAACTTAACTCTTGCGCGTTGTAACCCTTATAGTTCAGGTCGTAGTAGGCATACAAAGAATAGGCTAGGTACTCTTGGTCGTATGACTCTGCGTCTAAATCTGCTTCGACAATCGTAGAGTCTTTACCGTTCGGAAAGTATGAGCCTGAAAGAATCGCTTTCTCATTCAGTTCATCTAACTCTTTCTGCATCACACCCCATTTCGACGAAGATGATTGCACCGCTAGGTTCATCACACCGTAATCGTGAACAAAGTGAATGATCTCTTCGAACGCAGCGTCTCTTTGAGTGACTAGATCCGGTTTATTCTCGCCTGTTGTTGTGTCAGTAGTTTCAGTCGCGAACAGATCTTGGAAGCGGTAATTTTCATCTAAGAAGTCACCGCCATCTCTGTCAGACCAATCTTCATCGTAAAAGAATCCCATGGTCGCTTTGCTGTCGTAAATTGCCTTAGTCACTTCAGCGGGGAAGTTATCAAGGTAGTACTGCATGATGTTTTTAACGTGAGCGACTTTTGCTTCAGAATTGTTTTTAGATTTATCTTCGATCAACAGCGGGATCTTATAACCATGAGCTTCAACGCAAGTTTGTTGCTTGATGCCATTTGTAAGCAGCTCACCCGTTGTATTTGAGATAACAGAGCAGTCAACTGTAGGCACTCGTGAAAATGTCTCTGAGGCGCTTTGAGCGAAGGATGGAACAAATTGAATGCCATTGCTCAGAGTGTTGCCAACACGAACATAGAGATTCATAGGTCTCATTTGGTCGATATTAAATTTGTCACCAGTAGCATCAATAATGAATTGCTTATTGATGGACACAGTGTCTGCTTTTTTCCATCGGATGACGTTGTTTATGTCGTTTTCAACCTCCGCGATAGCAAGCTTTTCAGGTGTCTTTGTTGAGTTAAAGTTCTCGTAGTAAATATCGAAATTTTCAACGTTAAACGTTTTACCCGCTGAGTTTGTTGCCGTCACTGAAAAGGTAATATCAGCATCATTTTGGGTTTTGTAGTTGCGCTCAGGAATGCCGTGAACTTGTGCGAAGCTGCCGCTAGATTTTAGATTATTACCATACTGAGTAATATCAATGTTCACGTTTTTGTCTGTACCCGCAGCAATCGATTTCACGCTGAATTGCAGTGAGTAATTGCTTCCTAAACTAACCACTGAGCTAGCGCTTGATGCATCGATTACATTCTTTGACGCGCTCGTGTTATTGCTGTCGCTGCCGCCGCATGCAGTTAGCATCGTAGTCAGAACAAGAGTTGGAATTGTGAGTTTGTATACCATAGGGGACCAAGTTATCTGCAAGCTATAAAGCCAGCATGTTACAAGAAATGGCATTTGCTCTTAGTAAGCTTTTGTAAGTAATGTATTAATATTGCTTACAAATAAGCAATAAGTGATTGGCGGTGATTATTTGTTTGAGCTGCTCGATACTAGAATCTCAGACAACAAAAAGCCCGAGCATAAACTCGGGCTTTGAATGGTGTTCTTTATAGCTTCAGGGGAAGCTAGATTGCCTGACGAAGTTGGAAGTAACGTCCTTCTTCGTTTAATAGCTTCTCGTGAGAGCCGTTTTCAACAATCTCGCCTTGTTCAATCAGAACGATAGAATCCATCGATTCCAGACCAATCAAACGGTGTGTGATGAAGATAACCGTCTTGCCTTCGAAGTGCTTTTCGAACAGCGTCATGATGCTCTGCTCTGTTTGCTTATCTAAGCCTTCTGTTGGCTCATCGAGAAGCAGGATAGGGGCATCATGAAGAATGGCACGTGCGATACCAATACGGCGCTTCTCACCACCAGACAGTTGACGACCACCGTCACCCAACCAGCTATCAAGCGCGTTATTCTCAAGCAGCTTTTCTAGGCCAACATCTTTTAGGATATTCGCTAAGTGATCATCGGTTGCTTCTGGTCTTGCAATCAACAAGTTGTCACGCAAAGTACCATTTAGAATGTCGACACGTTGGCTTACCACACTGATTGATTCACGAAGCTGTGATTCATTCCACTGCGTCAGTTCAATGCCCGCAATTGAGATGTAACCCTTCTTAGGATCCCAGTAGCGAGTCAGAAGCTGAATCAGTGTTGATTTACCAGAGCCCGTTTGGCCCACAATCGCAACCTTGTTCGTTGCAGGGATCGTTAGGTCAACAGCGTTCAGAACATTGCGCTCAGAGTCAGGGTAGTTGAACGTCACGTTTGAGAACGTAATATCAAGTGGCTTGTTGATGTCGAGTTTCTCTTCAGCGAACTGAACTTCAGGCTCCGACAGAATCACTTCGTTCAAGCGACGTGCTGAAGACAGAGTTTGACCTAAATGCTGGAACGCGCCTGCGATTGGCATTAATAGCTCGAAGCTTGCCATAGTAGCGAACGCCATTAGCGCGATGAACGGGTCTGGTGCATTACCACCCACGCCGTCAGCCGCAAGCCAAAGCATAAGAACCAGCGTCAAACCGTTGAACAGCATTAGCGCAGCCGAAGCCATGCCGGTTAGGTTAGCGTTTACAAACTGATTCGCCATCAGCTTGCGTTGCGTTTCTAGAATTGCATTACGGTAACGCTCTTCAGCACCAAACAGAGTCAGTTCGCTGTAGCCTTCAATCCAATCTAGCGTAGTGACACGAAGATCCGCTTTGTTCTGTGTCAGTTCACCACCGTTACGTTTACCCAGTTTGTAGAACAAGATAGGCCAAACCAACAGCATGATAAGAAGGATAGAACCTAAGATTAAACCTAGTGAGCTATCGAACCACATCAAGAACAGAGTCAGGAAGAAGATCCCGAACACACCCACCGTCACTGGGCTTACTAAGCGCAAGTATACGTGATCCATCGCGTCTACATCAGCAACCAAACGGTTGAGAAGATCAGCATCACGAAGGTTTGAAATACGACCTGGGATCAGCGGAGCCAGCTTCTTGAAGAAGAAGATACGCAGATCAGTTAACAGTTTGAATGTCGCATTGTGGCTAACAACACGTTCACCCCAACGACCCGCAGTACGGCTCATTGCCAAACCACGTACACCACCACCCGGTAGCATGTAGTTGAAGGTTTCACGCGCAATCGTCAGGCCAGCAACCGCAGAAGCTGAAATAAACCAGCCTGATAGCGTTAACAAGCCGATAGAAGCCGATAGAGTAGCAAAAGCCAATAGCATGCCTAGTGATAGGCCAAACCAATGCTTTTTATAGAGTTTCAGGTAAGGCAGTAAATCACGCATCTAAATTACCCTTATTATCTTGTTGAGCTAAGTTCGCGTTAAGCATCTCTTCGAATAAACCACCCGCAGTCGAAAGCTGAGAGTAATGACCTTGTTCAACAAGACCACCATCGCGCATAACCAGAATGTTATCGACCGATTTAAGCGGGGCAAGTTGGTGTGTCACAAGCAGGGCAGTGCGGCTTTCGATGTTGCTATTGATGCCTTTCATTACCAACTGTTCGCTACGAGTATCTAGGCTGGCTGTGGGTTCATCGAGCAACCAGAATTGGCCGTCTTGAATCATTGCGCGAGCCAGAGCCAAACGCTGAGATTGACCCACAGACAGACCGCCAGAGCGATCAGAAATCATGTAATCCAAGCCGTGCTCATTTACGAATTCGTTAGCAAAAGACTGCTCAAGTGCATTCTCGACAACTTGGTCAGTGATATCGTGCTTACCTAGAGTGACGTTGTCACGAATTGTGCCGTGCAGTAGCAACGGGTTTTGACCAACCCAGCTAATGGTTTTACGCCAAGAGGCTAAGTCTAGGTCACGCAGTTCAACGCCATTGATTTTCAAGCTTCCTTCATAAGGCATGAAACCAAGAATAGCATTGATCAAACTTGTTTTACCCGCACCGCTTGGGCCAACTAATGCAGTCGACTGGCGAGTATTCAGTGCAAACGAGATAGGGCCAACCAGTTGAACACCTTCAGGGCTCAACACTTTAAGGTCTTGAGCCTCAATATTGATGCCTTGAGCCGGGTCGAGCTGAGTGTCGCCTGATTTAACTTTAGTGATGTCTGTTTCTAGGAACTCGACAATACTTTCGGCTGCGCCAACTGCTTGTTGTTTCGCATGGTAGAAAGTACCTAAATCACGCAGAGGTTGGTAAAACTCTGGCGCCAAGATAAGGATAAACAAACCTGCGAATAGCGTAATGCCTGCGCCGTAGTGACCGAAGTTAAGCTCACCAATGTAGGTGAAACCAAAGTAAACCGCTGTCATTGCGATAGAGATCGACGTGAAGAACTCAAGTACAGCAGAAGACAAGAAAGCGATTTTCAACACGTCCATGGTGCGCGTTCTGAACACTTCAGATGCACCTTTAAGTACCTCTGTTTCAGCGTTAGTGCGATCAAATAAACGGATGGTTGTCATTGACTGCAAACGGTCATAAAAGTGACCAGAAAGACGTTGCAGTGCTTTGAAGTTTTTACGGTTTGCATCGGCTGCTTTCATACCAACAAGTGCCATGAACATCGGTACCAGTGGAGCAGTAATCAAGAAGATCAGTCCCGCTGCCCAGTTAACGGGGAACACCACAACCAAAATAATGAACGGAATCATTACCGACAAAGACATCTGAGGTAAGTAACGAGAGAAGAAGTCTTGCATGTCTTCTACTTGTTCTAGCAACAGGGTTGCCCACGTACCCGCAGGTTTGCCTTTGATATAAGCAGGGCCCAACTCACGTAACTTATCAAGGATGAGTTGCCTGATGTAGACACGGATCTGTTCACCACAGCGATAACCTGCGATCTCACGTCCCCATGTACAGCCAGCACGGCCAACGACCGATAATGCCAAGCCTGCGAAATGACCAACCAGTTCAGATTTATCGACATTTTCGATGATCAGCTGGTGAAGAATAGAGGCGAGAAGAGCTGCTTGAGCAATTAAAAACACGCTTGAAAGTACGCCAAGGCTAATCGCAATCATAAGCCAGCGTTTCGCTAACTTACTCTGTTGCTTAAGCCACTTGTTCAAGCTGCGTTGTTTTTTCTTATCCATTATGAAGGCTTAATGATAATTATTATTTGTTGAGGGCGGGTAGTATACAAAAGAAAGCCCAGTGGATATACCGCTGGGCTCTAGGGATTTACAACAAATTGTGATGATGCCCTGCATCTACTGAGGCGAGAGCTCCGATAATCAAATCTGCAATCTCAGATTTACTTATCGTTAAGGCCATCTAGGAAGCGTTCAGCATCCAATGCAGCCATACAACCCGTGCCTGCAGAAGTAATTGCTTGGCGGTAGTTGTGGTCCATTACATCACCTGCAGCGAACACGCCTGGGATGCTGGTTTGTGTTGCGTTACCTTCAAGACCTGACTGAACGATGATGTAGTCATCTTTCATATCCACTTGGCCCTTGAAGATTTCAGTGTTTGGTTGGTGACCGATAGCGATGAATGCGCCCATTACTTCGATGTCTTCTGTCTTATCAGACTGAGTATCTTTAATACGAACGCCAGTTACGCCCATGTCGTCGCCTAGAACTTCGTCTAGCGTGCGATCAGTGTGAAGAACAATGTTGCCGTTCTCTACTTTGTCCATTAAACGCTTCACTAGAATCTTTTCAGCGCGGAACGTGTCACGACGGTGAACTAGATGAACTTCAGACGCGATGTTAGATAGGTAAAGTGCTTCTTCAACAGCCGTGTTACCACCACCAACAACTGCAACTTTCTGGTTGCGGTAGAAGAAACCATCACATGTAGCACAAGCAGAAACGCCACGGCCTTTGAATGCTTCTTCAGAATCTAAACCTAGGTACTTAGCCGATGCGCCCGTTGAGATGATCAACGCATCACACGTGTACTCGCCAGAATCGCCTTTAAGACGGAAAGGGCGGTTTGAAAGGTCTACTTCGTTAATGTGGTCGAACAGGATCTCTGTTTCAAAGCGCTCTGCGTGCTCTTTCATGCGATCCATCAGTGCTGGACCCGTTAAACCTTCAGCATCACCCGGCCAGTTTTCCACTTCTGTTGTGGTTGTAAGCTGACCACCTTGCTGCATACCCGTAACAAGTACTGGGTTTAGGTTTGCACGAGCAGCGTAAACTGCAGCTGTATAGCCAGCAGGGCCAGAACCAAGAATCAATAAATTACAGTGCTTTACGTCGCTCATGAGGACTCCGAAATTGAAATTGTTTTTATTTATAATCGCTTAGGATTGTATGGAAAATATGGAGGCAATAAAAGGTTAAACAAGGGCTGAAGTGTAATTAATCGTTATAGTTTAGAACTTAATGGAGACAAACGTTTTCGTGGCTGGAAGATCAGTGAAAGAACTTAAAGGCTATGGCTGAGTTCGGCCAACTAAATGAGGTTTCATTCCCTTAATCAAGTTTAACTAACGTTGGTTTGAAATCGGCTTTGGACAAGCTTGTATGTTTTCGTGTCGGTAAGGCGAATATAGGCTCTCAAGGGAATAACTGAACAGAAATGACTTAAGGCTTGTGTCCCAATCCTTAGAATAGTAAAGGATTGGGACAAAGACGTGCCAAAATGTGCCCAGAAACTGAATCAAACAACATTTGCTATCTTACACAGAGGTGGGCTTATAGCACTTATATTATTTACCATTAAAGTCACTTATACGTCAGTTTAAAAGTCAATTTTATTTAGCCACTCAACATGCTTTGTCCGTTCTTCTTGCTGCCATTTCAAATTCCAAACCCAATCATCTTCTCTTGGTGAGCAATCAGAACATTTATCACAATGACTTTGCTTAAATCCTAACGCAAACTCTGGTCCATCCGAGTTATCGAATGCTTTGATCAGCAAGTTCCCAGTTCCAACTGTGTGCTTATGCTTTAAGCAAGTCATGATAGGCATGCTCAGAGAGTGCATTCCTAACTGTTGAGCTATCATCCCTCTAGGTCGGTAATCAACAAACATATGCTCACAATGACCAATAATATTTGTTGGATCGTAGTTGGCTAAACCTATTGCTATGAACTGACCCTCTCTCGAAGCAGGATCGTCTGGGTCCATACCAAGGTTTTTTGCCATGTCAGCAAAGAACAGCTTTTGCTCTTCGATACTGGCTTCATAAAGTGGCTTTGGTTCTTCTTTACTAGCCATTACATTATCAAGTGCATCCAATAACTCTTCAGCACTCGGACAATGCTCAAGAATTAAAGATCTAACGTCAAACTTAACAATGGTTTTAAGCTCAGACTGTAAATTGACCATAAGATACAGCTGCTCAATTTTTCTCATCTCACTGACAATTGACGAGTACATCAATACTGTGTGCATCATCTTTTCAAACCATTCATCTAGGAATGCAATAGCTTCATTTGACCCACGAGCATTATGAATGGTTTTAAACATACCTATAGATAAAGCCACATCACACATCAAATCAGCCAGAATATTAAACTGACCAAGGTTAACTAGCCTATGGCACATGTTTATTATCTTCTGTAACTGAGCACAAGCATCATGGTATTGCTTGTGTATTTCTCGATTCATGCACAAGTATTCAAAACTACCAGATTCGAAGTTTTCATTTGAATGATGATGCGCATGTAGTTGTTCAACTTTAAAATTGAACAGTGAACTTCTTGCTTTAGCTATAGCAGTAAGACGGTAAGCTGACTCTTTCTGCTCTCTTGCAAAGAGAACTAAGTATTCGCATAACTTAAATTGTTCTTCAATCTGTTCATTTTTGACTTGTTTATAAGGAGCGACCTTAAAAGCGTAATCGAAATAAAGGGCGTTGTTGCCTAAATCAGTTGAACCTTTTCCAAGTCCCGTGATCTGAACCTTTGTGATAGTTAGAACGGTGGTGACATGGGTAAAGCGAAAAAGAA
>NZ_JADDYK010000076.1:0-299 GCF_015163615.1 Vibrio sp. OPT18
ATCGGTTTTGTTAAAGATGCGTCGGATGTTGAAACCAACGTCTTTACCGTTACCTTCTCTGGTACAAATCTAGGTCAATACACCTTTACGTTACTTGAAGCGCTTGACCACGAAGATGGTCTGGTGAATAACAGTTTGAGCTTTGACCTGCCTGTTTATGCAGTAGACAGCGATGGCGATGATTCTTTGGTTTCTCAGTTAAATGTAACCATCGGTGATGATGTTCAAATCATGCAGGATGGTACGTTAGATATCACTGAGCCAAATCTTGCAGACGGCACAATCACAACCAGTACCAT
>NZ_JADDYK010000077.1:0-7149 GCF_015163615.1 Vibrio sp. OPT18
AAGTATTCCACTGCGGAGTGGTAGTTCAGTTGGTTAGAATACCGGCCTGTCACGCCGGGGGTCGCGGGTTCGAGTCCCGTCCACTCCGCCACTTATTCAGAGTTTCAGCTCTTTAAAACTGAAAATAGGGGTGTAGCTCCAATTGGCAGAGCAGCGGATTCCAAATCCGCGTGTTGGGAGTTCGAATCTCTCCACCCCTGCCATATTTGTTTGCATAGTTATTCAATTCCAACCTTTCACGAGTGCGTTACTGAAGCTATGCAGACATTCAAATAAAAAGCCCACTCAATGAGTGGGCTTTGTACATCAAGGTAGATCTAACGCCGTGAGGCAGGAGAGGAAATATGAAACGTAACGATGCGTACTTGGCGCAAGCGACAAGTAAAAATAAAGAATTAATTGAATTGATGAGTGCGGTAGGTGCTTACCTTACCCTACGAACGGGTAAGGCAAGCGGTTTAGAAGTCGTGATAGTTTTAGGGATAGTTTCCACGCTGCTCTATAAACTCTCAACGAGACTCTAAGCAAACGAACGTTTGACGCGCAAATCATAACTCAAATCATAGAAAAAACCCACTCGCTTCGGCGGGTGGGTTTTTTCGGTTATAAGGATATTTTTCAGCATGCATGATGGTGTATATAGCTGGAGTGAATTTACTCTTAAACGATTAAATTCAGAAACTAACGGTGTGTTTTGGGAGTTTGCTGGTGAAGTTTACGATATTTTTGATGAACTTGGCAGCTTAGGCGCTCCAATTGCCTTTTTGGTGATCGTGGTCCCCCTGGTCCTGCTTTTCCTAGCCGTTAAGTTTAGGAATTAAATAAAAAAGCCCGCTCAATGAGTGGGCTTTTTTTGTTATTACTTGCGCTTCTTCTTGCGCTTGATTGTGGTGTTCTTTGCTTTCACTACACCACCGCCTTTTTTGAAGCGGTAGCCTTTCTTAAGTGTACCGCTCGCTTTCAAGCCAGTTTTAGCCATATTTTATCCCTTTCAACATTGTCTCGATAATCGTTAACCGTCTATCTTGCTTCCACAAAATGCCAATTAATGCGATCGCCGCCGGTGACATGCCAACATCATTTAGCGCTGCAAGCATCCCCATTATTTCCACTACTTACCCCTAAACTTATGTGAGAAAAATTCCAATAGATAACGCACCATTGCGCGCATACCTAATGTGTCAATGACCACCGCACCAACAACATACCAATATGGCTCTGGTATATTTTCAAGAGCTGCAAATCCCTGTTCAACGTAAGTCGCATAGTCAGGAACGAACGAAAGCATCAACGGAATGAACACCACAAGCATGATAAATTCATCTTTCCAACCTCGATTTTTAATGCTCATTTCATCAAGGTTTGATGCGCTGGCCTCACCAGATTTCAGTCTTTCCACTTTTGCGGTGTGCTTGACTTGCTCTAATTCATCTTTGCGTTTTAATTCTTCGGCTTTGTTTTGGCCGTGTTGCTTATACGCATCAATGCCACCTGTGACTAGTGTTGCAATTGCGCCTATCACTGAAACACCGATTTATCGAGTTCAATATGCGGACCATCTTTGAACGTTGACCAATCACCACCCCAAACAATCGCCGTATCAAGTTCAATAGCGGCTTGTTTGAACGCTTTTGAAACCGCTTCGTAATAGGACATTTCCCACGTCACTTTGCCGTTTTCGTCGTACACCACAAAATCAACCGCTGTACCTGTCTGGTGCTTGCTAATCTTATTCGTGCCGTCGATTTTACTTGCACCTTTATCAAACATGGCTTTTTGTTCTGCCGCGGTTCGCTTGCCGGACGTGATACCAAAATCGTATGGGCTAAGCTCTAGTGCTCGACGGGTGACGGCTTTTAGCCTGTCATGTACCCCAAGCATATTAGCTTCGCTACGAGCTGAAAGAACAAAGCCACTAACAGCTTTACTGATTTCTCTTCGTTTCATGTATACCACCAATAACAAAACAATAATTAACAAAGTAATAACGAGTTTCACCATTATTTAAGACCCCTAACTTACATCACACGCACAGCACACCGACTATTCTTGCCTTTAAGTGGGCGCCGTTTGCTGTTGGATGCTCTCTTTTGCACTTAATCACACCTACATTTTCTGGCACAAATAGAGTAATTAGACGGCCTGCGCTGACCTCTTTCGTTACAACGATTGAGTCAGTAATAGGTACACCAACATTGCCAAGACCACTCATCATTTGAAACGTTAACTTCGATGGATGCATCACGCTTTCGGTGGGCACAGACAAACATTGAATTTCAATGTTAATGGCTACTATATTTCCGCTAATCTGCGTTTCGTTAGGGATAAAAAGATGGGCTTCATGACTGCTACGACCAAGATCCACCTCATACGCCCAATCTCCACCGGAAACTTTTGCTGAAACATTACCTGTATCAATGGTGATATCTTTATTTAATGGCTTGCCATTTATTGTCCTCGTTACTGGTACGTAACCAGACAAATCCACTGAGCCCGAATTGTCTTTAAGTTCATCGATAATTTGCTCTAGCGTTTCATCGCCGTCAGTAATATCAGCAAGGCCGATAATAATATCTTCCTCTAGCGCCTTACCGTTAACGGTCCTTGTGGTTGGTACATAACCATTCGATTCCGAAAAACCACCTTTTGGAAAGTACGTAAACATCATTCGATCACCTCATTTTCTGTTAAGTGCGTTACTACAAACACTTCTTCAACACCCTGTTGCATCGTCGTACTCTCTTTTGATACCACGGCGCTTGATTCAACAACGACCGATAAATTAACTTTTTCGTCGCGCGTTAAAACGCTTAGGTCTTTGGGTTGTAAGTAAAACTCTTCAGTTAGTCCTTTTTCAAAGTGCACAACCGCCCCTGGTGGCAGTTCGATGCCCCCCAAGTTTGGCTTAGAGAGAGTTGAACCCAATAGAATAAGTGAACCCTGATTATTCGTATCGGCCTGTATGGTGAGGTTCATAAAACGTACACTTCCGCTCGTTTTATAGCTCGTGACACTTGTAGTGCCCGTTACGGGTACCACTCGCGTTGCCAGACTTCGATGATAAATTGCTTCTCTTACCGATAAAGGCGCATTGCTTTGTACGATGACAGGATTATTGACCCTTTCAACTGTTATAGGCTCTTTGATTTCCGTTACGATAACCTCACCATCTACCGCCATTTTTTGCATTTTGGTGTGAACGTAAACATCCGAAATCTCGTACTTAATGACCGTTTCCGTTGCATTATGGTTACGAAATTTCATCACGTCGTAACGTTCAACACTAACGGTATCGCCGTTCTCAATCTCAACAGGGCGCATGTTATCGGCGTGGATCATGATGCTGTTACTTGCTTCTCGCACAATTAAGTACTTACCTAGCTCGTGCACGTTAAAACTGTATTCTTCACCCGGTGCCAGTGTCACACTTCGTTTCATCGTTAATTCCCTTTCTTCATCATGAAATACAGCGTGACCAGCGTGGCCACAATGCCAACCATCAATGAGACGTTCTTAAGCAAATCATTATCCGATTCATTTGTGCCCGTTTGCTCGCGCGCCTTTGCCGCGTCCGCCATATCCAGCGCGGCCTTTGTGGTCGCACTTTGTTGACCTGCCATATTGGTAATGGCATCGATGGCGTGTGTGCTTACCTCGGTGTTGTTTTTCAGTGCGTCCTGGCTAAGTTGTAATGCACCCTCGCCAAATTCTGCCGCCACTTGCATAGCGCCGTGGTCTGTCATGGTTAAATTAATATCGGAGTTGTTCACCCCTGAAATATTGGCACCCCAGTTATCCCCACTGACCGCAGCGGTGCCACTGACATTGGTTGTTGTCGTTGTGGTATTGCTGGTACTGCTGGAGCTACTTTTACCACCCATATCTAAAAACCTTATTCTTAAAACGAACTCGCTATTGTTTCGAGTCTCGACAAGCTCAACAGGTAAGCGCAATTTTCGCGCTATAAAGCGTTGTGCGCCCTTTTTAGCGAAATGCGCCCTTATGCTGGTAAAGTGATTTAATTTTGCGTGTTGAACCGCTGCAAGCGTCCCTAGTGCCATTTCACCACTGAGCGCAACGACAACTAATTCGCGTTCGCCACTGTCAAACACTTCACCACGCAGTAACATGTAAGTGTTGTTAATGCGATAACAACACTCTTCACCGCGCTTAACGGCTTGCTCTGCTTCTTGTAGGTAATCACTAAGGGCTGTTTTTAGCCTCGGCTTAGCGTCCTCCCAAGAGCACAGAGACAAGTCATTTTTATCGCTTGGTGAGCACATAAACCGCAGCAAGCGCGCACAAGATAATTGCCCATGTGGGAATGCCGTTATTGCTTCCCATATTGACAACACCACCCGTAAAGCCAGACGAGGTATTAGAGGTTGTTGTTCCGCCAGAATTCGCAGGCCCTGAACTTCCCCCCGTTAACCCGCCACCACCTGTTAAGCTTGTTAAACTACCTAACATAGAACCATCCGTTGCTTTTCCTGTTAAATCCTCGGTTACTTTGCTCATTGGCTTTTCCATAATTTGAAAGCAATCACAAGCACGATAAGAACGATGATGACATTCATCAGCCGTTTAAATCCGTCGCTCATGCTAAAGCCAAAGAAACTACCAACCCCCAAGCCACCTAATGCCCAAAATAAAACTACTGGCATTGAGCCCCCTTATTTTTTCATTGCTAACACAACGAGCAAAATAAGCACAATTAAGCCAATAACACCGCCAATCGTCATCAAGGTTTGATTACTCATTCCCTGAACCATACCGCCCTGCGGTACGGTTACTGAATTGCCGTTATTGTCCACAACACCCTGGTTAGGTTGCTGCGTTGCACTTGGGTTTGAAGAGGTTGACGGAGGTATGAAACTGCCAATAATGCCGCCAAGATTTTCTTCGACCGAATCCAGTGCGCCGGCGCCAAAGTCGAGCAAGTCATCAAAGAAGCTACCGCTACTCTCTGCCATGTGAACCCCTTATTTTTTTGATTGTGGATAAAGCAAATCAGGGCGGACGACTTCAACCGATTCAATCAAGATAGGAATCGAACCAGGGACATCACCCGTTGTGACGGTAAACGTCAGGTTAGAGTTATGCACCGTTGGAAATAGTTCATCGATAGAGAATCCACGTACCGTTGGATCAAAGTGAAAATAACCCGCTTGCGGTGTGCGCTTGTTACGCTTGGTGTTCGCTTCGCTAATGAGCTTGCTGGCTTCATACTCTTTGGTAAAGTCACGCTCAATTTTCAGCTTTTGAATGTCGTTGTGCATGAAGTGCATACGACGAACAGAAAGAGCAGGGCTTGAGATAAGACTCGCGTACTCATTCTCACCTTGCGCGTTCGCTGGCATCGTTTGTCGTTTCATGCGTGGCACGATAACGCGCGCCGCTTGTGCATTGGTCACATGCGCCCACACTTGAATAGTCAACGGGTCAACATCGGCGGCTTTTTGTTTGAATTGCACATCTAGGTGAATCGCATCACCAAGCTCAGTGACCAGCGCGGTATAACGCACCCCGTTTTTCGTCCGTGCTGACACATCCGCAAACGGAATAACAAAAATACCCGCGGTGTGGTCTTGACGCTTGTAACGTTCAAGCATTAAAAGCTCAGAGCCCGTTAATACATAAATCTCATCGGTGTTCAACGTGATAGAGACGCGCTCTAAATCTTCGGCAGCAGCATTGGTTTCCAAGATGATTTCTTGGTAAGTAGGGCCAACTGGAATAGGTAACGTCCCTTTTTCACCCCACCTAGCGCCGACCATTGAATTGAGTTTGATTGGTTTTACTGACATGTCATTTCTCCTTAAAACCAACCATCGTCGCCATTAATCAGCTCTTTCACTGATTTCAGCATCGATACGTTATTGATAACGGAAATGACAACAACAACGACCAGTACGGTAATTGCGGTTGCTTGATAATTGATTTTCATAAATCCCCTGCCTTTCGACGTTAGAATGTCCCCAATTGGGTAGGGCTATGAAAAAGCAAAAGAGAGAAGAAAAACAGAAGAGTTAACCTATAGGTTAAACGGGTAACCTATAGGTTAGATTGAGAGGTGCATCACGCTGATTTAACCGCGACTTTCGCCCCCGTGATACAGTTAAACGCCCCTTTTTTGTACTGACCAAAGTCAGTAATAAGCAGATATTCAGCGACAGGCTTACCGATACGCTCAGCGTTTTGCTTTGCGCTGACCAATTTCGCTAACTCATTAACGGGAATTTCGCGTTGATTGGATACCCATTCAATATCACGGGTCGATTGAAGTTTTCCCACCCACCATGTATCTGATTGGTCAGTCACGGTTTTAGGCACTTCTTGCGCTTTTTGGAAAAGGGAATGAACCACGATAGCGAACTGGCGGCCACCGCGCATCAGTTCACCCGCCTTGCCTTTGAGCTTGCCGATAGTCTCCACGCATGAGGCCAACTCTTCAATCACGCAGTGAAGCTCCGCCGCCTTGCCGTTCCCCATCGACCACACACAACCCGCAAAGAATTCTAACTCTTCGGCACAAGCGCCTTTTGCTGGAATGTAAGCCAGTTTAAACGGCTTGCCAGCTCGACGAGCAACACGCAGCGCCTTTAAAAAGGCAACACGCGATTTTGTGCCGTGTACCATTTGCCCTTTGAGTTTTTTACCCGTGTAACCCGTGTATGGGTCAAATATCACCACTTGCGCACTTTTGGGAATGGTCTCCATATGGAAAATGGCGGAGGTTTTCCCCCCGCCCGTCCCCGCTACGTAGATAGTGTGTTTTGCATTGAGTGACGCATTAGAGTTAACCGGATTTGGAAACGCTAACGGCGGTGGTTTCTTTGCCATTCTCGATTATCTCCAGTTTATGCTTTGCTACGGTTTTTTTCGCTGATAACACCAAAGCCAGTACCGCAATTAATAGCGTGACCTCTTCGACGTAATCCCCAAACACGCTCAATATTCCGTTACCGTGTTTATTGAGCACAGGAACGGCGGCATCAATGACCTTTTGTTTGCCCTTTTCGTCAAACTCAAAATCAAAACCAGCGGTGACGCTGGTCACTTGCTCGATAATAACAAAAGCGATTTCAACAAAACCCGCCATTGCTTCGCTTTTATCTTCGACTGCTGGCTGGCCTGATTCGGTTACCG
>NZ_JADDYK010000077.1:7205-8838 GCF_015163615.1 Vibrio sp. OPT18
ATTCGGTTACCCCCTCCTCACGTTCCAGTTGATTTAGCACACTCGAAAAATCGCCCCAGTCGTCCACGATTTCCAATGGCGCGGTGTCTAGTTCCGGCCCTAGTTTTTCGTCCTCACTCATGCGTGCCACCCTCGGTTACTTTTTCGGTTACCACGCGCTTTGGCATCAGCTCACGAATAGACCACGCAAGGAAAACAAACAGGCCCAACAAGATCAACACTTGTTTGAACCATGGTTTTTCCTTTTGGGTAGATGGTGGCGGTTCGGTTACGTCATCGCTTCCAACCGCGTCAATGCTCGCTTCAGCGGTCTGCATGGTAACCGTATCCACCGCCCCTGGTTCGGTTAACGCTTCGGTTACCAGTACCCCCTCAAGTAGGGGGAGTTCGGTTACAGGTTCGGTTACTATTTCGGGTAAATCTGATTCATTGTCCACCTTGTGCGCTTGAATATGTTCAGTCCCCTTTTTACTTGGGGCTGTATTTCCGCACTTAGGGCAGCATGAATACATTAAGCCAATGTTACGGGCATTTTTTGGTGGTTCACCCGTTTCCATGAGTTTTCCCTCACCAACATTGTGAACCGTTGACGGACTCGAACAGACAGTACAGGCGATATAACCGCGAACGGGATTAGGATGTTTAGCCGACATTGATCACCTCCACACCCTCTGACATGTTGAGTAATTCGGTGCGGTCGTCGTTAATACGATCGCGTAGTTTTTTACGCGCAACGCCGTTTAACTTTTCGAATTGCTCTAATTGCTCAAGCAGGTTTGACGGTAGGCCTAATGCCTCAAGTGAGATTTTGCCCGTAAATAACATACTGCTCGCCTTTTTAATCAGCGAGCTGGTATCCATTTCTTTGAGCTTTTCGATTTCAATGTGAAGCGATGCCGCCAGCTTATCGGCAGCATCGAGCGCGGTTAAATCGCGGTTACAATCCGCAATAGATAGATTTTTCATTAGCGTTCCTCTGTCTCCCAACGTTGGCATAGGTTAATTAAAACTCGCAATTGCTGACGCACAACAATCAGCAATTATCACTTGCATCCCCTCATTAATGAGATGCTCACCTTCAAAGCGCGCCAGCGCAACCGAGGAAGTAACGAGAAAGGTAATCATCAGTAAAGGCAGATTGCCCTTAATGGTTCGACGCAGTCTTATCAGTACGCCTTTGATTGATTTGAACATGGACACTCCTATAGGTAGTTAAAATAAACACAACATATAGTAGTTAAAACGAACGCAGCATACAATATGTAGTATTGATGGGTTTATTCAACCACTACATATAGTGTTTTTGCTGTGCGTGGGATTCGATTTCGCCTGCTCTTTCTTGCTAGACCGTTGCGAAGCAACATTGCAGTCACTCAACGCGCTGTATGGCTTCGTGTGCCGCAGAACATCACAACATAACCCCTAGGGAGAATCACGTCCATTTAGCCGCGTGTGCGCCGCCTAGGCTCAAGAATCATGCTTAAAACCAGTGCGAACCCAATAAGCCTCAGCGAGCTTGCGAGCTCGAGAGGCGCCTCATTAGACTCTCTTAATAATCATTAACGATCTCTATCTCTTTTACCTTTAGGTAAAGACTCTAGTTGAGAACTATGCACTATAAAGACAGGGTCTA
>NZ_JADDYK010000077.1:8956-11525 GCF_015163615.1 Vibrio sp. OPT18
TGGGATAAGCAGAAACACCCTCACATCGAGGGGGCGACATTGTGAAGATTTGTACAGAAAATAACCAAAACAAAACAACAGATGTGACAAATTCTCCGAAGCTAATCGGATGCTAAAGGGCGCGTTAAGTTAGGAGGGGGGGGGAAGTGGCTTTACGACGCTCTTCTAGCAGCGTAATAGGGGTCAGAATGTATTTTACAGGTCGCCCGAACGCTTTAGCTCGATCTTTAATGGTTTTTGCACCGGCGCGAAGCGCTTCTTTAAAGGCGGAAGTTAGCCCCATGTCATCGAAGTACTTCAATGTGACGCGCTTAATACTGGTAAGGGCGCACTTTTTAAGCTTGCCATCATCGCCTATGCGAAGCGTCCACGGCTGTTTAGATGTTACCCATCCCTTTTTACTTAAGTATCGGTAACACTGTTTAACGCGCCATTCAGGAAGTTCTGAAAGCTCTGCAATACGAGCCCAAGTGAAGAGGAAGAATCCATTCTTAGCGGAAGCGCCCACCTTACGAGTGCGTGAGCACATTTGGCTAACGAGCGTATCCATAACGGTAAAAATGTCTTTTAAAAAACGGGATTGCGTCGTTCTACCGCTGGTAGAGGTGAGCAATGCGCTTTTTGAAGGGCACTTTAATAGGTTTTTTAAGTACGCACGATTAAGCGAGGCAAGCGGTCGCTTACCTCGCGTCTTTTTGGTGCGTACTGAATGTGGGGCGTTATGCTTTTTCATGAAAAAACACTACTGCGGCAAACAAGGCCACGAAGAGCCAGTATTCATAATGTCGTGGATTGCCGCCTTGTTTTTTTCTTCATCAAGAGAGTCGGCATAAAAACCCCAGTAGCGCTTTATCCTTTCCGCCTTACCATCCAAGCCAGTATCGAGACACTGGATAAAAGCAAATCCACGACCGTGAGTTCGAGCATAGTGGAGCTGGCATTTTGGGTGTGAGCTATCAAAAAGCAGGTTGTTTTCAGTTTTTACGATCATGGTTATTCCCCTTACATTGGCATGGGTGAAACAGCGTCACTACCAAGTTCAGACGCTGCCGCTAAAATGGATCCTGCAAGCTCAGGCTCACCAAGGTCATGCGCGAAATGCGCAAGCATATCGAGCTTAAGCGTGGTGCTTTCTCGATGCTTTTCGCTCATAAAGTAGCGCGTTGATGTTGGTACCTGGTTTTCGGCTAGGCAGCTCTGATCGAATTGGTACTTCTGCACCAATCCGTTGTAGATATCTTTGATGGAATCAGCGTGTTTCATTTTTTGCCTCTTTAGCTTTGATTAGCTCGCGGCCTAACCCAAACAGGTGAGCTCGCTCATCAAGAACTTCGAGATACCTACGCATGTATTTAAGCTGGTCTCTCAGCAAGCGCTTTTCGGTGCGATTAAGACCGTTAAACACTTCACCACCTAGGAATGCCCCTAGTGCAATCACGCGACTAGAAAGCTGCGCTCGCTCATCCATCACACGCTGTTGATATTCGGGTATTGATTTGGTCATTTGCGGCTACTCAAATTCGAAAGCGTTACCTTGCCCTCTCTTAGCCATTCAGCCAGCAGAACCAGGTTTACATAGCGTTTGCCAACCTCGGCCTCTCTTTCCACTTCTGGAAGATCACCTAAATCAAGGCGTTTATAGACTTGCTTAACCCCCATTTGATGGGTTTTGGCGAACTCGGTCGCCGACAGAAACAGTGCGGGTAGTTGTGCCATTGTGATATCCTCAAGAGTTAAGCGTTTTATGGTGGAACGCGGTTTTTTTAGGGTTATTTAAGTACAGCGTTTGCTGTATGGGATTAAATCTACAGCAAATGCTGTATAGGGGTCAATAGTGGATCTAGGAAAAAAGATCAAAGCGATCAGAATTGCGGAAGGGTTAAGTCGCTCAGAAATGTCACAACTCGTTGATATTCCGATAGGAACATTGCGAGATTACGAGCAAGAAAAGAGGAGTCCACGCGGTGAAATTCTTATAAAAATCACACAGCACGAACGGTTTGATAAGTACGCTTATTGGCTTACTACAGATAAAACACTCCCCGAATCTGGTCAGGTATCGCCAGACTTTTCTATTTTATTAGATTGCGGTGTTATCGATGCGAAGGGTGCACAAAAACGCGCTTAAAGCGCTGTGTGGCTTGGCTTTATAGGGGTAAATAATGCTGCTAGAAAATGAATGGGGCTTTTACTCGAGCTTAGATCCTCATCGTGTTTACGAAAGTAAGCGCAAGGCCATCCAGCACGATAAGCGCTTGAGCGTTGACCAGGACATTAAGAACGTCAGCAAGGACAAGCGCACACTCGATGAGTTCGTGACCATTTGGTACCGGCTACATGGTAAGACGCTGCGTGATCACGTTCGCCTTAGAAAGTTGCTCTACAAAATGGTCGATAGGCTTGGTAATCCAATAGCCAGTGACTTTACTAGCGAAGATTTTGCGAAGTATCGAGAGATGCGCAGTCTTCACGTGGCCACCGCAACGGTTAACCGGGAGCACTCTTATTTAAGGGCGATGTTTAACGAACTGGACAGGCTAGGGGTGATCAAGTTTGAGAACCCCTTAAC
>NZ_JADDYK010000077.1:11625-12205 GCF_015163615.1 Vibrio sp. OPT18
TGTTACCTCGAGCATGAGGAGATTGGTCGGCTTTTGCGCGTCTGCAGTACGTTTCGCAATAAGTCGTTGTTACCTATTGTGAAAATCTGCCTTGCCACCGGTGCGCGATGGGGTGAAGCGGAAAATCTCAAGCCGGCACAAATCAAAAACAATTCAGTGACGTTCTTAAATACCAAGTCAAACAAGAACCGAACCGTTCCCATTAACCAGGTGTTATTTGACGAACTAAAGGCATTTAAGCCGGTGAATGATGAACGGATGTTTTTGAGTAGCTTATCTACGTTCCGTAAAGCAATTACCAAGGCTCATATCCAGCTACCTAAAGGGCAATTTACTCACGTTCTGCGGCATACGTTCGCCAGCCATTATGTAATGAATGGTGGAAACATTGTGAAGCTGCGCGACGTTCTGGGGCATAGCGAGATCACGACAACCATGCGTTATGCGCACCTGGCACCAGATCATTTAGAAGAGACATTAAGACTTAACCCATTAAATAGGCATCAAAATAATGACAACTGAAATTAAAGAAGACGAGCTAGAAGAAAATTCAAACCAAGAAGATGACAGCATCGAAGTT
>NZ_JADDYK010000078.1:0-366 GCF_015163615.1 Vibrio sp. OPT18
GGTCGGAGAGACTTGAACTCTCACACCTCTCGGCGCCAGAACCTAAATCTGGTGCGTCTACCAATTCCGCCACGACCGCAGCAAATCTTTGTAGTTATGTCGACATTGGTGATTCGAAATAACGTTGTGCTCTTAGTTAACAACTTAAGTAATTAAACAAAGAGTTTAAATAGTGGCTGGGCTACCTGGATTCGAACCAGGGAATGCTGGCATCAAAAGCCAGTGCCTTACCGCTTGGCGATAGCCCAACAATGATATCATTTAAGATATCTAAATAATGGTGCGGTCGGAGAGACTTGAACTCTCACACCTCTCGGCGCCAGAACCTAAATCTGGTGCGTCTACCAATTCCGCCACGACCGCAGC
>NZ_JADDYK010000079.1:0-228 GCF_015163615.1 Vibrio sp. OPT18
CGACGTTGATAGGCAGGGTGTGTAAGTGCTGCGAGGCATTGAGCTAACCTGTACTAATTGCCCGTGAGGCTTAACCATACAACACCCAAGGGGTTTTGATGGACTCAAAGAAAGACCAGACCTTGAATGAGTTTGAAGAGACTTTTAAATCAGTTTTCCGAATTTTAAAATTTGCTTGGCGACCATAGCATTGTGGACCCACCTGATTCCATGCCGAACTCAGAAGTG
>NZ_JADDYK010000080.1:0-204 GCF_015163615.1 Vibrio sp. OPT18
AAATGAATTGACGGGGGCCCGCACAAGCGGTGGAGCATGTGGTTTAATTCGATGCAACGCGAAGAACCTTACCTACTCTTGACATCCAGAGAAGCCAGTGGAGACACAGGTGTGCCTTCGGGAGCTCTGAGACAGGTGCTGCATGGCTGTCGTCAGCTCGTGTTGTGAAATGTTGGGTTAAGTCCCGCAACGAGCGCAACCCTT
>NZ_JADDYK010000009.1:0-2364 GCF_015163615.1 Vibrio sp. OPT18
GTAAGCGCGTCATAAACCCCGCATTCTAATCACCTAGAGCGAATAATAAGATCAGGTCTCCAACCATGAGGAGATTTGAAATGAGAAAACGTCGCACCAATCAAGAATGGCAAACGCTTATCGAGCAATCTGAATCGAGTTCGTTGTCGATACTCGCATTTTGTAAGCTCAATGAACTTAACCCCTCAACGTTCTATGCCAAACGCCAGCAACTCAACAAAACCGACGTATCTCTAGGCTTTGTGCGAGCTGAAGTCGTCGAAAAGACGACCAAGTATCAAGCGCAGATAGCCACAGCTAACATGACACTGCTCGTCAATGATGTTGAGCTGAGTATTCCGCAAGGCACGCCAGTGGTCTATCTCGCAGAGCTTATCGGTGCGCTATCATGAAACGCATGCTCAGCGCTCCAGAGATTTACTTGTATCGTGAAAGCGTCGATTTTAGAAAGTCGATCAATGGTCTTGCGGCGATTATCGAAAGTGACACCGATTTACCCTTGGGAAGCGGCGCATTGTTCCTGTTCACCAATAAACAGCGCGACAAAATCAAGGTACTGTACTGGGATGAAACAGGCTTCGCCCTTTGGTATAAGCGCCTCGAAAAAGCCAAGTACAAGTGGCCGTCAAAAGAGAAAAATGAGGTGTTTACTCTGACTCAATTCGAGCTTGATAGGCTGCTTTCTGGCTTCACGATTATCGGCCACAAACCTGTTGGAATAAACGATTTTACAATGACTTAATCGATAATAAAGCCTTATCCACCAAGCGTTAGCGGCATGATTTTAGTATAATAAATGCCATGAAAAAGACGCCAAATATCAATCCAGAAAGTCAAAATGTTGCCGAGCTACAAGCGATGGTGAAAGCGCTGATGGCGTCAGAAAGCCGATTGAAACAAGAACGCCAGTCGCTACTTGAACAACTCAAGCTTGCTTTCGACCGTCAGTTCTCTAAACGCTCAGAGGCGTTAAAACCTTACGATGAATCTCAAGGTGACCTCTTCAACGAAGTGGAATGTGAAGCCACTAAGGAAGATGAGGTTGAGGTCACGACAACCACCACAACGAAGAAACGTGGTAAGCGCAAGCCACTTCCAAAGACCTTGACTCGTGAGGTTATCGAACTCGACTTAGACGACCATGAAAAGCAGTGCGCTTGCTGCAAGCATGGTCTTCATAAAATCGGTGAAGACCGCAGTGAAAAGCTAGAGTTCTCACCAGCGGTACTCAAAGTGCTGGAATATGTTCGTCCTAAGTATGCTTGTCGTCAGTGCGAGCAAACTGAAGGCAACAATCGCATCGTTCAAAAACCAGCGCCACAAAGTATTATCCCTAAAAGCTTCGCGACAGAAAGCTTGCTGGCCAATATCATCCTTGGTAAATACCAATACGCGATGCCACTGTATCGCCAAGAGTCGCTGTTTACCCAGTCGGGTATCGAGCTGTCACGAACTACTATGGCAAGGTGGATTATCCAAGTCAGTGAGCAGTTCGCACCGCTTTATGCGGCCTTGAAAGCGCATCTACTAGAGCAAGTGGTAGTTCAGGCGGATGAAACGCCGCTCAATGTCCTCAAGGAAGATAAGCAATGCTACATGTGGCTCTACTGCTCGGGTGCAGACTCGCCAGATGCCGCACTCCCCAACGTGAAAAATATCGCCTTGTACGACTATCAAAACAGTCGCGCGAGGTCATGCCCTGTTGCCTTTTTAGGGGATTATAGTGGTTATCTTCAAACCGATGGCTATGGTGCCTATGACGGCCTTCACCAAGTCACCAATGTTGGTTGCATGGCGCATGCACGGCGTAAGTTCATGGATGCTAAAAAGGTTCAAGGCAAAGGTAAGTCAGGCAAAGCTGATAAAGCGCTGGCCAAAATCCAGAAACTCTATGGGATAGAATCACGATTAAAAGGTGCGTCTGTCGAGACACGAAAAGCAGAGCGTCAACTGTATGCCAAGCCAATACTTGATGAGTTGTACGAGTGGATGACAACTCAACAAGTGATAGCGTCTAGCCCGCTAGGCAAAGCGATAAAATACACGCTTGGACAATGGCCGAAGCTGATCCGCTATATCGATGATGGCCACTTATCGATAGACAATAACCGTGCTGAACGCGCAATAAAACCGCTGGTCATTGGCAGGAAGAACTGGCTCTTCTCGAGCACACCAAATGGTGCGGCGGCGAGCGCGATGCTTTACAGCATCGTGGAAACAGCCAAAGCAAACGGGCTTATCCTCTACGACTACATGGTTAAGTGCATGAAAGAGCTAGCGCAAGCTGAGCCTGATATCGATGCGCTCTTACCCTGGAACTTCAAACATTAGCAAGTTCGCCCTGTGGGTTCATGGGGCGGATAC